>JAUXHN010000071.1 GCA_030621515.1 Deltaproteobacteria bacterium | reverse complement strand
ACTGTTGGAGGATGGGATCGTGAAGGTGTGCGGTCCTTCGGAAGATCTCCTCGATTCGGATGCCCGCCTGGTTCACCTGTTCGGTATGCCCGCAAGTCAGGAGGAGAGCATTGCCTGAGATAATATCAACAACCCGAGCGACGGCGGCGGTGTTCTTCCTGGCGTCGATCTGCGTGTTGGATGCTCACGCCGACGAGAAGACAGAGCTTTCCGACGGCGCGACGGTCTCGTTCGAGGGCGCAAACCTGGTGCTCAAAATGGACGGGAAGACGAGTTCCATCCGGTTAATGGATTCGGACTCCGTGGTGTTGACGAGAGATCTGGAGATTCACCTCATGGCGGGTGGCATGACCGCGGTGCACGTCAGGCTGGGGCTGGAAGGGGGAGGCAGGCACGAGGCGGTGGCTGTTCGAGAGGGCGGCAAGAGAAGCTTGAAGTCGGTCTGGAGCGGATCGGTCACTCCAACGGGCGACATCGGAGAGCGAATCGGGTGGGGCATCCGATTCGTCGATCTGTCCGGTGACGGTCTGCCGGAGATCGTCGTGGGCCGTACCATTGAGTCCGTGCGCCTTTGCACGGTCGACGATCCTCCCCTGCTCTTCAGAGAGGTGTACGACCCAGGCAGCTCCAGGTTGCGATCGATAGCCGCTCGTCGACCGGGCTTGAGCGAGGCGAAGGAACTGACCGGACGGGTCGGATCGGAGGGATCAACAACCGTGGCGTTGTTGCGCACGCTCCTTCCCACCGGGGTGTCCCATATGGCGGGAGATCGGAACGATCCCATCCTCCTGACTCCTCCTGCGGCCCTCGTTGACAGGGACGATGCCACTGCGTGGTTTCCCGGAAACGGGAACGGCGCCGGAGAGTTTGCCACCTTCGCGGCCAACGCGTCGGTATACGGGATCGCCAGGATTGGCATTTTACCCGCGCGGGGGGGCGGGAAAACCGGAAAGCTGGATCGGCCGGCGACCATTCTCCTGGCGGCCGGAGGCCAGGTGTTTCGGCTGGTGTTCCCGACGCGGCGCGGTGCTCGCGAAAAAACCATCTGGTTCGAATTTCCCGAGCCCGTGCGCACCGATTGCATGTCCCTGGTAATGGAAACCAGCTTCAACCCCGCGTCTGGCAGACCGGTGGCGTTGAGTGAGATTGTGGTGCTGACCGAGGTGGATTCCCCGGGCGGGCTGGCGCGGCTGGCGGCCGATCTGTCTTCTGACGTGAAGGGCGAACAGGCCGTCGCATTGCTGCGGGGAATCGGGAAAGCTGCGGTGGAGCCGATCTCCGGTGTGTGGTCGCAACTGGACACCCCGGGCCGCAGGCGGGCCGTTCGGGTGTTGGCGGAGGCCGGGCCGGTCACGAGTGTCGAAATGCTTGCGCAGGCCGCCGTCGACGACGACGAGATACTGTCCGGGATTGCCGCGCGTGGGATCGAGAAAGCGGGAGATGCGGGAGTGACGGCGATGGTGGGATATCTGGACAGCACTGTCGAGTCCAGGTTCGAGAAGGCCGCTCGGGTACTGGCCGGTCTCTCCAGTGAAAAGGCCTTGAGCGGGTTGATCTCCGTGGCCGGGAAGGGTGGCCGTGAGCGGCGCAGGCTTCTGCGCGAGCTGATGGGTCGGGCGGCGACGCGATCTGAAGAACACGCGGAGAGCCTGTGGACCGGGATAGAGAATGCCTCGAATGCCGATGACAACGAACGGATCATCGATCTCATGCGAGCGGCGGTCGGCATTGTGCCCCTCAGGGATCGTCTGGCCGAGCTCGCCGAATCCATGTATGTCGCGTCCACCGATTTCAATGATCGTTATCGCTTGCTTGTCGTGATTGCCGCCCTGCCCGGCCCTGAAGCCCTCGAGTGTCTTCATGAGGCTTCGAGGGATCCGGATCATATTCTTCGGGCGGTAGCGGTGGCAGGCCTGTCGCTCCATCCGGACGACGAAAAGGCGACCGCCGGGCTCGAGGTGGCACTTGCGGACGAGGATCCCCAGGTCAGGATGGCAGCGTTGGAGGCGTTTGCCCGGCTCGATTTCTCGCGGATCCCGTCAGGCCCGATGATCCGGCTGATCAACGATGATCACTGGCCTGTTGTACGCTCGGAGGTTACGCGGATCGCCGCGTCGCTGGAAGAAGATGCGGCAGTGACCATCATCTCGAAGGCTGCGAGAGATGACTCCTTTCACGTCAGGCTGACGGCCATGAAGAGCGCGGCCCATGTTCGCTTCGCCGACCTCAACGATATTGTAGAAGGTGTGATGGCAGACAGGAAAGAAAACCTTGCAGTGGTGACCGCCGCAGCGCATGCGGTGGGAGCGCGGTGTCAGGACTCCGCAGTGGATCTCCTGTTCGAGGTGTTGAAGACGGGCGCCGAACAGCTGGCGAGCGCAGAGGAGATCGAGGCCGCGCTTGCGGCATCTGCGGCGATGGGCGCCATCGGTGGGGATCGGGCCGAGGAACTCCTCGTGAAGGCCGCGAAACGATCGAACCCTTCGACTGATCGGGCAATAAAAGCGGCCCTGTCCTCCCTTGGTAAACGATGTGGAAATGCCCGGGACAGTAATGAGTGAACCTGGGATGCACCTGCTGCACAGGGATTTCTACGACCGTTCGACCATGGAGGTGGCGAAAGATCTTCTGGGGTGCCTGCTGGTGCACGAGGTGGACGGCAAGACCCTGGTGGGCAGGATAGTGGAGACCGAAGCCTATGACGGGTTCGACGATCGGGCCAGCCATGCGTCGCGCAGGAAAACTCCCAGGAACGAGGTGATGTTCCAGGAGCCCGGCCACGCCTATGTCTACCTGATATACGGCATGCATCACTGTCTCAACTTTGTAACCCGGGAGAAGGATTACCCTGCGGCTGTTCTGATCCGCGCCCTGGAACCGGTGGCGGGAATAGACGTATCTACCCGGGGCCCCGGGAGGCTCACCCGGGCGATGGGGATTGACCGGAGCCACAACAGGGTGGACATCACCCGGCCGCCCCTGTTCGTGATCCCCCGGGACATGGGCGAGCCCCAAATAGATTGCTCGGCGAGGATAGGGGTCGGCTACGCCGGCGAGTGGGCGAGTGCGCTCCGGCGTTTTTTCGTGAAAGACTGTAAATGGGTTTCGGAGCAGAGGGCGCCCAGGTGTCAGTAGCAGGTATCGCAGACCCACACGAAAAAAACCAGCTGGCAGCATGAGTTGGGCGGGTCGCATGCCCCTTCGACTCCGAGCGGGCCGCAGTTGCACTCGCCCAGGGTGCACTTGTTGCCGGTCTCGGCGACCAGGCAGTCATTGTTGCATACCCCGCAATGACCGACGTTGTTGAGCGGGTTCACGCAGACGTTGTTGCAGCACGCGATATTCGGATACGAGGAAATGCACTGTATGTCGCCGGTGCACGCCGGTCCGGAGGTGTCCGTATCCGTGTCCGAGCCGGTGTCCGTGTCGATGTCGATTTCGCAGCAGACCGTGCCGGTGGTTGTGCACTCGTAGTCGGAGTGAACTGTGCCGCTCTGTCCGTCACACACAGACTGGCTGACGCAAGCATAGGGACAGGATTCGGCGTCCGTATCCGTGTCCGTATCGGAATCGCTGTCGGAGTCGCTGTCGGAGTCGCTGTCGGAGTCGCTGTCGGAGTCGCTGTCGGAGTCGGTATCGGAGTCGGTATCTCCCGCGTCCTTATCCGAATCATTTTTAGTCATGGTTGACGTGGTGCAGCTCAGAGCGAACCCTGCCGTCAGTGAAACAATTATTGAAAGAACAATCCCACGCATCGGGAACCTCCTGCCATCCAATAACAAATTTATCACGAAACGGACAAAACCGTTGAATTAAGGCTGGCCCCCATCATCTTCCCCTTCCCCTCGCAGGGGAAGCCTGCCCGCCGTAGCCTTGGCGAAGGAGGGGCCGGGATGGGGTCAATCGCCGAGTTCGTCCTTGAGGTAGGTCAGGATCACTTCGTCGAGGGACTTGTCGCTGATCAGGCTCTCGCCGAAGGTGCTGTCCCTGTCCGGCGTATCGAAGATGGATTTCCCGTAGCTTTTTCGTTCTTCGGCGGGTGTCGTCTCGGAGCTGTCATCCATCATATCGGCGGGCGCGATCACCTGCACATTACTTGAAGGCGCGGGAGGAGCGTCGGGGCTGATGACCGGGGCATCGCCACCATCGGGTAAGTAGTCGCCAATCTGAATACCCAGGATCCTTGCGGCGAACGAGTCATGAACCCCGTCTCTCAACTCCACGAACATCGCCTTGTGCTGATCCTTCATCAGCTGCTTGATCTGATCTTCCCAGTTGTCATTTTCAAGGTATTCCTCATAAGCGGTTTTCTTGGTGGCCAGGATGGTGCCACTGGTAAACAGGTGGGTGATGATATGAGGATGATCCCTGCCGGAATCTTCTGTCTGGATATGAAACACGTGGTCCCCGTGCTTGACGTTCGTGTTGTATCCCAGCAAAGGAGAGTTTGAACCGGATTTCTTCATCTTCAGTGTTCAAGTATCCCTAATGAGCTTTGGATAGTAAATATAATTAGCACATCACCCGCTACAAGCGTGTCCCTCCCAGGTGTTTTGGGGCTGCGCAAAGGCGCAATGTGGTCGTGGTGGGATCCCGCGCGGTCACCGCCCGACCTCCGAAATCCACCATCCCGGTCTCTTTGCGAACAACTGCCCCGGGCCCGTCCTGTGGTGGTCGAAACGAGATCGCCCGGCTTACGCCGAGCTCCGTCAGGGCGACTTTCACAGCGGACCAGCTACCCTGGCAGATGATCAGCCAGCCGTCGTCGTGAATTCCCATGCCCACTGTGTCGCCGTGGCCGCTCATCCCGGTTCCTTCCTGCATGATCCAGTCACCCTGCACTGCGTTCGCAATAGTGCTCCCATCAGCCCAGGAAGCTATTTCGGGCTTCCCCAGATCGCTCACGGTCAAGGTCGACCTTTCCCTTTCGAGGGTGGCTACCACCGCACCCTGAGATACCTGGCCGCGTCCGGACGACCACTTTCCCAGGGCGATTTCAACGAGAAGATCATCGTCGTCACTCTTCTTGTCCGACGATGAGCCCGGGCCGAAAGACTCCGGGATCTCTCCGGGGAAGATCGAGGCCCTGATCCTCGAGAGGTCCGCCGCCACCACCTGAGCATCGCCGATCTTCGCCGTGAAGATCGCCGGTATGAAGGCGGGAGCCGGCTGAGCAAGGTTTTCCGAGATCCATCCATCTCCCGGGGGCGACGTGTCCTTCAGGGTTACGAAAAAGAAATCTTTCGGGGCGCCGTTAACGTACCTGTTCGGTGAGAATCGCATCTCCTTCAATGCGATCTCCCCCTTGAACTCGGGTCGCCCCGATTTCTTCAGCTCGTCTTCGAACCGATAAAAGACATAGGCCGTGTGGAAGGGGTTCATGTCCAGGTGCATGCCGTACACGCAACCGGCGGCGTTCATGGCGATGCCCAGGGTTCCGGCCGTGAGATCCTCTCCCCAGGCGTAAATCAGATGACCGGCCTCGTGCATGCAGATCCCCGAACGGATCGTGTTCATGTTGCGGATGTCCTCGTCGAGGGTGAACCCCCAGAGGTATCGCCGGCGCGGGTTGACCACACCGTCCTCCACCAGGGGATCTATGTTCTGGCGGTACGAGAGCATGTCTCCGGGTATCTCCATATTCTTCGGCCACGAGCCCATCGACACCGATCCGTCGTCGTAAGTCGCGATGGAGGCCGCGTCGTCTTTCGGGGGCAGTAGAACGTTGCGTTCCACCATCATTCCATAGGCGCCGTGCTCTGTCTTGAAAGCCCCGTTGAACGCCGCGATGATTCTGTGGAGGATCCTGGGATCGCGCGGGATTCTCCCGGTGCCGGTTGATCCTGTCGTCGAGCGCGGATCCTCGTGGCCCGCCACCATGTGCAGATCCAGCTGCCGCATGTCCATGGCCAGCAGCTTCACCCTCACGTAAGGCCGCCTGATGTCGCTTCGCACGAAGGTCCGGTACACCACCGGCGGCGCTCCGGGCAACGTCCTGACGAACTCGGGAGCCCCGGGCAGCCAGGTTCCCTCGCCCTTCCTCAGTTTTTTGAAGACGGGGGGTTCGATGGGATCCGGAGGCCATGGCACGAGCTTCGGTTCCTGCCCGATCTGTAGCCCCGGGGCCAGTTGAATCTGCTCCGAGTAAAGCGCCTCGAACTGCGGCTCCTCCCCGTCCTCCTCGAATTCCTCCTCGCCCTTGAACTCGTATGCGAATCTTCGCATTCGGTCTCGAAGGGCGAAGAACCGCCCCTCCGCCCATTCGATGGGTCCCGGACCGATCCAGGATACGGCGCGGATGGTGTCCACCAGCCACAATATCGGTCGCTTGGGCAGGCGCACCTCCTTCACCACCACCACGTCGTCGTTTCTCGAAATGCCGGTCTCCGGATTGATGGTCGTCAGATGCTGCACACCGATCCCATACGATAACTCCACGAGCAACAACTTGCGGTTGTTTTCCTCGAGGAACATGAGCTTCACGTCCTTCGGCGGTTTCTCGAAGCGCACATTCATGCGTCCGATCCCGGACAACCTGCCGGTCCTCTGAAGGTCGGTCACCCTTGCCAGGATGCGCTGTAACGTCGACCAATCGTCGCCGGGAAACCGCTGGCCGCTGAAATCGAAGATAGTGAGGGAACGCACCTGATTCTGGACCCTCGTTCCCACGACTACATGATGTGTGGATGCGGCGATGATGTAGTCGTCGCCCGCGCAGGAGTTCGTGAGGTTGTAAAGTGAACCTGCGAAGACCAGGTGCTCGCCGGGTCCTACTCTCACTTGTGCCCGGTACAGGTCACACCCCGAATCCGATCCGGACGATGCCAGGAAAGCCACTTCGGAGCGAAGGGTTGCAGTACCGAGGCCCGCCTCACGCTCGCCTTGTATCCACACCAGCGTATCCGGCTTGACCGTCATGCCGAACGTCTTCCCGATCTGGATCTCAAGCATTTCTTCGTGGGAAACAGGGCCGGTTCCGCCAAGTGACGCAAGGACAGCGGCAAGGGCCACGAACAGGAAGGTCAAGACCTGGGAACGATGAATCTTCATATGTCGTATTACTAACATTTGATCATCGAATATTATCAATAAAACTGATCTTGCAACTTGACATCATACATGTGCAAAGGATACGAACAATTCAGTTGCTAACACAGAAATGTCAGTCTGGACGGGAGTTGTTCCCGCCCTTTCGAACCAGGAGTTTTCAAAATGAAGAAATTATTCGCAGTTATCGTGGTTTCCATGTTCGGTTTTGCTTTCGGTTGCGGCGGCGAGATGCCGGCCGTTGAAGCCCCAGAGGCCCCCGAAGTCGAGGCTCCCGAAGTCGAGGCTCCCGAAGTCGAGGCTCCCGAAGCTGAGGTTCCCGAGGCTCCCGCCGAGGAGGCTCCCGCGGAAGCTCCCGCAGAGTAAGACTACTTTCGGTAACCCCATCCCGGCCCCTCCTTCGCCAAGGCTATGGCGGGCAGGCTTCCCCTGCGAGGGGAAGGGGAAGTTGATGGAAACCCGCGTTTAGAACTTGCCTGACGCTCCGATGCCGATTCCGGTATCGATGACGAATGGTACCAATGTGATCGATTTGCCTCCGGGCCGGAGTTTCTCCGGTACATCCTTTTCCTTCAGCGGTTCCCAGGTGATCTCCTCTCGCTTGAAATAATAGAGGGAGTCCACTATGCCGGCGATCATCACCAATCCGAGGGTGACCAGACTCACCCGGTTGGTTATCCGGTATCCCATCTCCATACGTTCGTATTCCTCGCGCTTGTTCTGGGAAACGAACGGTTCCTCCGAGTGTTCCCTGAGGTTCTCATGCAAGACAAAGGTCGTGATCGCCGTGGCGGTCAACAGGAGTTCGCCGCTAAGATAGAGGGCGCCCTTCACCTTGTGACGGTTCTGAAACTGACCGGCGCCGAACGGGGTGAGCGCCACGAGCATCGAGTTCTCCTGCCGATTTCGACCCAGGTACACGTTTCGTCGGAGGGCCTCAAACTCAAGCCTCCTCTTTTCCTCCTGCGCCTTGAGCCGTTCAGCCTCCTCGTCCGCCCGCGCCTTTGTCAGAGCCGCCAGTCGCTCGGCGTGCCGGGCCTTGATCTCCGTAAAGAAATCAACGACGTCAATCGGAAAGACGAGCGGATCGAGGGAAAAGCCCGGTTCCAGTGTCAACAACTCAATGAAGTTCGCCTCGGCTTCTTCCCTGTTTTCGACGAACAGATAGCTCACACCGAGAAGCTTGTGGATCTCCTGAACCAGCCCCTTGTTCTTCGGATCGCTTTCGAGCAGCGCTTCGAACCGCACCACTGCAGCTTCGTATTCGCCGGCATCGTAGGCGTTCTTCGCGCCCGCGAAGTCTTCGAACTCGTCCGCCGAAGACCACCTGGGCGCCAGGCCGACTGCGAGCGACAAAAGAAACATGATCACCGGCACGGTGTTTTTTCTTCGAACCAACACGTTCACCTGCCTTGAAGAGCTACGTTTCTAGGGCGGGGCAGCACTTCCCTCCTCGGGGAGATTCAGAGTTATCTCCACTGTCTCTCCGGCGGCGATTGTAACCTGCCTGGTCTGCGTGCGGTAGCCCCCGGCGCTAACTACTATTTTTACTACCTCCCTGGGCTCGTCGTCGAGAGGGATATCAAAAGGCTTGTTGGTCTTTCCCGAAGAGTGGCCCTCCACAATCGCCATGGCGTTGACGTTGCTCTTGATGTGTATTCTGGCCGGCCGCCATTTCAGGCGGATGCGCACCGGCATGGGATCGTCACCCTTGTTCACCATTATCTCCCTGGTTGCCGGCATCCGTCTTTTGTCCACGGGAATGAACTTCACAATGTGCTTGCCCACGGGGAGCATGCGGGATCGGTCAGTGGTCTTGAAGATGAAACGATCTGCGCCGTCTATCTCGATCTCCACGTTCATGGGATGAGGGGTGAACACCACCTTACGCTTGCCCCTGGGTAGCTGATACTTGAGCATAGGTACAAGCTTGGACGAATTCTTCGACGCTGAGCCCTTCACGCCTGCGTCCTCGAGCATGATCGCCGTTGTAGATTTCTTGAGGCCGCCGTCGGTCGGTGAGAGGGGGTTTTGGGCCTTCCTATTTTGGGTAGAACCGTCATTCAACGATGATATTTCGGATCCCTGGGTGCCGGTGTTGGAGATGATGGCCCAGATGATCGCGCTCGCGGCCACGACGACGGCCAGCCCGATGGACGCGCGCTCGAGGCCCCTGTGCAGTCGCCGACGGCGAGACAGGCCCGCCACAGCGTCGAGAGCTCTTTCATTTCCCGGCTCAAGCGCCAGGACACGGTTGAAATGATCCATTGCCTCCGGCAGGCGATTTCCTTTTCGTGCGGCCTGTCCGAGGGCGAGCGTGCGAAGAACAACGGTTTCTCTTTTCCCATCTTCCCATCCATCGGGATCTTCGAAGAAACGGACAAGCTCCTCAAGTGGCGAGGTGATGCCCATCTTTTCGAGAGCTGCATCCAGATCGGTTGTCGCCATTCCGGCCGACTCATACCGATTCTCCGGATCGCACTGCATACAACGGACTATGACTGCTGCTACGTGATGGCCGACGGAAGGGTTCACCCCGAGAGGTTGGTCGTAATAACCTTCAATTATTCTTTTGATGATCTGGTGGGGATTGCTCCCGTGGAAGGGCAGGGTGCCCACAGCCATTTCGTAGAGGAGTGTTCCGGCGGAAAAGATGTCGGCGCGCGCGTCCAGTTCAGCCAACTCGATGTGCTCGGGAGACATGTACGCCGGGGAGCCGAGGATCTGTCCCGTGACGGTCATCTGATCGAGGCCGGCCAGGTGAGCTATCCCGAAATCAGAGAGCCTGATGGTGCCGTCTGTCCCGATCAGGATGTTCTCCGGTTTCACGTCCCTGTGGACCACGCCCTGTTCGTGGGCGGTGGCCAGGGCGTCGAAAATCTGACGGGCGATGAGGGCTGCCGCCTCTGCCGATAACGGGCCGCCAGGGCGATCGGCAAGGAACTTTCTCAAGGTGGTTCCCTCGATCAATTCCATGATAATGTATATATCGTCGCCCTCTTCCCCCGAATAATCATAGACCTCGACTATGTTTTTATGATGCAGGCGGGCTACCGCGTGGGCCTCCCTCTGAAAACGAATTCTCGCTTCCTTGTGGCTTGCCAGGTGGGGGTGCAGGAGCTTGAGAGCGACCTCCCTGTTGAGGCTGCTGTCCCAGGCGCGGTACACCACCGCCATACCCCCTCGCCCTATCTCGTCAAGAAGGTCGTACCGTCCGACGCGTTTTTTGTTATCCATGGTCATGTAAGTCAGGCGATGACTATATCGCCGCAGCCCTCAACCGTAAATCGCCATCGTAAAATACTGATATTGCGTTCAGGCTGTACAAATTTCCCGTGATTGCCAATGCAACCATTAGTTTCTAAAGTGATTTTCAATAACGAAATTTGCGCGCGCATCTATCATTTTCAATTTTGGTTTTCATAGTGATTTTGTTTTTTTGTGTCCTGTTTCTCTCGGATTCCATGGGAGTCCGGGATGTCACGATCGCCAACGGATTTGGTGATCAGCAAGGCGAGGGCAACGAGCAATGAAAGAGCGAATCCAGTCTCTCATTTCCATCCTAGAACACAACCCATCCAACGAGGAAGCAGTGCATTCCCTGGAGGAAGTGGTCACCAGCGACGAAGCCCTGGAAAACGTTCCCGAGGTCATCGAGGAGCTGGAGGTTTCTTGGAAGCGGCTAGTCAGTTCGGGGCGCTTCGAAACCGCGTGTCGAGTGATGGACATCGAACTCGTACTCATCGAGGACAAGGAAAGCGAGGTCCGGCTATTGCGGGAATCCGCCAGGATTCTGGACGAGGAACTCTTCGATCAGAGAGCGGCGCTCGACAAACTGAAACTGTTAGTGGTCGCCACCCCTGAAGACACCGAGGTAATTGGCAGGATCGAGGCGATGGAGTCGGAGCGAGGAAACTGGTCGGAGATCGTCGAGAAATTCGAGGAGCAGGCCAAGGAAGCCACGGAGCCTTCTCTCAAGGCACATATGTTCTTCAGCGCTGCGGAGCGCACCTACAAGAATCACAAGCGCGGCAAGGAGATCCCGGTATTTCTTCAGGAGGCCCTGGATGCCGACGCGTCACACCATCGCGCCGCCCGGCTGCTCGAGCTGGTGCTTACAGAGAGGGAACGATGGGAAGATCTGGCCAGGCTATACGTGAAGCTCGGTCAGGAGCGGCCCACCAAGCAGGAACGGATCCAGATGCTGCTCGCCGCCGGGTACACCTACGGTCACAGGATGGAAGATATTGACGCCGCCGCCGAGTGCTACTCGAACGTGCTCGATCTCGCACCCCAGGAAAAGTCGGCGCTCAAGTTCCTGGTCAAGTATTTCGAGGAGAAAGAGGATTGGGATCACCTGGTCGCGCTGTATTCCGACAGCCTTCGCGGGCAGCAACCGGACGAGGAGAAAATCGCGATGCTCATGCAGGCCGGTATGGTTCACTGGCGCATGAGAGACAACATGAAAGATGCGGAGGCCTACTTCCGGCGCCTCCGCAAGCTTGAGCCCGCTCACCAGGGGATGCTGGGGTTCTACCGAAAATTCTACGGGGAAGACGATAACAATAAGTCCAAGTTGCTCAAGATCCTTTCAGATGCTCAGCGGGCAACAGAGGACAAGAGCCTGGGCGAGAAGCTGAACATGGAGATCGCGCAGCTGGCCGGCACTGAGGGTGGCAACGTGGAGAAGGCCATAGACGCCTGGAAGAACGTGCTTCGACAGGAGCCGGATAACGACGAAGCCCGCGACAAATTGAAGCTTTTGTATCGTCAGTCCGGCAAGTGGAACAATCTCCTTGACCAGCTCAAGTCCGAGGTGGACGGGATCTCCGATGACGATGTGTCGGAAAAGGTGGCCGTTTATCAGGAGATGGTCGAGATCTATCAGGACCAGCTCTCCCTCGAGATGATGGTCATCAAGACTTTCGATCAAATTCTCAAAATAGATCCGGACAACAGCGAAGCGCTCGAAAACCTCATGGCCGCCTACGAAACGGCAGGTCGGTGGAACGATCTCATCAACATACTCGGCAAACGAGCCGCCGTCGCGCAGGAAACGCAGGAGAAGATAGGGCTGCTTAACCGGATCGCGAATCTGTGGGTCGAGCGGTTCAATAACTTCAACAAGGCCATCGCGCCGCTCGAGGAGATCCGGAAGCTGGATCCCACTGACCAGAAGGCTATTGAAACGCTAAAGAACGTTTATCAGAAGCGACGGGCATGGAAGCCGTTGCTCGAGCTTCTCACCGATGAAGCGGAGCTCTTCGAGGGAGAGGAGAAGCGAGATCGCCTGATGGAGATGGCGCGGCTTGCCGGTGATCGTCTTTCCGATCACGGGCGCGCAATCCAGCTCTGGAAGCAGGTTCTTGCGCTGGATCCGGACGCGCCCGAGGCGCTCCCGACATTGGAGAAGCTGACCGAGAGACAGAAGGATTGGGAAGGCCTTTCCGATGTGATCAAGATCCGCGTGGATCGCGCACAAACAGATGAGGAGAAGATCGCGTTCCTGACCAAGCTTGGAACGGTTTTCAAGGATCGTGTCAAGGATCCGACCAAGGCCGCCGATGCGTGGAGCAGGCTCCTTGCGGTGCAGCCGGGAAACGCCAAGGCGATGCGATCTCTCAAGGACGCTTACCAGGCAGCTAATGACTGGGAGGCGCTCGAAAAACTTTACAGTGAGGCAAGTGATTACAATGGTCTCGTCGAGGTCCTGGGAATCGCCGCCGATCGATCCGGTGATTCCGAGACCAAGATTATGCTGTCGTTCCGCTGCGCCGAAATCTACGATGATCCCATCGGCCAACCGGACAGGGCGGAGAGGCACTACGAACGTGTCCTTTCGGTGGATCCCGATAACCTGCGAGCCGCGCAAGCGCTGGTGCCAATATACCGTCGCGCCGAGAAATGGAGCCGGTTGGCTGGCTGCCTGGAGGTGGTGCTCGATGGTACGCAGGACAAGGAAGAACGCGTACTGCGTATTGACGAGTTGCGGGAACTTTCTGTGAGTCAGCTCAACAACCGTTCGCTAGCGTTCAAGTGGGCGGCGCGGGCGTTTGAGGAAATGCCCATGGAGGAGTCCGTGCGCGAGGCGCTCGAAGAAGCAGCAGAGGTGGCGGGCGTGTTCGAGGAGTTGGTGGAGATCTACAAGAAATCGCTCGGCGCCTTCGAAGGAGAGCGGCGGGTGACAATTGAACGTCGTATCGCACAGATCTTCATCGAACATTTGGGGGCCGTCGATGAGGCGGTGGAGGGATACCAGGTGATACTCGAGAAGGCGCCTGGAGACAATGCGGCGTTGACCGCGCTGGACAACATCTTCCGCACCACCGGGCGATGGGAAGACCTGATCGGAATCTTCGAGCGGCGAATAGATCTGTGTGAAAACGACGAACAGCGTCGCGAGCAGGTCATAGAAATGGCGCAGCTTTACGAAGAGGGCATGGACAAACCCGTTCAGGCAGCGGCGCACTACCGCACCGTGCTGCAGATATTCCCCGAAGACTCCGAGGCGCTTGTTTCCCTCGAGAGGATCTTCCGGCTCACCGAGCAGTGGGACGAGCTCGTCGAGATCCTGGCGAAGAGGCGAGGAATCGCTGAGATCGGCAGCGACGAGTGGGTCGATATCTCCTTCCAGGTCGCGCGTCTTGCGGGGGAGGAGTTGAACGATGCGCCGCGAGCGATCGGAACATATAAGGAATTGCTCGATACGAACCCCGGAGACGTGGACAGTATCGTGGGCATGGAGATCTTCATGCGGGGAGAAGAGCACCGCGTCGAGGTCGCCGATTTCCTGAAGCCCCATCTCGAGGTAAGCGAGGACTGGCGACGATTGGCCTGGGTGCTTGCAATCCTCATAGAGGCTTCCGATGATCCCGAAAAGAAGCTGGAGCTCAATTCCGACTTGGCGGATGTCTACGCCGAGCGAATGGACGACAAGCAGCTGGCTTTTGAAACGCTGGGCGCCGCCCTTCGCGAGAACCCGTCCAACATGGATCTGTGGGACCGCATGACCGGTCTTTCCGATGAACTTGGTCTTGCTCCTGATCTGGCGACGCGCCTGGCCGAGGCCTTCAACAGCGAGTCGATGGACGAGGATCACGGGCTCAAGCTCGCCCGGCGTCTGGCGGTCCTGTACGGTGAGCAGCTCGGCCAGCCGGCGGATGCGGAGCCTTACCACATTAAGGTGCTGGCACAGGATCCCGGCGCGACGGATTCCTTCACGGCGCTCGAAGAGCTCTTCACCCTGTCCGAGCGGTGGGACGACCTGCTGAAGATCTATCGGGACGCCCTCGAGAACGGTTCCGGGGTGATTTCGAGACTCGATCTGCTTTTCAAGATTTGTTTCATCGTGGATGAAGTGAACAGGGACGTGCCGCAGGCCATCGATGCCTACCGTTCGGTCCTCGACGAAGATCCATCCAATGCTGAAGCTGTTCGTGCGCTCACCGGATTGTACGAAGAGGGCGAGAGGTGGGATGATCTTTCCGCGCTCCTTCGAGATCAACATGGGACGGCCGAAGGTTCGGCGGCGATCCAGCTTCTGTACAGGATAGGCGAGATCGCTGAGCATCACCTGCGAAACACCGATGATGCCATCGAATGCTACGAGCAGGTTATTACTGACGACCCCGATCACCTGAGGGTGCAAGAGGCTCTCGAGCGTTTGCTGGACAAGGAAAACCTGAGGCAGAAGGTCGCTCAGATCCTGGTCAAGAATTACGATTACCAGGGGGCGGCGGAGCCGCTTGCACGCGTGTTGATGATCGCACTGGAAGATGACGAGATCGATTCAAGCCAAAAGATGGACATCCTCACACGAGTTGCCGATCTGCGAGAGCGGCGTCTCGGTGATCCGGACGGCGCGTTCAGGGCGCTTTCGAGTGCATTTGAGATCGATCCGTCCAGGGAATTGGTTGCTTCGGAAGTCGCGCGGATGGCCATGGAAAACGGAATGGAGTTGGAATACTGCCGACTTTTGGACGAGATTATTCCGAAGGTTGAGGATGATGACATACTGACTTCCAGGCTCATGGGCGATGTCGCAAAGATCTATGACGAGCGACTCGGCGACATCGACCGTGCACAGGAGGCATATCGGAAACTCCTGGAGCACGATCCTTCCAACCCGGACACCGCGCTGCCGGCCGTGGACGCTCTCGATCGGATCTTGACGACAAAGGAGGCATGGGAGGATCTCCTCGATGTCCTTCGAATCAAGGTGGGGCTGACCGGAGATCCATCGGAGCAAAAGGATGTGCTGCATCGCATGGCCGAGATCGAGGAGTCGGTTCTGGAACGGACCGACCGGGCCATTGCTCTGTTCATCGAAATACAGGAGATAGACGGCACCGACAGGTCCTCCCTGTCCGGGCTCGAGCGCTTGTACGAGCGTGAGGGGAAATGGCTCGAGCTCATCGAGGTGCTGCAGAAGCGCGCTATCATCGAGGAGTCCGGGGACATGCGCAAGGAGATCTATCTGCGCATAGCCCGCCTGTTCGAGGAAGCCCTCGAGGACACCGAGGAAGCTATAGACGCTTATCATCACGCGTGCGACGAAGCCGGACCGGATCGCGAGGCGCTCATTGCTCTCGCGAGGCTTTTCGAGAACGCGCAGAGATGGCCGGATCTTCTCGATGTGTACGAAGCCCAGGAGCCATTGATCGCCGATCCCGATGAGCGAACGCAGATGCTGTACAAGATGGGTGACTTGTTGGGATCCAGGCTGAACGAGCCCGAGCGAGCCGTGGAGAAACTGGGTGAGGCACTGCGTGAGGATCCTTCCCACAAGGATGCGCGATCTTCGCTGGAGGCGATGCTGGGCGGACCAGTAAAACTCGAGGTGATCGAGATCCTCAAGCCCATATGCGAAGCGGAGGGCGATTACGAGAGGTTGCTGAAGTTCGCCGAGATCCAGGCCAAGGAGGCAGACGATCCCCTGGAGCGATCACGGGTGCTGCGCGAGGCCGCTGAGGTTGCGGAGGTCGGACTCGACGACATGGAGCGAGCGTTCGACTTGTTGGGGCTCGCTTTTAGAGACGGTACCGCTTCTCCCGATCTTCCGGCACTCATAGACAATCTGGAGCGCCTCGCCGCCGGTGTGGATGGATTCGACAAGCTGGTGGACTTATATCGCGAGGTGGGCCCGGATATCCTGGACGGAGATCTACAGGTGCAGTGCAACCTGAGGGCTGCCGAGATCGCCCACACCATGCTCGAGGATCTGGACGTTGCGCGGGAATACTACGTGAAGGTGCTGGATATGGATGGGGAGAACGCCCAGGCCATGGACGCCCTGGAGCAGATCTACCAGAGTCAGGAGCAATACCTGGAGCTGTTTGAGATTTATCGAAAGAAAGTGCAAACCGCGTATGATGATGAGACTCGTAGAGAGATACTGTTCAAGCAAGCCCGCGTGTGCGAGACGAATCTGGAAGATCTTTCAGGCGCCACGCAGACGTACGAAGCCATTTTGGAATCCGATGACGAGAACTCCGACGCGATGGAAGCCCTCGAGCGCCTTTACCCAAAGGCGGAGCGTTGGGCCGACCTGATAGACATGCTCGATCGTCAGGTGGAGCTCAGGGCCGGCGACCCGGTAGAACTTCTCCACCGCCTGGGCCAGCTCGCCCACGACAAGTTGGGCGATGAAGAGCGGGCGTTCGAATACTACGCTGCCGCGCTGGAGCTCGACCCCAATCACCAGGTTACCATCGATTCCCTGGAGGCCGCGATGGAAGACGAGGCTCACCGGGGTCGGGTGGCGGAGATCCTGGAGCCTGTCTACAAACAGCAGGGTGACTGGGCCAAGATGGCGCAAGCCCTGGACGCCCGACTGCAGTACTGTGACGATCCCATGGAACGCAAGGAGTTGCTCAGGACCATCGGGACCGTTTACGAGGAGCAACTCGGCAATCTGGAAAAGGCGTTCGAGACCTTCGCTCGGCTGTTTCAGGAAGACGTGGAAGAGCGCTCGTCCTGGGAATTGCTGAACAGGTTGTCGCCCGTGCTGGAGAACTGGGAACGGTTGGCGGAGGTGTTCTCGGCAGCGCTTGAGGACGTTGTCGGTGACACGCCGGACACGGCGGAGCTGGCTTTCATGCTCGGCGAGGTCTACGAGAGCCGACTCGATCTACCCGAGGATGCCAAGGCGTCCTATCTGCGTGTTCTGGCTTTCTCTCCCGACGATCCCAAGGCGTTCTCCGCCGTGGAGCGCATGTTGCTCGCGACCGAGTCGTGGCCCGATCTGCTGGAGCTCTATCGAGATGCCGCAGACGCGGCGCTGGATACGGATCAACGCAAGGAGTTCTTTTTCAAGATTGCAGATATTCAGCAAAACTCGAACAATGATCTCGATGCGGCCATCAATGCCTATCGCGAGGTTATGCAGCTGGATGGTCAGGACAAACGCGCTACCACTGCGCTCGACGAACTTCTTTTCGAGAAGGAACGTTTCGACGACCTGACGGTGCACCTGAGAGCGCAAGTGGATCAAGCTGTTGAGGCATCTGATCGGAACGAGCTTCGCCGCAGGTTGGCGAAGGTTTTCGAGGAAAATCTCGACGACCTGATTTCCGCCGTCGATGTCTACGAGGAAACCATCAGCGAGGAGGGCGGAGATCCGCAGTCTATCGCCGAGCTGGAGCGCCTGATCCTCAAGGAGGAGCAACGTCAGCGCATCGCCGAGGTACTGGAGCCCATCTATCGGGAAAACGATGAATGGAAAAAACTTATCGTAATTTTGAAGACTCGTGTGGAAGTAGAGGACGCACCGGCCAGGCAGGTTTCCATTTTCAAGGAGATCGCCAAGCTCCATGAGGAGCGGGGTCAGAACTTCCTGCTGGCATTCAACTCATATGCAAAGGCATTCAGTTCGGAGCCCGGAGACAGAGAAACACTGAGCGAAATGATGCGACTCGCGGGGGGAATAGACAACTGGGAAGACCTGGCAACTACCCTCGATAGCAACCTGGAAGAAATTTACGACATGGATTTCAAGGTGGATGTGTTGCATATCCTGGGCAGCACCTACGATCAGCGTCTCGACATGCCGCGAAAGGCAATTGACGCCTACAAGGCCGTCATCGAGGTCGATGAGGCCGACGCGGAGGCGCTCGACGCCCTTGAGGGTTTGTTCAACCTGGTGGGCGACTGGGAAGGTCTGGTGGACATACTTTCGCGCAAGGCTTCGCTGGCGCAGGCTTCCGAAGATCGTGCCGAAATCCTGCGGACGAAAGCATCGATTTACGAGGATCTGATGGGCTCCCCGAAGGACGCGATCGATTCCTACCGTCAGGCCCTGGAGGCCGATCCAACCTCGGTCGTGGTAATGAACGCCCTCGAGAGGCTCTATGAAGCTTCCGAGGAGTGGATCGATCTGATCGATGTACGTCGCGGGCGAGTCGATGCGGTGACCGATCCGGAGGCGCGAATAGACATTCTCAGAACCCTGGGACCGATATACGAGGAGAAACTGGAAGAGACGTTCGAGGCGATCACGGCCTGGCGCGCCGTTCTCGAAGAGGACTCGATGGATGCGCAGGCGGTGGCTGCGCTTGATCGACTTTTCACCAAGGAGTCGATGCACACGGAGCTGCTGGACAACCTCATATTGCAAAAGGAGATCGTGAAGGATCAGGCAATGTGGGTGGATGTTGGAGTCCGTATTGGTGAGTTGCAGGAGAAGGAGCTGTCCGATCTTGAGGGAGCAATCGATAGTTACCGCGATGTGCTCGCCCAGCAACCGACCCACGCAGGCGCCATTTCGGCCCTGGAACGTCTGGCCGCAGACGAATCGGTCAGGGCACAGGCCATCGAGGTACTGGAGCCCTTGCACCGGGAAGCCTCCCGGAACGACAGCCTGGCGCGGATCCTTGAACTCAAGCTCGAGGTCATGGAGGATCCGGCGGAGCGTTTCACCCAACTTCTGACATTGGCGGAGCTCCACGAAATCGGGCTTTCGGATCCAGAGACGGCTTTCGACATATACGCCCGCGCTCTGTCCGAGGACTCGTCCAGAGTGGAGGTGATGGAGGCGCTCGAGAGAATCGCCGGCGCCGGGCAGTTGTGGAAGAAGCTCTCCACGGTGTACGAGGAGCGTGCCGACGATGCCTTCGATGCCGAGGTGGAGCGATCCATCCTGAAACGGCTGGGCGAGATCATGGAGGTTCACCTGGGAGACGCCCGGGGCGCGATCACGGCGTACAGGCGCATCATAGACGGGGGCGAAGCTGACAAGACAGTCATATCCGCGCTGGATCGACTTTACGAGAGGGAGCAGATGTGGACCGAGCTCGACGAAGTGATCGAGCAGGAGTTGCAACTATACGGCGATATCGCAGACATCAATCGTCTGAAGATCCGCCAGGGTGTAATTCGCGAGCGGGAGTTCGGTGATTTTGCCGGAGCCATAAACGCCTACCGGGATGTGCTGGAGGCATCGTATGAAAACGACGAAGCAATCAGCGCTATCGAGGCCCTGCTGGAGAAGGACGATTTTGTGGAGGACGTGGTGGAGATACTCGGGCCCGTTTACGAGATGCGGGAGGAGCGGCACAAGATTGGTCCGTTGTTCGACGCCCGTCTCCGGGTGGCCGAGGACGGCACGGATCGTATGCGGCTCCTTGGTGAGCTGGCCGTTCACAACGAGGAAGTCCTCGGTGATCCGGGCGCCGCTTTCGACGCCTATGCCAGAGCCTTTGCCATCGCCCCCGACGAGGAGAGTCTCCTCGTCGAACTGGAGCGTCTCGCCGACGATCTGGGAAGCTGGTCCGCGCTGGTGTCGGCCGCGCAGAAGGCGCTCGACGGCGATCTCCTGGATCCTTCCGCCCAGGTGGAGCTCGGGCTCAAGATAGCCGATTGGGCTTCTACCAAGGTCGGAGATCCGAGGATGGCCGAGGCGAGATACCGCGCCGTGCTGGAGCGGGAGCCCGAGCATCAAGGGGCGATCGATGCACTGGTGGAACTGTTGCGCGGCCTGGGCCGTTTCGAGGATCTGCTACCCGCTCTCAAGACAAAAGCGCAGATCACCTATGATTTTGCCGCCAAGAAGGATGTGTTATTCCAGGCGGCCAAGGTGGCCCAGTTCGAACTCGGAGACATGGATCGCGCCATCGGGATCTTCCGCGAGGTGCTCGATCTGGACGAGGCGGACATCGAAGCGCTGGATGCCCTGATCGCACTTACGGAGGATGCGGGAGATTACAAGTCCATGGTGGAGTTGCTGCTCTCGCGGGGTCATAACACGATGGATCCCGCCGAGGCGAACGGGTTCAGGCACCAGGCGGCCACGCTTTTCCTGGGACCTCTGGAGACGCCGGCCAAGGCCGTAGACGTGTTGCGTGACGTGCTGGATATGGATTCCACGGATGATGTTGCCACCTCCCAGCTCGACTTGCTCTACCAGAAGCTCGAGCGCTGGAAAGATCTGCAGGATCTCTACATGCAGAAGATGGATAACGCCACGGACGAGCGCTCGCGTGTGGAGGTTCTACGGAGTCTGGCGATGTTGGCCGAGCAGCGCT
>JAUXHN010000148.1 GCA_030621515.1 Deltaproteobacteria bacterium | reverse complement strand
CGGTCTTGTGCGCAGATGGTGATGAAATAGGCGCCCGTCTGGGAATAGTCGTAGTCTTTCAGACGAATAGATCTGCGATTGCCGCCCATGGGTCGGATATATAGATGACGCTGGCCTTCATCAAGTCTTGAAGCCGGCCCCTGCATAGTCCAAAGATGGTATGATCGTCCGAATAGATGGAGGCGGGCCAGGATGATCGGAATCAAATATCTTCTGCTGGGTCTGGTGTTGCTGGCTGCAGTCACCTGCGCATGCTCCCCTGCGAAGCGCCCCGCAGACGAGCCGGACGCTGCGGATACCGACACCGATTCAGATTCTGACACTGACGCTGACACGGACACCGATACCGATGTAGACAGTGACACTGACACCGATACCGATACGGACACTGACGCCGATACCGATACGGACACGGAGATCGATATCGCAGATGTTATCGCAGCCGGTGCCCACCACACCTGCGCCGTGCTCACATCCGGTGTCATGAAGTGCTGGGGGTACAACGATTATGGCCAGATCGGCGACGGGACCACGGTGGAGTCGTCAACGCCGGTCGACGTCCTTGGCCTCTCCTCCGGCGTCCAGGCCATCGCGGCTGGTGGCGCCTACACCTGCGCCGTGCTCACATCCGGTGGCATGAAGTGCTGGGGGTATAACAGCGATGGCCAGCTTGGCGACGGGACCACGGTGGACAAGACGACGCCGGTGAACGTCTTTGGCTTCTTCTCCGGCCAGACCATCTCGGCTGGTTCTGCTCATACCTGCGCCCTGCTCGACTCGGGTGGCATGAGGTGCTGGGGGGACAACGGCTGGGGCCAGCTCGGCGACGGGACCAGTGTTGACAGAGTGACGCCGGTCGACGTCTCCGGCCTCACCTCCGGTGTGCAGGCCATCGCGGCTGGATGGCTGCACACCTGTGCTGTGCTCGACTCGGGCGGCATGAAGTGCTGGGGGAATAACTGGGCTGGCGCGCTCGGCGACGGGACCCTGGAGGACAATGCAACGCCGGTGGATGTCTTTGGCCTCTCCTCCGGTGTGCAGGCCATCGCGGCCGGCCTTTGGCACACCTGCGCCCTGCTCACCTCGGGCGGCGTGAAGTGCTGGGGGGACAACGGATCTGGTCAGCTCGGCGACGGGACCACGACTACTGCTTTGGCGCCGGTCGACGTCTCCGGCCTCTCCTCCGGCGTCCAGGCCATCGCGGCTGGTGGGGATCACACCTGCGCCCTACTTGACTCGGGTGGCGCCAAATGCTGGGGGTACAATGGGCATGGCGATCTCGGCGACGGGACTTGGGCTGACAAGGACACCCCGGTCGACGTCTCTGGTCTCTTCTCCGGCGTGCAGGCCATCGCGGCTGGCAATTGGCACACCTGCGCCGTGCTCGACTCGGGTGGCATGAAGTGCTGGGGGTACAACGACTGTGGCCAGCTCGGCGACGGGACCGGTGTTGACAGCTCGACACCGGTAGACGTCTCCGGTTTCTGACGGCGACAAAGTTGTCCATCCAGGCGGCAATATATCGTAGGATGAGGCGAGAAACGGCCGGATTTTCAACGGAGAACCCGAATGGAAACGATTATCTTGATGGTTGTTACCTTTGGCGGTTACCTGCTCGCCTATCATACCTATGGCCGCTTTTTAGCACGGAAGATATTCAAACTGAATCCGGAGTCTGTGGTCCCTTCACACGAGTTCAATGACGGCAAGGATTATGTGCCGACCAAGAGAGGGATCATCTTCGGCCACCACTTTACCTCAATTGCCGGCACCGGCCCGATCGTAGGACCGGCCATCGGTGTGATATGGGGCTGGGTTCCGGCGATGATCTGGATCTTTGTCGGCAGTATCGTAATGGGAGCCGTTCATGATTTCGGCTCCCTGGTTCTGTCGCTGCGCAACCAGGGAAAATCGTTGTCGGACATCGCATCGGATTTCATCGGCCCGCGGGTGAAGTATGTCTTCTTCCTGGTGGTCTTTTTTGAACTGCTGATCGTCATCGCCATCTTCGGGCTGGTGATCGCCGTTATTTTCGCCATGTTTCCGGCGAGTGTGTTCCCTATCTGGATGGAAGTTCCCATAGCGGTTGCATTGGGGTGGTTCATTTATAAACGCGGAACAAATGTCGGCATCAGCACTTTCATCGCCGTCTTCGCCATGTTCGTCACGGTGGTCATTGGCCACTGGCTGCCGTTCAGCCTGCCGGCTCTCGGCCCCGTCGCACCGACCGGTGTCTGGACCATCCTCCTGCTCATCTATGCCTTCGTTGCCTCGACCCTGCCGGTCACAACACTGTTACAACCCCGCGACTATATCAACGCCTGGCAGCTGGCTGTGGCCATGTCCCTGCTGGTCATCGGGGTCTTCGTTGCCGGCACCACCGCCGATCTCGAGATCGTCGCGCCGGCCTTCAATCCGGATCCGGTCGGGGCGCCACCTATTCTGCCCTTCCTGTTTATCACCATCGCCTGTGGGGCAATTTCGGGTTTCCACTCGCTGGTATCCTCGGGCACCAGTTCCAAGCAGCTCAACAACGAAAGGGATGCCCAGGCGATCGGCTACGGTTCCATGCTTATGGAGGCAGCGCTTGCCACTCTTGTGATCATCACGGTCGCGGCCGGAATAGGCATGGCTTATGAAACCGCCGACGGCACGATCCTCACCGGCACGGCAGCCTGGAACACCCACTACGAATCGTGGGCGGCTTCGACGGGGCTCGGATCCAAGATCAACGCCATGGTCATCGGCTCGGCAAACCTCATCGCCAGCCTGGGTATTCCCAAGTCCATGGCAATCATCATCATGGGAGTCTTCGTCGCCTCCTTCGCCGGGACGACACTGGACAGCGCCACCCGCATCCAGCGCTACATCATTATGGAGCTGGCCACCAACATCAAGGCGCCCGCTCTCAACCGCAAGTATCCTGCCACTGCTTTCGCCGTCATCACCGCCGCCGTCCTCGCTTTCGCAACCGGCGCCGACGGCAAGGGAGCCCTGACCCTGTGGCCGCTGTTCGGCGCAGTCAATCAGTTACTTGCCACGCTGGCGCTGCTAGTATTGACCCTGTACCTGCAACGAAAAGGCGGCTTCAAATACCTGGTCGCCGCTGTGCCGCTCGTATTCATGACGTTTATGACCCTGTGGAGTGTCTGTCTCAATGAACTGAATTTCCTGGAGCAGGGCAACTGGCTGCTGACTATTCTCAACGGCACAATTCTATTGCTGTCTGTCTGGGTGGTGGTGGAAGGCTTACTGGTCTTTTTCAGGGTTCAAAGCCAGGCCGGTAATTCTTGATTGCCGGTTATCAGGGAAAACGACCCTGGACACCTATCCCCAGGCTGATGTCCAGCTTGAACTCCGATATGAAGGATATGTTGGGTGATATCTGTGCGTACGCGCCGAGCCACGGGATGAAGTCGAAGTGCGCCGCGATGGGCACGTGAATGACGAAATCCTTCGCGTCGGATTTTCTCTGGGAGAAATCGAACAGGGGCGCGACGCCGAACGAGATCTTGAATAGCCCATCGCTCGGAGAGTAGGTCTTGATGCCCGCGCCGATGTACCTGGTCTGTTCCGGAAGGAAATCGCTGACGCCGGGATCCGGCAGGCTCGTCCTGAACATGGCGAAGACCTCGAGGCCGTCCTTGACCCCGAATCCGGCCAGAATATCCAGATGCATTGGCGATCGCCCGGAGCAGACCGGCTCGCCCTCCCCTGAAGCGGGGTCGTCGTCCTCCCATCCGCAAGCCTTTTCGGGAACGTTCTTGTCGTACGGAGCCACCATGTGCCAGCCGATGCCGAAGAGCAGGTTCGCGAAACCCTGATGTCGGTGATCCCGCTTGCGCTCCTCCTTCTCGCCTTCTCCTTGCGGAGTGTCCTCGCCCTCCTCGACCTCTTCGCCTGACGGATCATCCTTCCCTTCATCCTCGATGTCACTCTCCGGCAAAGGCCCTGCGAGGAAGGCCTCGTCATCGTCGACATCCTCCAAAGAATCATCCACAGCCGTTGCCGGCAAAGGCGCCGCAAAGGCTGCCGCTACCACCAGGATTCCCACAATCCTCGAAATCATTTACTCCTCCGTGCGAGATGCGGTTCGTACAAACCGCCGCTTCTGCTACAATCTCCCATCTCGGAACAGGGCATTATAGAATGACGCATCGATGCAGGCAAACCGAAGTATCTCGACTCGAAGGATTGACGCGCAGGTCCTTTATTTGCGGCGCAGGCGCGCTGTTCGCCGGAACGATGATACCCTCGAACGCCTTCGCCCTCGGAGCCTCATCCCAGATTGATCTGGTGCAGATCGTTTACGGGGGAGGAAACTGGCAACCACGGCCCACCGCCTTGCGCCGCCTTGCCTGGGAGGTCCACAAGCGAACCGCCGTGGATATAACTCTCGATCCGAGCCACTCCAAGGCCTCCGCGAACCTCCTGGCAAGCAGTCCCTTCGCGTATCTCTCCGGAGACCGTCCCTTCACCCCCTGGGAGCCACCCCTGCAAGACGGGTTGTCGCGATTTTTGAGGCTCGGCGGAACGCTGGTCATCGACCCGGCCTTCACACCGGACGGTGACTCAAAGGGTTTCGACAAATCCGTCGACGAGCTCATCTCGGGGGTGATTCCCCACAGCTCAGCCGTTCCCATCCTGCCGGGCCATCTGATCTTTCGCACCTTTTACGATCTTTCACGCGCCGTGGGCCGCAAGGAAGGTTCGGTTGGCCTCGTGGGGCACGAGATGGGCGGTCGCGCGGCCATCATTCGAACAAACCACGACATGGGAGGAGCATGGGCCAAGGACAACCTGGGCAACTGGGAGTTCGAGGTAATACCGGGAGGAGAGCGACAGCGTGAAAACGCGTTCAGGCTGGGAGTCAACATCGTGATGTACGCCTTGTGCACCGACTACAAGGACGAGGAGCCCCACCGCCGTTTCGGGCAAGGGGCTTGAGGAAATGAGCGGCGGCGTCACCAACCCCGAGGTTCTCGTAGACGAGTGGCAAATCGCCGCCACTGGAGGGCTGGGCCATGTGGCGTTGATCCTGCTGGCGGCGGCGGTCGTCGCGGGCCTCATATGGACCTGGCGTTCACTCGATCCCGAGCGTCCGGCCCGCCTGCGCGCGACCATCATGCTCCTGAGAGCCGGCGCGCTCACGTTGGCTGTGGGCTTGGTTCTCCAGCCTACGTTGCGCATTCGCAGGATGAAGCCCCTTCCCTCCCTGCTGGCGATCCTGGTGGACGTTTCCGATTCGATGACACGCAACGAAGATGCCTCGAGACTCACGGAGGTCAAGCAGCTCCTGAAGACCGCTTCGCGGGACATCGAGAAGCTCGAGAGGGACCACCGAGTCTCCTGGTTCGTTTTTGGCGACCATATCCGTGAGGTCCACAACCATCTCGAAATCACGACCTCGGATCACCCTGCCCACGGCACGGATATCCACGGCGCCCTGACCGCCCTGTCACAGATGTTCCCCAGTGATCGGCTTTCATCCATCGTCCTGATCTCCGACGGCGCGGACACCGCCCTCACACCGGCCCCCAAGAGCGGCTACGACATGGAGTGGGTCAGCGCTCTATCGACCCCGATCAACACCGTGTCCATCACGCGGGCGGGTCGACAACACGATCTGTCCATAACCCTCGCCCGGGCCGATCCGTTTGCGTTCTCCCGCAGTGACACACCCATCGACGTCAAGGTAAGGAGTATCGGGTTCGAACAGGATGAGGTGGAGGTCACCCTCTGGCAGGAGGGCGCAGTGATGCAACGCAAGGCCGTGTCCCTTATCGGCGGCGAGGGTTCAACCACGTTCACGATCCTCCCGCCGAGACTCGGACGACAGGTACTGACCGTGTCGACCGAGATCCCACAGGGCGACGAGATCCCGGGCAACAACACAGCGCATCTGGCCTTCGAGGTGTTGCGGGACAAGTTCAGGATCCTCCACCTGGCCGGCCGGCCGTCCTGGGACCAGCGCTTCCTGAGAGACACCCTGCGCGCGTGGCCGCAAATCGATCTCGTTTCCTTCTACATCCTGCGAACTCCTTACCAATCCTCGACCCTGGGCTCCGCCGGTCTGGCGCTGATCCCCTTCCCCACCACAAACCTTTTCGAGAATCACCTCGACGAGTTCGACGTTGTGATCTTTCAGGATTTCGATCCTGCGGGCGTCGGCGTGGATCGTTATCTTCCACAAATCGCCTCCTTCGTGGAAAGAGGCGGCGCGTTTGTCCTGCTCGGCGGCACCGACGGGTTCGGCTCGGGCCTGCTCTCGCGAGAACCCATCAGCGATGTGCTTCCCCTCAAACTCCTGCCGGCGAACACCCCCTCTTCCAGGATGATCGACTCGGGCTCGTTCCTTCCCAGGATCACCGAGGCGGGAGAGCGCCACCCGTTGATGCAGCTCACCAAGGACCCGTCCGCCAACCAGAATCTGTGGAAGTCCGTCGCGCATCTCGATGGAATCGTCAGGGCCGCCGGAGCCGTAGACGAAGCAGTGGTACTCGCACAACACCCCCATCTGCGCGCAGACAACGGGCCGGCCCCGCTCCTTGCCGTGCGGGACGTGGGCAAGGGAAGAACATTGGCCATCACCACCGATTCAACCTGGAGATGGCGGTTCACCGGCCCCATGGGCGGGGGGTCGGCGGAGGTCTACCCCAATCTCTGGCGCCGCATCATCGCCTGGCTCACCCACGATCCCGAACTCGATCGTCTGCGGGTGAACGTATCTCCGGCAACCGTCGATCCCGGCGATCCCGCCAACATCGAGATAGAGTTGTTGGACGAAACCTATCGCCCGATGTCCGGAGCGAAGCTGGAGATGGCGATATCCTGGCTCGATGACTCAGGAGTGACGCAACAGGACGTGATCCCGGTGCGGCTCGACGAGGAGGGGCGTTTCAGGCGCGAGTGGGAACCCAGGCTCGAAGGTCCCCACAAAGTGCGCGTCACCGCACCGAACGACCTGCGGGCAAACGACCGATTCCTGGTCAAGCCTGCCAGGGTCGAGTTGCAACACCTGGATCCGGACTTGTCGTTCATGGAGGCCATCGCGACGGCGTCCGGAGGTTTCCATACGGTAGATACCCTGGATCTGCCCGACATAGGAATCAAGGACACCATCGAACAGGAGATCCTCTCGCGGGAGGACTTCCCCATATGGGACCACCCGATCCCCCTGGTTCTTCTTCTGTCGATGCTCTTCGGGGAGTGGTTGTTGCGCCGCCGTGTGGGCTTGCGGTGATGAGCGCTGCATGGGTTGGTTATGCTGCGGTTTCTTTTTCTACGTTCCAACCCGGAAATACCAAAACTGAGGGGTGGCACTTCAGAGCACGAGCAAGAACCTTTGCTCTCTCAACACCCAATTTCACGCGATCATTTTCAATAGCAGAAATGGTTGATTGAGGTATTCCTGTCATCTTGGAGAGTTCGTTTTGACTCAATTCCTGTAGCTCACGAATAATTCTTACAGATTCCCCAACGGAGACTTCTATCCTTGTTTTTGCTTTGGCAAAATTTTTCATTTTACTTTCTCCTGTAGTCATGGGGTGTGACGCTCATGACGAGAACCAATACTTCACCCTTTTCCACCCTGTAAATAACTCTATATTGAAAATTCAGCCTTGAGGATCTGTGTCCTTTCCACTCGCCCCTTAGAGCTTCATCTCTGAATCCTTTGATCATTCTCAAACCTTTGGGCCCGGAAATAAAAACAATATCTTTCCATTTCTCATACCGTTTCAAGACCTCTTTGGGCAAAGTTCGAAGCTGTTTCTCTACGGTTCTGTGCTCGAATATCTGCCACATACTATATTTAGTATATATATTCTATTTGGTATGTCAAGGTCGTTATAACCCGAACATTGATCCGTGCGATGTATTATAATCTCCGCAATGGATGGAGGTGGGCTCAAGATGATCGACATCAAGAATCTTGTACTGGGTCTGGCGCTTGCTTTGGCAATGGGTTGCGATGATGGGTATGACACGGCCGAGCTGGTCGACAGGCCGTTTGGGACGATTGCATATTGCGAAGTGGAAGTGGATGGGGTGGGGATACTGGATGTGGAGACCGACTATCTGCCCCATGTCGTATGCTGCGAGAACGGCAACGCCGATTTCGAGGCGCTGAAGGCTCAGGCCGTCGCGGCGCGCAGCTTCCTCTACTACAAGCTCGACACCTCGGGCAGCATCGGCGATGGAACGGGTGACCAGGTCTACACCTGTAGCAATGAACCGGAGTCGCATCACTACGAGGCCGTCGCCGAAACCTCGGGAGAGGTCCTCACCTATGAGGACGTGACCATTTGCGCTTTCTATGTGGCCGGCGCGGTCCCGTCTGCGGACGACTGTGTCGCGCTCCCGAGCGACAACGACTATTCGAACACCGAGCAATACGTCACCTACAATTACAATCTCTCCGGAGACGACGTGGAGCAAACCCCACTTGGATGGATAGATCCCGGCAACTTGTACAACCGGGGATGCAAATCGCAAAACGGCGCCCATTGCCTCTCGGAGAACGGCTGGATATACGACGATATTCTTGGCTTTTACTACGGAATGGACATCATCATCGATGTCGCCGACGGCGAGTGCATCGAGTCACCGGACCCGGACGCAGGCACGGATTCGGATACTGACTCCGACACGGATTCGGACGCTGACTCCGACACAGATTCGGACAACGAAGATGACGACGACACCGATGAATATTCGGGCGGCTCATCGGACAGTTGCTCGCTCGTCCCACATCGAGAAGTTATGATATCGTTACTGGGACTGATCTTTGGTTTTTGATGAAATAACCTGGAGAACAATGATGATGAAAACAACTCTTGCTCTGGCGACGGCCATTCTTTTTGTTTTTCTTGCGGCGGGCTGCGGGGATAGCAAGAATGGCGCCCCCAATGAAAACCCCGATGTCGAATACACGCCGTGGGATGACGACATGCCCCCGGCGGGAAACCCCGACGGCAATTGCCCGGTGCCGGACGAGGCGATGGAGGAGGATACTACCGCGCCGGATCACGTCATCGGCGACGGCACGCCGGAGAGCTGCACAAGCCAGGCCGTGGTGGAGGCAATCGCACAGGGCGGCGTCATCACTTTTGATTGCGGTCCGGATCCGTTGACCATCCTCCTCGAGGAAACCGCGAAGATCTTCAACGACACGGGGCCGAGGATCGTCATCGACGGCGGCGGCAAGGTTGCCCTGAGCGGCGGCGGGACCAGACGCATCCTCTACATGAACACATGCGACGAGAACCAGGTTTGGACCACCTCCCATTGTCAGGACCAGGACCACCCTCAGCTCACGGTGCAGAACCTCACTTTTGTCGACGGAGACTCCAGCTCGGAAGAAGAGTACGACGGCGGAGGGGCCATCTGGATCAGAGGCGGTCGGTTCAAGGCGATCAACTGCAGGTTTTTCAACAACTCATGCGCCGATACCGGGCAGGATGTCGGGGGCGCGGGTATCCGTGTCTTCAGCCAGTACAACGCTCAACCCGTTTACGTCGTCCACTCAACCTTCGGCGGCAATGAAGACCTGGAAAATGTCTGCTCAAATGGTGGAGGAATAAGCAGCATCGGAGTCTCGTGGACAATCATCAACAGCCTTTTTTCGCACAACCGGGCTATCGGCAACGGCGGCAACCCCGCAGAAGATGGAACTCCCGGCGGTGGCAGCGGCGGCGCGATCTACAACGATGGGAATACGATGACCCTGTCGCTGTGCGGAGTGGACATCCAGCACAACGAGGTGAACGCATACGGAGCCGCCATCTTCTTTGTCAGCAACAACCACGACGGCACCATTCAAATAGAGGACTCGGTAATCAAGAACAACATCAACCATGGGGGCAGCACCTGGGAGATTCTGCCCGGCATCTCCGGACACGATGACACTACCATGATCGTGGACGACGACTCCGTCATCGAGTGAAAGCAAAGTCATAATATTGGAAAGGAACCACATGAAATACGTCACAACATTGATGATTTTCTGCGCCCTGGCATTTTCCGCCTGCGTGGATTGCGAACAGATCGAGAAGGACGCCAGGAGCCTGAAGGCCGGCTATCAGAATTGCTCAGGCGAAGACACGTGTCAGCTGGTGAGCATGTACGAGCTCGCAGGCATCAACAACTGCCTGGGTCCCTTTCAATGCCCCGCCGCATTCAACTCCAACGCGGACCTCGATCGATTCGAGAGCAAGGCCAAAAAACTGGTGGATGACTACAAGGACTGCGATCAGTGCGCCATAGCCAGTTGCGTCGGAGAGGACGATCTTATTGCCGAATGCGACACTGACGCCGGCGTTTGCGTCACCATCGAAAACTGGAGCAACGACTAGATGTCAATCAGATGGGTAGCGAAGAATCGGCTACTGAGGGCGGCGCTACGGCGGAGAGATCGAAGGTCGCGGGCTCCTTGATCTGAAGGACCTTTAGCTTGCCTTCGTAATGGTTCAGCTTCTCAATGAAAGAGGCGCGGTTCTCGGCCGGCAGCTCGTCGACGATGGTCCGGTAGTATTCGATTCCCCCGGCCATGTTCTTCTTGAACTTGTCGAAATAGCCGGCGCTACGATCGGATATGCCCGCGTTGAACTCATTCACCTGCTTTTCGAGTTCATCGAAATACAACCCTATCTCGCACACGAACACGTGCGGACGATCGGGATTGTCGGAAATTGAAAGCCTGCCGTAGATGTGCCCGATCATCTCCTCCAACGTGGCTACCGAGGAGAAGTTGGCTATATTGGGTCCGCAGCAGACGGTGGTCTTCGCTCTGGGATCGATATCCAGTTTCAACAACGCGCCGCCGGACAGGTCGTTGCATATGCACGCCTTCTCCGTCACCTTGAAGCGGGCGAACAGCAACTCCTCGCCGGAGA
>JAUXHN010000154.1 GCA_030621515.1 Deltaproteobacteria bacterium | reverse complement strand
CACAACGGTTTGCCAGTTGTCGGTGGTGTCATTGATGTTCTTGCCTTCCAGCCGAAACGAGAAGTGTCCGGCGGAGGTCTTGTCCATGACAAACCGGAACTCGATGCGCGACAGTGATTCCTGCCAGGGCCCCCAGATGTAGCCCAGTTCCGTCTCCTCCGGATCGGGGGAGTTGACGATGGCCGACACCCAACCCATGGTAACTACGAGCCCGCCGTTTACGTACCACTTGGCGTCCCTTGTCATCTGGTAGATCTCGCCGTCCACGTAGTACTGCTCTCCTCCGATTTCTTCGATACAGCACTCGTCGCAATCCGCGTAGGGATCCAGAGCGCCAGGGGGCGGCATGATCGAAGCCGTCTGAACCGTATCTCCGTCTTCCTGACCTATTCTGACCACGAGATCCTCTTCCTGGGGGATAGCCCTCCTGAATTCCTCGTCGGCGTATTCAATGGGCCAGCAACCACCGTACAGACCACCGATCAAACTCGCGCATACAAGCGCTACAATAGACACGAGAACTCTAAAATTCATTTTTCCCTCCCGTTGGTTTCTTTCCCATTTGCTGTTTTGACACGCGAAAAGCAAGGTCGTGCACCATCTTTTTAAGTTTATTTACAACTGCAATGAGGTATCCTCCGCAAGATGCCGACTTGCCCATGCTGCTCCGATACGGACTACGACGAATGCTGCGGCCCGTATCTCAACGGCTCTCGAAAAGCGCCCACAGCCGAGGCGCTCATGCGAGCGCGGTACACTGCGTTCACAAGAGCGGACATCGACTACATCCGCCGCACACGACACGAGCGCAGCCGGGATGACTTCGACGAAGCGGCAATCCTCAAGTGGGCAAGAGATTCGGAGTGGCTCGCGCTGGAGATCCTGAAAATTACGAACGGCGCGCAAGACGACGAGACCGGAGAGGTGGAGTTCAGCGCCAGGTACATTCAGGACGGCGAAGAGCAGGATCACCGGGAGAGAGCCATATTTCAGAAGGAAGAAGACGAGTGGTTCTTCCTCGACGGCGATGCCCTTACTCCTGAAACATACGTTCGCGAACAACCCAAAGTGGGTCGCAACGAGCCCTGTCCTTGCGGGAGCGGTAAGAAATATAAAAAGTGTTGCAGTAAATAGCCCCCGGTTTCGAAGGAATGATATGATTGATAATCATTCCATTGGAGGTGTGCCGTGATAAAAAGCAATACCATCCCATTATTGATCGCCGGCTTCGCGGTTCTTTTCGCGAGCTGCGGCGACGACAGCGAATCCGACCCGGACGGCGGAACTGACGGGGGAGTCCTCCCGGCGGGGCAGTTTGCCGACCCAAACCTGGAGGCATGTGTTCGCGCCGCCCTGAACATACCCGACGCGGATCTCACCGCCGATCACCTCGCTCTGATCATCGACCTCGAATGTCAGGACATGGGCATCGCGAATATCGCGGGGATCGAGCACTGCACCGGCCTGGTGAGCCTTTCGCTATGGGAAAACGAAATCGTTGACATCTCCTCCCTCGCGGGGCTGACCACCCTCTCCTCGTTACAGATGGGAAACAACCTGATCGCAGACCTGAATCCTCTTTCCACCCTCACCGGCCTTACCTCCCTGGGGCTGTCGGTCAACGGGATAACCGACCTCGCTCCCCTGGCCCCCCTCGCATCCCTGCTCTGGCTCAACCTGGACGCCAACCTGATCGTCGATGCATCACCCCTTTCCGGGTTGACCGATCTCACGTGGCTCACCGTGGAACGCAACAAGATCTCCAATCTCTCCCCCCTGGACGGCCTGGTCGCAGGCGGTTGCAACGTCTACATGGAGTATCAGAACTACACGTCGGGCGATTATCTTCAAATCCCGACCTCGCAGATCGTCCACACGGACACCCACTCCAACGCCGGACAAATAGCGACTCCCGGCATGGAAGAAGGCCGCCTGAACCTCGTTGGAACCACTGACAACGAGATGGACATGGAGTACGAGATCGGTGGCGCGACATACAAGATCTACCCGGAGTTCTCCGGAAAGCTCGTTTCACGCGACAACCTCATCGTGCTCGAGGGCAGATCCGCAGGCCCGGTGACGGTCGGCGCGATGAACTCCGAGGGCTGGTCTCTCTGCTCGGGCGCCCACGCGGATACGTGCAGTCTCCACATCGGGATGAAGACCGGTACTCTGGCGCCTGGTATCAACGTACCGGGCGTGCCCGATCTGCCGGTTTTCTCCGCCGCGTTGACAATCAAGCGAACCACAGCGAAAGCCCCCACGTCCATACCTCCCCACGCCTTCGACACAGCCTTCGACACGGCCTTCGGCGCGGTCAACACAGAGATGATCGCCTTCGTGCTCGCATCTCCAAACCAGTTCGACGCCGGAAGTTGCCTCTTCATGGCCACCACCGGGGTCGCCGAGATCCTGATGAACCAGCACACCCCCCTCGATGATATCCAGTACCTGGGCGATACGGATCTCTCCGAACGCTTCCTCATGAATGCAAGCAGTTTCGTACCTGCTTTCGAGATGCTGTGGGTGCTATCCGACCTTATTTACACGTACAACTATCTTGGCGGTTCCATGCTGGACCGGGACTACCCCATGGCCACGGATCTCAACGGGAGCTACATCGAAGTCGCGTACAGCTGGACAAACGATCTCCCGGGCGACTGGGAAGATCAGCTGGTGGAGACCCCCGGGTTTGAGAGAACCACCATTTTCATCGATCCCCTCAAGAATTCAGAAAGCCAGTGGAACGTGGGCCTCATGGACGACACCACCGTGGAGCAGATCAAGTACGAGCTGCGCACCAAGAACGCGCCGGTAATCATCGTGTACAACCACTACCTGTACTGGCACGCGGACATCATCGTGGGCTACGACGACACGGTGGAGACCGACGGATGCCCCATGGTCGACTCCATGCTCACCTATTTCGCCGGGGAGGGCGCCAACGGCTACGTGACCAAGATAGAAAACCACATGGAGGAGATCGGCGGCTGCACGGACATGGGCATCTTCTACGTGAGGGACTCGATCTACGAAGGCGGGGCCGAGGAACTTACCTACAACTATGGCGGCCCACATCCATATTCCGCAAAGTACTCCAAGCGGATCATCGAGCGCACCTACAACTGGGTGAAGTTCCTCTCGAACCACGCCTACGCGATCTATCGCAAATAGCCAGGCGACGGTTTCGTACAATAATCGGGAATAAAACAGGCATTTTCGCTGTATAGTGCCCTGAGATCGACAGTTCGCCTCTGTCCGCGATTGATCCTCTTTTGAGACACGGAAGGAAACGAGTACACATGCCGAGACAAACCGCCATTCTGACCTGCGCCCTGATCCTCTTCGCGCTGCCGGCGTGCGCGCCATCCACCCGGACCATGCCCGGCTATCCCCTCGGTCCCGTAAAGGCCTCCTGGGACGAGAGGGAGCTGTCAATCACCGTGGACGAATTCTACACAGCGCAAGACATGAACGAAGCCCAGGAAGCCGTCGACAAGGCCGTATCGATAGCCCCCGACGCGCCGGCCACCCACGAGATCGCCGGACGGCTCGAGCGATTCAAAGGCAACGAGGATAAGGCGTGGCGCCATTACTACACGGCGCTCGCGTCCAGAAACAACGACGCGCCCTACTTCCACCTCCTGACCATACTGGATCTTCCCATGACCACGGACCAGTACCGGGAGGTGCTGTCCCTTTTCGAGGAGATCCTTGAGAAACACCCGAATATGAATCTTCGCAGGGTAACGGCCGCCTTCATCGCCAGCTGGCAACGCCGCCTCAACGCGAACTCCGTGGCCGCAGATCACGCCCTCGACAAACGCGGATTGCTGGAACACTTCGCTGTGATCAGCCCTTTCGCCAACGACGACGGCAAGGGGTTTGCGGTGGAGTACCCACCCGAGCGCGAGCTCAACTACGAAGAGGAGTACGAGGGAACCAACTTCCCCGCGCGATGGAGAACCGGCGTACCCATGAATCATCAGCGAAACCTGGACCTGGGCGATCTGGTATCACCGGGATCGTGGGTCACCGCGTACGCCAACACTTACGTCAGGGTTCCTTCCGAGGGAAACTACCTCATCCGGGTGACGACAACCGACCCGATTCGACTCTGGGTCAATGACATCGAGGTGCTCAAGGAACAGAAGGTGGATGACGACACCACGGATCAGTTCGTTATTCCCGTAACCCTCAGGTCAGGCTGGAACCGCATCCTCGTCAAGAGTTGCCAGGAGACCGGTGAATGGCAGGTAGGACTCGGCCTGACCAGGATCGACGGCGGACTGATCAATGATCTGGAGAACACGTCGGAGCCCATGGAGATCGACGACGGACCCGCCCCCGGACCGGGATACGACTTCGTCTCGGACATGGAGCGGCGGCTGCAGGACGTGAGAGAACCCTCCCGCAAGCTGTGCATGGCGATCGAGTTCGCAAACGCGTTCGGCCTGACCGCGAACGCCCAGAACCTGTCGGACACATACCGTCACAGTGTCCCCGACGGTTTCTTCTCACTATTCGCGTCGGCCTCCATCTCCTGGCAGACGGGCCAGGTAGGAGACACCATCGATATCCTCGATCACCTGATCGAGGAAAACGGCCACAAGGCGCCTCGTCTCCACATGTTCAGGGCGTTGTTTTTCGAGAGCCAGGGTCGCGCGGACCGCTCGAGAGAAGATCTCCTGGCCGCCGTGAAGGCCAACGACAATTACCGTTCGGCCCATTTTCGTCTGGCCGCCAACTACCGCGCCGAGGGCTGGGCCGAAGATCACCTCAAGGCCCAGAAAAAAAACCTGGAGCGGTGGCCCAACGACACCCGGATGCTGTGGGGACTGGCGAGCGCCTACAGTTCTCTGGGCCGATTAAAAAAAGCGGACAAGATCCATCATGCGATCCTGGACAAATGGAAGGGGGCCGAAGATATCCTCGGGCAGATGATCTCCATGGCGCTTCGCCGAAACAACTACTCCAGGGCCATCCGCTATCGGCAGAAAATATGCGACATCTATCCCAACACTCCCTCCTGCTATTACGATCTCGGAGTTCTCTTGCGCCGGGCCGGTAAGAAGGACCGGGCGAAGGAAGCCTTTTCCCGGGCCAGGGAGATCGACGCCCGATGGTCCGCGCCCATTGTCAAGCTCGGATCCATGTCCTACGAAGAAGGCGACACTGAAAACGCCATCGCCCTGTGGAAAGAAGGGCTGCGATTCGATCCCAACAACCACTCCCTCGCGGATCGCGTGGAGTTCGTCGCTCCCAGCGACGCGGGAATCCTCGGCGACTACGTCCCGTCAAAGGAGCACATCCGCAAGGTCCTCGCCGGGCGAGGCACAACGGAGATTTCCCCCGGCGCCAATATCGTGATGCTGCTGGATCACGCGGTGGAACAAATAGAGCGGGACGGCTCATCGAGGAAAGTGGTCACCCAGATCTTCATGGCCGTAAACGACACGGGCAGGGATCAGATCACGAGCCGCTACCTGGAGCCCGGCCGCCTCAAGGTGCTCGAAACCTACGTCGTCGATCCGGACGGCACGCGACGGGAGGCTTCTTCCGTTCGCGGACACGAGGTGCGTTTCCGGGAGCTCAAGGCCGGCAGCACGGTGGTCATGCAGTACCGCGTCAACAACTACCCCAGCGGCTACCTGGCGAGATATCCGTACAGGCGCTGGTGGTTCCACGGCCTGAACCAGCAGTTCGAGGACTCCACCTACGTGTTGATAATGCCGGAGACCATGAAGTTCTCCGAGTGGGGCAAGGGCGACTGGAAACGCGACGAGAAGAAGCGCGGCGAGTACAAGGTTTTGTCATATCGCGCAACACATGTGGAGCCCCTGGTGGCAGAGCCGGGAGTTCCCCCGATCACGAACTTGCTTTCGCAAGTGATCATCTCCATGAACCCCGACTGGGACAACATCGCACAATGGGAGAAGGCGCTCCTTGTCAACGCCTTCCGCTCCACTCCCGCAACCGCCGCTCTGGCCAAAGCGCTCACTGCAGGCAAGAAGACGAAAAGCGAAAAGCTCCAGGCTATCACACGGTTCGTCATGCGGGAGATCCGCTACCAGCAGGACTACGAGAACACCATCGCGGGCGTGAAGCCCCACACCGCATCGGTTGTTCTCCAGCGCGGCTACGGCGACTGCAAGGACAAGTCCGTATTGTTGATGACCCTGGCGCGGGATCTGAATATCGACACGCGCTTTGCGATCCTGCGCACCACCATCTTCGGCGATTTGATCAAGGACATGCCCTTCTTGCAGTTCAATCACGCCATAGTCTACGTACCCGCCCAGGATGGCATCGAGAAGCCCTTCTTCCTTGACGCGACACCGGACACCCTGGATCTTGCGACCCTTCGGCCGGACGATCAGGGCACCTGGGCGATGACCATCGACGTGGACACCGGCGAATGGGAGTTCGTCGAAATCCCCTTCGCCCCCGGCCGCGATCACTTCACCATTCGCGATACCACCATGGAGTTGACGGTCGGCACCGATGACACGGAACAATCGAGCAAGGTGTCAATGAAGCTCTCGTTCCAGGGTCCGACGGCGGCCACCCTGCGCCAGATTCTGCGAAACAAGGACGAGACAACGGTTTTTATTTCCCAGCTGACTTCTCAGATGTTCCCGGCTTCAACGGTGGAGGATATCAGCTTCGACGGCCACGATGATATCGACAAGCCGCTGACACTAAACATCACCGCCGTCTCGAGCCAGCTCCTTCGCGATCAGGGTGAGTCTCTGATCGTGGACATACCCAAGTCGGAAAATCTCTCGAAGTACGTGAGCCTCACGGATCGTCGCCTGCCGTTGCAGACAGGCATCTTCCTGGCGTACGCCGAAAGTACGGACGAGGTGATCATCCCCGATGGATACAAGGTGCGTCACAGGCCCAAGGATCTCATCGTGGACAACCGCTTTTTCCATTTCGAGCGCATCAGCGAAATTACGACCAACCGCGTCTTGATCACTCTCAAGTTCGAGGAGAAGGTGACCAGGATCGACCAGAAGGACTACGCCGATTTCCGCGATGCGGTCACCGGTGTCGTGGACAATCTCAAGCAGGATCTGGTGCTCGACCCGGTGAAGAAGGGCAAGAAGAAGAAGAGAAAGAAGACAGGGAAACCCAAGTCAATGAAATAGCCCTCTCCCCCCCTACTCCCCGATATTCATCAGGCGCTGCTCGGTGGCTTCTTTCCAGCGATAGAAGGGTTCCGGGTTTTCGGGATTGTACGGAGGCGGATCGTACCAGGCCGGCGGGAAGACGCCGTCGAAGACCCCTGTCCACATGAGCGGATTGGAGGATGTGCCGCCGGGGTAACCGACGCCCTTGGATCCCGCTGCGATATCCGGCCCCGAGTGCTGCGTGGGATAGCTGCTGTGCTCGAAGTCGCTGTTCAACACCAATAGCGCGCCGTCTTGCTTGTTGAAGGGCGGCATGAGATCCACGTTCCCGGCAGAGTCGATTCCCGCGTAAACGATATCCGCTCCCTGGGTTCCCGGATAGTCCACCGAGTCCTGGGAAAAGGAAAAATACGTTCCCGCGAAGGGCTCCAGATCCACCGAGGAAACCCCCGACAACACCCCGGGAGGAGTGCTGCCGTTGAGAGTGAGGAAACCCTCGTATCCATACACACCGGTGGGATCCTGAACCCAGGTGGCGATCATCTGGTTGAGCTGAACCTCCTTGAACGAGAGCCCCATCTGCGCCTCAAGGAATGTGTCGACCTCATCCGGATCGCCCGTTTCCAGATGGAAGATGTCCGAGTATGTGTCCACGCCGTCCAGCTGTCCCGCGATGTACCCCCAGAAGAGGAAAGCGGTGACGTAGTTCTCATATAGTGCGAAGGTCCAGTTCACCAGGGAGACAGAGCCCGATCCGATGAGCCCCGAATAGTCGCTGAAATAGAAACCTATGGCGTACTGGTAGTCTCCGTTTACGGCCCGCACCGCGCTCTCCGCCATTCCCTCGTCGTGGTAGGTCCAGTACTCGTTGAAACCGTGACGCTCGTGGTAAAGCAAATGCTGGAACTCATGGGCGACGATTCCGCCCCCCTGGTCGAAATCGCCATAGGCCACATTGATGTGGATTATCTCCATCTCGTTGGAGTGAATCCCCCAATTGCTGTACGTGAAGTCATCGGAATACGCGTTGGTCGGGGCGAAATAACCGCCGTAATAGCCCTGGCCGTCCAGGCCGAGCATAGTGATCTTGCCGTTGCCGTCTTGGTCCGGCGCGTCGATGAAGAGATCCGTTTCAATGGGGTAGACATCGCTGTCGAAATAAATCCCCGACTCCAGCACATTGGAGGGGTAGAAGCCCTCTTCCAGATAGACAACGCATAGCTGACCGACATACGCGCGGTTGGCCACGATCTGGTACTGACCGTACCCGCTGCCGCCGAAATTGACCACCCAGAACTCGGCCGTATCCGCGGACAAGAAGCTATCTTCCAGATTGTCGGGGGCCTCATCGGCCGTGATTTTCAACAGGTAGGTGATTCCCAACTTCTGCCTGGTCGTGGTCAGCGTGACCGTCTTGGCATCGGAATCGTACGAGGCGGACCCGATCACGAGAGAACCGAAATCCGAGCCTATTTCGTAGGAATCGACATCGGCTGCATCTTCAACAGGAGGGGCCCCGTGCAGGACGATCTCGACCGTGTACTCATCCGGAGCGCTCACGTTCATGATGGTGACGGAGTCCCATCCTGTCTCGACTCCCGTATCCGATCCCGTATCGGTATCGCCCGCGTCGGTCCCTCCATCGAATATCACCGGGGGCTTGTCTTCCGAGCATCCGGACGCGAAAATGCATACCAGCACTGCAACGGCGCCTCTCATCAGGCGTGATTTCATTCTGTCCACTCCTACTCGATGGGCGGCATGTCGTCGCAGGTGAACTCCATCATTGCAAGCGCGTCGGCGAGAACCACCGCGAGATCTCCCTGGCAGATATCGCCGAACAGACCGTATGCGCCCACCAGCGCAATCAGCGCCTTGAGCCGTATGGCCTCGGTCGCGTCTCCGAACGACGAGCTGCACCCGCCCACGTCCTGGCCGCCGATACCGACCACCACATACCGGCCCTCCCCTCCCGCCAGCGTATCCAGGAAATCCTTTGTTTCGGGCACGAGGAACAGGCCCGTGCTCTGGGACTCGTCGCACGCCACGGTCAGGGTACTGTGAATGTACCCACCGTTCTGAACGGAGCAATCGTCCTCGTCCGTTATGAAGACCACCACCAGAAGGGAGTTCTCGTCCTTGCGGTAGAACCCTTCGTTGGGCATCCCCGGTCCGCTCATGTGGTTCTCCGAAAGAGCCTCCCACATGGCCGCGAAGGGCATCTCCATGCCGGATCCGCTCGTACCGCGCATGGCCATGCAGCTGAACGTGCTGTCAGCCACTCCCGGACCGTCAGCCCACGGGTAGGCGCCGAGGCTACAATCGGACTGACCCTGTAATTCGCCGTCCGGGCCGGTGGTGGTCATCGGCTGCACACCCCACCCGAGCAGGAGCCAGTCGAAGTTCCTGGTGACGGCGGTGGTCGTCACGCCGACCCTGTACTGGAAATCCGCGCTCCGGGTGGCGGAGTACTCGTCGAGTACCTGGATAAACATGGGGAAGTTGTTGGCCAGGTTGGTCTGCTCCTCCTGCATGCTGCCCGAATCGTCGATGACGAAAAGGATGTCCATCTTGTCGCAACCGAAATCGTCCCCATCGGAATCCGAGTCGGAATCCGAATCGGTATCCGAGTCGGAATCCGAATCGGTATCGCCGTCCGAATCACTGTCCGAGTCGCCGTGGTCCACGTCGTCGGCGCTCTCGCAAGATCCGATAGCGATTGCGCACGTCGCCAAAACACTCAACAGGAATAACGTCTTTTTCATAGCTTCCTCCGTTTCAACCCGACATCTTCATATGATCAACGTTACTACATTTTCGCATTGCTTGTTTGTGAAATGCGTCGGTATCTATAGTGCCTCTTCAACCGGAAACTGACGGGATGCAGGCTAAAAAGCTCCGAGCTGGCAGGGCTTGATCACCGCGCCCTGATTCACTCCTCGGGTTCCCATTCGGCGACGGTAGTTCGTTCGTCGTGGTGTCTTCGTTGGTTGCGAATATATGCCTTCAGCCCATCGTGACTCGAAGGATCCACGGTCACGGCGTACACGCCGTCCGCCCAGCCGAATGGCATGTCGGGGAACTTCTTGTGCCAGGATC
>JAUXHN010000302.1 GCA_030621515.1 Deltaproteobacteria bacterium | reverse complement strand
CATCTCCCATCGCTCGTTGTCGATGAGGTGATCGATGTAGGGACGATACTCCACCAGTCGCTCGTCCTGCAGCCACTCCTTCAAGTTCGCGAGTGCGCGCTCCACGATTTGGGGCTTTGCTTTCAAGCTCACAAAAGCGTTTTTCGCCAGCTCCAGCTTTTCGTTCATGAGTCTTCCGTGTCCCTGTTGAAAGTTGCGTTCCCTGTATACGCGGGGTCGTGGTGACTATCAACATCTGCGCGGGAAAACGCCACTCGACGCGAGCGCTGAACCTAATAAATGTTATGGATAAGCAAAATGTATAATATATATTAGCCAAACTTGACATTATGAATCTGTTGTCAGAATATAATGCGGAATTTGTGAAAGCAGGCATATCGTGGCGATCGACGACAGAACACCATTTGCACACATTATGATCATGCCCAAGCTCCGGGCGCGAATCGCGATCTAGCCGTACATTCGGCCCCGCGGTTTCCCCGGGGCGTCCTCAAAAACAACCATTTCAGATTACAGGCTCCGCTCGAAAGGCATGGCCAAACTAATGTATGTGGAGAGAACATATCGCCAACGGTCGGGCAAGAACGGACTGAACCGGTTCACCGTGACCATCGGACAGAGCGATCTTCAGATCCAGTGTCATGGAGATCTCAAGACCGAGGCAACGCGCCTGCTGAAGATCGCCAGGAACGCGATCGAGGCGTACATCGCTGCGCACCCGTCTTTCGGTGCATCGCTGGTGCCGGTGGATGTCTGCGAAAACGCACCTCCAATCATCAGATCCCTGAGCGCGGCCGGACGCGCCTGGAAAGTGGGTCCGATGGCGGCGGTGGCGGGAGCTGTTGCGCAGTTTGTAGGAAGAGGGCTCGCGGATCGATCGGATGAGGTGATCGTGGAGAACGGCGGCGACCTCTACCTCAGGTCGAGTGAACCCGTCAGCGTCGCTCTGTACGCCGGCGAGGTCTCACCCTTCTCCGACAAGATCGCGTTTCTGGTGAACGCCGCAGACGGAATCGGAGTGTGTACCTCCAGCAGCGTGGTGGGGCCTTCCTTTTCGTTCGGCAAAGCAGACGCAGTCGTGGCCGTTTCGAGCGACGTGGCATTCGCCGACGCCTGCGCCACCGCGCTGGCAAACCGCATCAAAAAGCCGGCCGATGTGGCGCGAGTTCTGAACGAGGAGCGGGAAGAAGAAAGGCTCGACGGGCTGATCGCCTGTTGCGGTGACAGGTTCGGTCTGTGGGGCGACATCGAACTGGTGAAGATGGGAGCTTTCCAATGCAACATTTGATCTGGAATTCGGAGCGATGTGTTCACTGCGGAGCGTGTGTGGGCCAGTGTTCGCACGGGGCGTTCCTGGCACAGACGAGAACCGGGGAGACCGCGTTCAGGGCCAATAAGTGCCAGTCTTGTAAACGATGCGTTCCGGCCTGCTCATACGGAGCGGTCGAAATCGTTACCGAACACACTGTAGAGGGGAACGAGTCGATATGAAAACGTATCAGGAAATAAACGAAAAGATCCGTGAGAAGAAGGCGGTGGTGGTAACCGCCGAGGAAATGATCTCCATCGTGGACGAGTCGGGGCCCGCGAAGGCGGCAAAGAAGGTAGATGTCGTCACAACCGGAACCTTCGGCCCCATGTGCTCGAGCGGCGCGATACTCAGCACGGGGCACACTACGCCGCGCATGAAGATTCAAAAAGCGTGGCTCAACGGGGTACCGGCCTATTCCGGGATCGCCGCGGTGGATCTGTATATCGGCGCCACGGAGATCCCCGATGACGATCCGGCCAACGAGGTGTTCCCCGGGCGGTTCGAGTACGGGGGCGGCCACGTGATCGAGGACCTTGTCCGCGGCAACGACGTGGTGCTCAGAGCCACCGCTTACGGGACCGACTGCTATCCCAAAAAGGAGCTCGAGACCCTGGTGAACGTGAAGGACTTGAACGACGCGGTGTTGTGGAATCCCCGAAACGCATACCAGAACTACAACGTTGCGGTGAACGTGGGCTCCTCGCGTCCCATCTATACCTATCTGGGCGTGCTCCAGCCCCGGATGGCCAACGCAAACTACTGCAGCGCGGGCCAGCTGTCGCCACTGTTGAACGATCCCCATTATCGGACCATCGGAATAGGGACTCGCATCTTTCTGGGCGGCGGAGTCGGTTACGTGTCGTTCGCCGGGACACAACACGATCCCGGCGGCGCGCGCACCAGGGGAGGTGTGCCCACGGGAGGCGCCGGAACCCTGGCCCTGGTCGGCGATCTGAAGGGAATGAGCGCGGACTACCTGAGGGGCGTGTCAATCACCGGGTACGGTGTCTCGCTCGCGGTGGGGGTGGGGGTGCCCATTCCGGTCCTCGACGAGGAGATCGCGAGACAGACGGCGGTAAGCGACAGGGAGATCTTCGCCCCGGTTGTCGATTACTCGCATGACTACTGGAACAACTCGGGCGAGCCTCTTGCCAGCGTGACCTACGAGGAGTTGAGATCGGGACACATCGAAATTGCCGGCAAAAAGATCAAGACGGCGGCTCTATCCAGCCGTGTCAAGGCGCGGCAGATCGCCTCGACCTTGAAAAACTGGATTGAGGCGGGGACCTTCGCCCTTGGAGAGCCGGTGGAGAACTTGCCCGGTGCGGATTCGGGACGCAGCACAAAATTGCTCGCGCAGAGGAAGCCGTGCCCCGGAGGACCGGGTCGACAAGAGAAGGTGGGGGAATGAGATGATTGTAATGAAGTTCGGAGGGAACTCCCTTGCGACAAGTGAAAAGATCCTGCGGTGTATAGCGCTGGTGAGGCACGAGATCGATCGACGCCCCATTGTCGTGGTGTCCGCCTGTGGCAAGACGACAAACAACCTGCTCTTCGCGGCGCACGAGGCGTTGTGCGGTGAGGTGAGTATCGATCCGATCGAGGGATTTCACAGGAGGCTGATGGAAGATCTCGGCCTGGGGTTCGAGTTATTGGGACCGCTGATGGAGGACCTGTCCGCCCTTCTCACGGGAGTGAGCCTCACCAGGGAACTCACGAGTCGTACTCGGGATCTGATGATGTCTTTCGGCGAGCGCATTTCGACCAGGATTGTGGCGGCGGCCATGACAAAGGAGGGGATCGAGGCTGTGGCCGTCAACGCGTTCGAGATCGGCCTTGTGACCACCGGAGAACACGGATGCGCCACGCCGCTTCCCGGGGCGGAGGAAAAGATAGCGGAATCTCTGGGCGGTATCGCGAAGCTGCCTGTGGTGACGGGGTTTCTGGGCGTCGATTGCAAGGGCGCCATCACAACCCTTGGCAGAAACGGCTCCGACTACTCGGCGTCCATCATCGCTGCAGCGGTGGACGCGTCAGAAGTGCAGATCTGGACCGATGTCAACGGCGTGATGACGTGTGATCCGTCGCTGGATGACAGCGCCGCAAACCTGCCCCTGCTCTCCTTCGAGGAGGCCAGTGAACTGGCGTACTACGGTGCGCAGGTTCTGCATCAGAACACCCTCGTCCCCACTATGCGCAAGGGGATTCCTGTCCGTGTGCTCAACACTAACAACCCAACAGATTCAGGCACGTTGATTGTTTCGACTCCTGAGGTGACCGCACGGATTGCGAAATCGGTGGTTTACAAGGAGGACGTCTGCCTCATCAACCTCGCCTCTCCCCGCCTGACCTCGGCGGTCGAGCTGCTGTCTTTATCCCTCGACATCCTGCGCGCAGCCGGGGTTGGAATTCACATGGCCACAACCTCCGAGGCGACAGTCTCGCTGATCACGACAGGTGGATACGATCATGATCTGCTCGCTGCGGCCCTGGTGGATCTTGAGGGTATCGCGCGGGTGGAGGCGGAGCCCGGCAAGGCTATAATCTGTGTGGTGGGCGAGGAGCTCAAGGGAAAGGCCGGCGTGCTGGGCAAGATTTTCGGCGCTGTATCGTCGAGAGGGATCAAGGCCAAGATGGTGTCCCAGAGCGCCTCGGAGATAAACGTGGCCTTTCTCGTGGACAATGTGGAGCTGAAATCAGCGGTTCGTGCGCTGCACGAAATTGTGTTGGCGTAGATATTCCCAATGGGCAGAGCGCATAAGCCGCATAATGATGTGTCATCCGCCGTCGCGCTTTGCGCTTTGGCGAGATTTTCAACGTCGAAATGGCGGGCGACAAAGTTGCCCCTCCTGAAGTTATTGTATCGTAAGATGAGTTAGGAGACAGCCGAATTTTCAGCTCGGCAAGCTAAAGAGAGCAAGAACTCCTACGGGCTGTTGGCTGGAACCGGCGTGCATGTGT
>JAUXHN010000158.1 GCA_030621515.1 Deltaproteobacteria bacterium | reverse complement strand
CAGCTTCGGAACAGCCCTGGCCATCAGCTTGAGCGCCCAGTCCACCCGCCGGGTATCCGAGAACTTCGACACCGCCACCACAAAACCGGTCCACCCGATGAGATGGGGTACTCCAACCGACCACATGGCGAGAGATCTCAATGTATCCGAAAAACCGAACGGCGGTTGTGGTGTCGGATCGCCGGGAAAATCGGGGGATCCGGGATCGATATGGGGAGTCATCGTCATGGCCCGGTTATATCAAAACCCCATTGAATTACTACCACGCGCAATTTTTCCAACGCATCGCCGGCGAAGAAGCAGTGTCACTTCAAAAATCCACCCAAACATTCCAAACCCGCGCCAATAAAGAACTATCTGACCTCCAGGGGGTAGCGAAACCGCGATCGGCGACTTATGTTTTTAAGAAGCACTGCAAGTCAAAGGCGGGAACATGGAACGAGAAAAACACCACAAAGAAGGTTCGGAAAACCGGGAGCGCGGGGACAACACGCGCAACGACCTGCTCAGAGCAATCAGGCAGCGTACGAGAACGCACAATGTTGCAACGGTCACCAACGCGAACGATTTCTCCGGTCTGATAGAGATCCGGAGCATGGCCGCCTCAACCCGATCCGACCCTCACACGGGCCTCAGCGGACTGATCACGTTGAGCGGAATCCAGGTGGCGCCGGCCATCGGCCCGGCGGTGCTTCTCGAACCGGCTGACGATGATGGCGCGACAGCCGGAAAGATGCTGGGCATCGTCACGCTCGTCGCCGCCGGTGTCGCCATTGTGGTGATCGCATTGACGTTGATGCACGGATCGTTTGAGCTTCCGTCGTTCCTGGGGGCGCTTGAACCCACATCGCATGCCGCCGTGATGCCTGTTTTCGTCGAGCAGGAGCAGGGAGATCCCGACCCGGGTATGAACACCAACGGTCTCGCCGCGTTCGCGGTAGGGGACAGGGCCGTGGACGATGAATCAGCAAAAGAGCCGGAGGTCTCCTCGTCGCCGAAGGTCTCCTCGCCGCCATTGACGGCGCCCGACAAGATCGTGAAGAAGAAGTCCAGAAACAAGTCACGTCATCGACGATCTTCTGCCCGCCTGAGAAAGAGCGAGCGAAAAGAAAAGAACACACCCTCGATCCTGGACGGGCCTCTCCCCAAAACCCTCACACGCGCCCAGGTCAACAACGGTCTCAAATCCGTGGCGTCCAGGGTCAAGCGCTGCAACAAGGGCGACAGCGGGCTCGCCGTCATCGAAGTGGTCATCGGCAAGAACGGCCGGGTGACCCGTTCCCTCGCCACCGGCACCTACTCCGGCACCTCCACGGGCAGGTGTTTCGCAAAGGCCGTGCGCCGCGCCAAGTTCCCCAAGTTCACCGGATCGCGGATCACCGTCAGGTATCCCTTCAGGCTGTAGATCAGTCGAAACAGGAAAAAAAACGCTACGGACAGTTGGTCGGAACAGGAGTGCATGCGTCGGATTGGTTGTCGTGGACATCTATCGGAGTGGGTGCGGTGGCGAGCTGGTCCAGAAGATCGCACACCTCGCAATCCGGCAGGCCGGCGTTGTCGTAGATGTGCAAGCCCCCTCCAACCACCGAGGTGAGAGCGTTCAGCCCTTCCAGATCCGTCAGGGCGCTGTTATCGTAAATGTTCAAGTACCCGCCCACCGAGGTGAGGCAACTCAACGCGATCAAATCTGTGCATGAAGCGCAATGGATCGAAAGATATCCCGAGATTGATGTGTACCCTGCGAGGGTTTCAAGATCCGTTTGCGTGGTGACATCGAAATCGCCGCTGTACTCCCCCTGAGTGCAATCGGTATCCGTGTCGGCATCGGTGTCCGTGTCGGCATCGGTGTCGGTCGTCCCACCGTCACCGCGCGACGAGTCGTCCGAACACCCGGCGACGGCCACCGCCAGCGCCAGGCCCAGTAGAAGATTCCTGATATCGTTCATCGTAGCTGTCCTCATCATCAGTCCAAAATAGCAGTTGAATCCCACGAACGGTCGTAGGAAGGTGAGTCTTCTCATATCACGTTTCACGTACAAGGAGCCTGCATGTACTCAAAAACCATAACAGCAGCGATCATCGCGTTCGGGTTTCTGGCGACTGCCTGCGAGTCCGGCGAAACGACGACTACAGCGGGCGGACGGATAGCAGTAGTCAAGGATTCTGCCGATGAGACCAATCTCGCCGTAGAGACCGATCAGCCGAAGCTTCCAACCGAGCCTGCAGCGGTGACGGCTTTTGTAGGAGCCACGGTTTTCGACGCCACCGGTGCCGACCCAATCGAAGACGGAGTCATCGTACTCTCAAAAGATCGAATAGTCGCGGTGGGACCGAGAGCAGAAGTGAGCGTGCCCGACGATGCGGTCGTAATCGATGTGGCGGGCAAGTGGATCGTGCCGGGTCTGGTGGACTCCCACATGCACTTCTTCCAATCCGGTGGAATCTACGCAAGGCCCCACGTGGTCGATCTGCGCGAGACCAGGCCATACGAAGAAGAGGTCAAAGCTCTTCGCGAAGACCTCCCCGATACTCTGCGCCGCTACCTGGTGTCCGGGCAGACCGCAGTGGTCGACATGGGCGGCCCGTTCTGGAACTTTGAGGTCAGAGAAAAGGCCAACGGAATGCTGCTCGCCCCGCGTACGGCGGTGTCCGGCCCCCTGGTCTCCACGATCGCCAGGGAGAAGCTGGACATCGGCGACCCACCCATCATCAAGGCGGAGACTCCGGATGACGCCAGGGTGCTGGTGCGAAAACAGCTCGAGCAAAAGCCGGACCTGGTCAAGGTGTGGTTCATCGTCTCAAAGGAGCACTCGCCCGAGCGTGGACTCGAACAAACCGAGGGCATCATGCGAGCCGCCGCAGACGAAGCACACAAGGGCGGCGTGAGGGTGGCCGTACATGCGACAGAGCTGGTCTCCGCGAAGGAGGCTCTCAAGGCCGGGGCCGATATTCTGGTCCACAGCATTGACGACAAAATAATCGACGACGAGCTCATCTCGCTCATGAAGAAAAAAAACACGATCCTGACGCCCACCCTGACCGTCATGGAGGGTTACGCCGAGGTCCTGGGAAACAAGCCCGTCCTTTGCGAGATGGACAAAAAGTACGGCGATCCGCAGATCGTCAAGACCTGGAGGGAGCTTTCGTCGGTGAGCCCGGAGCCTCCTGAAGAAGGCGCCAAGCGACAGGCCAAGAACGACGCCCGAATGCCCGTGATGAACGAGAACCTCATGAAGCTGGTCGAGGCCAAAATCACAATAGCTGCGGGAACAGACGCTGGCAATATCGGCACTCTGCACGGATCGGCCCTGCACCACGAACTGGAAATGATGGTGAAGGCGGGTATGTCCACGAAAGCCGTTCTCATCGCGGCCACCAGAGATGCGGCAAAGGTATTCGCCGTCGAGCCCGAGTTCGGGACGCTGGAGAAAGGCAAGCTGGCCGACCTCCTGGTGCTGAACGCGGATCCCCTGGCCGACATCTCCAACCTGGGAAGTATTTCGAAGATAGTCAAAGGCGGCATTGTTCTCACCCCCAACCAGATTCTGCCACCGAATCCTGAGTGGGTGGTGCAAAAACAAGTGGACGCCTACAACGCGCGGGATCTCGATCTCTTCTTGTCGTTCTATTCGGAAGACGCGGTGCTGGTCCGTCATCCCAGCGGCGAAGTGGTGGCCAGTGGTATCGAGAAAATGCGCGACATTTACGCAGGTCTATTCAAGCGCGCGCCAGAACTGAATTGCCGGGTTCTCTCGCGAACCACCACCGGCAACATGGTTATCGACCACGAACTCGTCACCGGCATCGAGGGTCGACCGTACCTGCACGCCGTGGCAATCTACGAAGTCAAGGGCGGTCTAATAACCAACGTCTGGTTTCTTCCCAAAGACGGTGACTGAAATCAGAGCGGATAGATGAAGGTCACACCGTTGATGTCGGATTGCTCCAGGGTGTTCTTGCTGTCATCACAGGGGCTCATTGACCAGAACATGGTGGCCTCCCACACGTCAGGATGATCCAACCCCAGGAGGTGACCAATCTCGTGAGTGGCGACGCCTTCCATGTCGTAGTAATTGGTGCATGACGGCAACGAGGTGTCGGCGTTGGTGGCGAAGTTGACGGCGTTGTTGAATACGATATCTGCGTCGGTAAGTCTGTAGAACGTCGTGCCGTTTGTGACCATGCTCATCCCGCTGTAAATCGGCAGGGCTGCCGCGAGGGTGCCGGTGCCGAGATCGCCGTCCGGGTCATCGAACGACATGGTGTTGTAACCGTCGTTGATGAAGCCAAGGGCGCTGCCGGAGTCGGGTATCTGTGTGAAAGAGATAGTCGCGGTCGCCACATCGTCCCAGTGCTGGAACCCGTTCTGCGTAGCCGTCCTGTCCTCTCCAGCGGGCATCCCGGTTTGTGTATTGCCGGTGACGAATCGGTATTCCACCGGAGTGTCAATCGGGAACCACTTGCGTGCCGGGCTGAGAAGGACGAATACGTCGGTGGCGCCTACCACCAGGTTTTCCGGGCCCATGAGATTGTCCACCTCGTCGGTTTCTGTAACCGCTGCAAGTGTGTCCACCTGAGCGTAGGTGTCGTAATTGCCGGTGTTCGCTGCTGTGAAGTGTTGGTAAGAGACCGTGGCCCCCGTGTTCAAACCGGACCTCGTTATGGACCAGTCTCCGGTATCTCCAATGGATGGAGCGGTGTTCTCGTCGTAGTAGAGATCGATGGCGAAACCCGTGAAGCAGTCGATGTTGCCTGTGTTGCTCACGTCGAAGTTGAATCTGATCTGGTCTCCTACCAGGGTGCTGGTCAGGTTTTCCACCAGGAGGTTGATCTCTCCGCCATCGAGCTGAACAGGTACGAAGGTGTCCCAGATGGTAACCCCGTCGGTGAGTTGCAGATCCAGCAGGTACTGGAATTCGGTTGCGCCGGCGGCCACATCTATCCCGAAGCCCACGGCGGTTGCGGTTCCAGCGGCGGTTACGGTTCCAAAGTTACCGTTGGGCTGGGTCACTGTCACCTCGGGATGGGTGGACGAGAGCACTCCGGTAACTCCGATGGCGTCGAGCGCGCCATCATTGAGAACGGTTATGTCCAGGGTGGCCGAAGCCCCCTTGAGAATGGGATCCGGGGTGCTGGTGTAGGAGTCGTACAGAAGCTCCGTGGCCCTGCATCCAGTCGGACGAATCATGAACGATGCGTAGAACGGATACCAGGCGCTGGTGGCGTCTTCCCAGAGCACACCATTCACCCATGAGCCCGCGGCCGTATCCTCGTCGTCGATGAGAGGCCCGAATTCTACTGCGCTGAGATCGTCAAGTGACTCAAGCACAACCCAGAACGTGTCGCCTTCCTTGAAAGTGAGGGGCGTGGGCAGAGTGACAACCTCGTTGATAACGCCGGTGCCGGAAACGTTGACGGTGGCCGCCGCCTGTTCCGCCACTGAGATGGGGAATATCAGCTGGTCGGGGAAACCCGCCCGATATGTGTACACTTTCAGCATGAAGTCCGCGCTCGGAGGGCCGGTGTTGCGGTAGAATTGGGCCTCGACAGAGGTGAGGCTGAACGAGGTCGCGTCGACCACGTAATAGTTGCCGACCATGTCGTCAGTGGAAGGCGCCATGTAGGACACCGCGTTGCCGCTGTCGACAATGAGTTGGTGGTTTTCGATGCCGCAGCCCAGTCCCTGAACATACACCCCCCACGCGTCGAACCAGTTATTGGGCCCGTCGGTGCTCTCCAGGTAGACCGGATAGATTCCGTAGGCCAGGGGTGCCGTGTCGATCTGGAAGGACGGTGTTCCGGTAGAGGAACTGATCGCCAGCATCGGACCAAAGGCTGATGTGGTCGCGGTCACTGTCACATCCGGGTTGTTGCTGGACAAGACGCCGGTGACGTCAGCAGCATCTCCAAACTCCTTGTTGGCAATGGTGGCAGTGGTGGTTGCGGTTCCGCCTGCAGGGACCACCGCGGGAACCTCAACGTGACTTTCCAGGCTGATCCATGGACCTTCCGCGCAGCCATCCACTCGAATTAGCCAGTTGCCGAATGTGCCGTAGTAGGTGGTGTCTGTGAACGAGTAAAGCGCCCCGCCCTGGTACGGCACGAGTATCCCACCATCGAACAACGGCAAGTACAGGTTGGCGCTTTGATCGTCGATGGACTCGATGCCAACCCATATTATCTCCCCCTGCACCAATGACAGGGGCTCGGAGAGACTGAACGTGTAGAAATCCGGATAGTTGGTGGCGACAGTGACCGCGCCGGTGGAGGCGAGCTCGGCACCCGGAAGTCCGGTCGCGGAGTCGTTCTCGTAGATGTGCAGGGCGAACTGCCCGTTTCCGGTGCCGCCGGTACAGGAGGGATCGACGGCGCAGAAATCGTAGAAAGCCACCTGGACATCGAGGACATTGTAGGCCTCCACGTCGATGAAAAATACGTTCATCACCTCGTCACCGTCGACAAGGGAGTATCCGGAGTACGGGGCGTCGTTGTCGATTACCAATTGGGCGGCCGGGTCGACCGTGTCACAGATGGGGCAACCCTCGTCCACCAGACCGTTGCAGTTGTTGTCGGCAAGATCGCAAAGCTCCACGGCGCCCGGGTATATGGTGTCGTCCGAGTCATCGCAGTCGTTGCCTGTGCATGCGCCGGTGCCGTCACCGTAGCCGTCCCCGTCCAGATCCTGTATGGGGCCGCTGACGCAGGAACCGTCCTGACACTGGTCGCCCACCGTGCAGGCGTCCAGGTCGTCACAGGCGACCGTATTGAAAGCGTTGTCGCAACCGGTGGCCGGGAGGCAACTGTCATCCGTGCACAGATTGCCATCGTCGCAGCCCAGCGTTCCAGTGCTGCCGGTGCAGGAACCGGCGATACAGAAGTCGCCCAGGGTACAGGCGTCCGCGTCGTTGCAGGGGTCGGTGTTGTCGACGTATGCACACCCGGTGGCTGGAACACAAGAGTCGTCGGTGCAAATGTCTGAGTCGTCACAGTCCAGGACCGTTCCAGGCACGCAGGTGCCGGACACACAGTCCTCTGTCCCGTTGCAGACATTGAAGTCGTCGCAATCAGACGGAACAATACACTCCATACACCCGGTGTCCAGATCGTCTGTGTACCCGTCGCAGTCGTTGTCCACGGTGTCCGCGCATATGATGTCCCCCATGGGACCCTCGAAGATCAGGGGGTGGACGAATTCATCATTGTCATCGCAGTCATCCCCGCCACAGGCGTCGGAGATGTAGGTGTCGCCATCAAAGTCCATAGGAACACCGCCGCAGGCACCCCCGTAGCATTCATCGTTCATCGTGCAGGCGTCCGAGTCGTCGCAGGGAGCGGTGTTGAACACATTCTGGCAACCCAGGAACGTGTCACAGGAGTCATCGGTACAGACATCGAGATCGTCACAGTCCGGGGGCGCGCCCGGCTGGCACGATCCCCCACCGCAAACATCGCCAACGGTGCAGGCGTCGGCATCGTCGCAGGGGGCTGTGTTATTTGTGTACTGACATCCGGCCACGTCGTCGCAGTTGTCTTCGGTGCACGGATTTCCGTCGTCGCAGTTGTAGGTACCCGTGCCCACGCACACGCCGTTCAGGCACTCATCTCCAATAGAGCAGTACTGCCCGTCATCGCATGGGTCCGTGTTGTTGTCATTGACGCATCCAGAACTCGGATCGCAGGAGTCATCAGTGCAAATATTGTCGTCATTGCAGTCGACCGCGCCCCCTCCCTGGCAAAGGCCTTCCTGGCAAGTGTCGTTCAGGGTGCATTCATTTTCGTCATCGCACACGCTCGTGTTGTTATCGTTGACGCAACCGTCAACCGAATCGCAGGAGTCGTCGGTGCAGGCATTGTCGTCGTCACAGTCCAGAGTCGCGCCGACACATTCACCATCCTGGCAGGTGTCGTTCTCTGTGCATATGTCCTCATCGTCGCAGGGGTTTGTATTGAAAGTGTTTTCGCAGACGCCGAGATTGCAGATGTCATCAGTGCATGGGTTGTCGTCTTCACAGTCGCTGGAGGCGGTGCATTCGGACTCGCTACCGGTGTCTTCGCCCCCTCCTCCGTCAGTGGGGCTGCCGGAGCCGCCGGAGTTGCCGCAACCAAGAGTCAATGCAAGCAGGGCGAATATGATGATTTTCGAAAAACTCATCTCGTCCCTCCTTTCACGATAGCGCGAACTTCGGAAAGGGTGTGTTTCTCAGTTGTGGGCTTTCCGGTGGGATCCACGATGCTGATTCCCCGGTGGGGGACATCGCGCTGAAGGATTTGATCCCCATCGGTGAGTTCTTTGACGACTTTGTACTTGCCCTGGTACAGGCCAATCACCATGTAGCCGTCACCATCTTTACGGTTCTCAAGGAAAAGCAGCACTTGTTCTCCCGGTGAGAACCTGGGAGACCCGGGTAGTAGCGCGGCGGTTTCGCCGACCGTGCCACCAATCTGTTTGATGTGAACATCGGTCAGGCCCTGGTCACCCTTCAGTACCTCTGTTGGTGAGAGGTTGATATGGGTGTAGATCTTGGTTCGTTCTCCGTTCCACCTCGCGTCTACAGTCCTCACCTCCCCAAGCACGATCAATGTGGCGACCTGAGAGAGACGTTCCATGGTCATGTGTTCCACGACCGTCGACGACGCCGGGACAGCAAACAGGAGCGTCCCCATGATTGTTATTAGGAGTGTGTTGGTTAGTTTGGCTTTCATGCTTTCCTCCCGGTGGAAGACCTCAAGCGCCGTCCCGTCGATGACAGTACCGACAGCGCGGGTTGGCCTGGTACTCCCCCTCCTGCTTTTCCAAATTGGGCTCAGCCAATAGTTTACCACGGTCAATCAACGGATGTCGACGGGTCCTGCTTCGGAGGCCCTACGCAGGATCTTTGGAGTTAGATCTTTGGAACTAAATGTCGATTTTTCGCAACTTTCTTTCCGAGCGGCCGATTAGAAGAGATGAAAGGAGTGCAGCACAATGGGAAACAAGAAAGAACCCGGGATTGTAGTCCCCCACGGGGGGTACGAGCAGCTCAAGTCCTACCAGACAGCGGAGATTGTCTACGACGCTACCGCGGCGTTTTGCGATAGATTTATCAGCATACGGTCTCGGACTCACGACCAGATGGTGCAGGCGGCGAGAAGCGGAAAGCAGAATATCGCAGAGGGGAGCATGGCCTCTGGAACATCTTCGAAGTTCGAGATCAAGCTGGTGGCGGTGGCCCGGGCCAGCCTGGAAGAGCTGCTTCTGGACTACAAAGATTTCCTGAGACAGCGGGGGCTGCCTCTGTGGGGCAAGGATCATCCCAGTGCACTCCGAGTGCGGAGCATGGCCTATGAGAAAAATAGGTCCTATTTGACATATCGGTCCTATGTCGAAAATCACCCTGCTGAGATCGCGGCAAACACCGTGGTCTGCCTGGTGCACCAGGCTAACTACTTGCTCGACAGGCAACTGAAGCAGCTGGAGCGACGCTTCCTGGAAGAGGGCGGATTCACCGAACGGCTGTACCGGGTGAGAAGCGCCCGACGGTTGGGGCGAGGATAGGTCCAATATGACTTATCGGTCCTATACCGAAGTCTAGTGGCGCGGGTTTGCGGGCTTCTGCTTGATTGTGAGTTGTTGCCGTTTTTGGTGGTTTTTCGTGATCAATTACCCCATGAGTGCCCCATGGGGAGGGGGGTAGTTACCTTTTCGAATGTCTCTCACTCATTCGAACAGGGGACCGTTTACGGAATACAATCGTTCTCCCACCAGGTGATGTCATCGGCAACAGCCGCCGCTCCGAGCACGTCCATGTCGCCGTCTCCGTCAACGTCCGCCGCGCATACCGAAAAAGCGCCATCGAATTCCCCATCCACCGTGTGCTCGGTCCATATGGTACCGCCACCCGCAGTGTTCTCCCACCACGTAATGTCATTTGCATTTCGAGCCGCGCCGAGTACATCCATGTCGCCGTCGACGTCGACGTCCGCCGCGCATACCGAACTGGCGCCATCGAAAGCCCCATCCACCATGTGCTCGGTCCATGTGGTACCGTCGCCCGTCGTGTTCTCCCACCAGGCGATTCCATCGCCATCAAATGCCGCACCGAGTACGTCCAAGTCGCCATCTCCGTCAACGTCCGCTGAGTATACAGACCATGAGCCATCAAATGCCCCGTCCACCGT
>JAUXHN010000110.1 GCA_030621515.1 Deltaproteobacteria bacterium | reverse complement strand
TTCGCAGAGGGTCCCGACGTATGGTTCGAGGTCACGGTTCCCGCCAACGCAAAGCTGACCGTCAACGACAACGAGATGGGTACGGGCCCGGCCACGGTGCTCCACGTGGTGGACTCCTGCGGCGACCTGGCCATCTGCCCGTTCTCCGCGCCCGATACGGTGTCCTGGTACAACGAGGACCCGTCCATCCCGGCAACGGTGGTCATCGGAGTGGGGACCATAAGTTCCAGTGTAACCGCCGGAGCCATCGATCTGGACTTCACGGTCACGGCGCCCATTCCCATCGGTGACACCTGCGGAACGGCCCATGTGATATCCACGTTCCCGCACTTGCAGACCTACAACTTCAGCACCTACGATCCCGCCTGGCCGTTCGATCCGTCCTGTGCGGCAGCCAGCGGAAACGACATCTGGTTCGAGGTGGATGTTCCCCCGGGCGAGGTGCTCTTCCTGGAGGCCAGCCCGTTCGGGGGCGCCGACGTGGCGGTCTACATCGCGGACCCTTGTCCGGTCGCGGGATGTGTGTCCAGTTCGGCCGACCCGGACCTCGCCAACTGGTACAACTCGGGATCCTCAACGGCCACGGTCTGGGCGGTGGTCAAGGCCATGGATTCGACAGACAACTTCGCCAACGTAGCCGTTTCGCTGAATGTCACCACTGCTTCGCCGGGGGACTTCTGTTCCGGCGCAGCGGTGGTGGATCTCACGGTCACCAACCCCCAATACTGGACCGGCAACTTCAGCGCCTTCACCGACGGCTTCACGGGAGGGACGGGTTGCGGCGCCCTTGGTAGTCCAAACCCGGACGTCTGGTTCGAGGTGGACGTCCCCGCCGATCAATGGCTCAGCGTGACCGACGCGTCGGGTACTGCGATGGGCATTAGGATTCTGGACACCTGCGCGACCAACACCTGTTCATCATCAGGATCTGCCTCTGCGGCATGGCAGAACACGGATCCAGTGAACCCGGCGACCGTCTACGTTGTGGTCGAGGCAGACGGTGTGGCAACCGGTGCCATCGATCTGACATTCACCGCAGCCGCCATCACGGTTATCGAGGACTTCGAATCGGCCGCGTCCTCATGGCCCTGGACGCCATGGAGCGGAACCTGTGGAACCGTGAGCACCGCATCCGTCCATGACGGACTCCAGGGGGTGACAGACCCCAATTGGTGCAAGATGTATACGCCGCCGGTCAACTTCGGAACGGCGACCGGGCAGATCCTCTCGACCTGGGTCAGACCGGGTTCGCGTGCGTACATCGGCTTCAACGCAGACGCGTCCGGTGCCCGATCGTTCGTCGTGGCGCCCAATACGACGAGCCTGATCTTCCAGCTCAACTCCGGATACAGCTACTCCGATCAGGCCTCAGTCTCCCAGTCGACATCCGGAACCACCTGGTACTATGTGGAGATCGAATACAACGGCGGCGGCTCTTTTACCGGGCGGCTGTACGCTTCGGACGGCACGACGCTCATCAATTCCCTGACCAATGATTACGGCAGCACCAGCACCGCCTACGGAATTGCCATACGAACCTTCGGAACGGGCTACATCGACACTATCTCCATTTGACCTTCATAGCTCTGTGAAAACGTGGATGGAGTCACCCACCCCTGAACGCACGGGTTATTCCGACAGGTAGTCCTTGATGGATGCGGCAAATGCTCTTGTATCTTCTTCATCGACGCGGGAGCAGATGACGAACCGCTGCCCCCACCAGCCCGGGTCGTACACGGTGAAACCGCTTGAGTTGAGGTGATCTGTCAGTCCTTGCAGGGTCTTTTCGCCGTTCTCGTCGACCTTGCAAAAGACCATGTTCGTCTGCACCGAATCGGGGTCAAAGATCACCCTTGGTATCTGCGCAAGGAGTTTTGCCAGGAGCTTCGCGTTGTCGTGATCCTCCTTCAGCCGGGCGACACCGTCTGTGATGGCGATGATCCCCGGCGCGGCGATCACCCCCGCCTGCCGCATGCCGCCACCCATTTGCTTGCGCTTCCATTTTGCAGCGCGGATGAACGCGGCCGAGCCGGCCAGGATGCTTCCGACAGGCGCGCCGAGCCCCTTGGAGAGGCAGAACATGACGCTGTCCACCTGCCTGGCTATCTGCGAGGGCTTGACATTCAGGGCCAGCGCAGCGTTGAAGATTCGCGCCCCGTCGAGGTGGATTGGAATGCCGTGCGTGTCTGCCAGGTTCCGGATCTTCTTCATCGCGTCCAGGGGCATGACGGTTCCATCGGCCAGGGCGTTCTCCAGGATGATGAGCCCGGTCCCGGGGTGATGCACGTCCTCCAGGGTTCGGATGCGGGGCAGGATGTCATCGACGGAGAGATGTCTTGTGTTCTCGGGGGCCACGGTTCTCATCTGGGCGCCCCAGAGAGCGGCGGCGGCGCCCGCCTCGTGGTCTATCACGTGGGTCGTTTCGCCCACGATGACCTCGTCGCCGGGTCTGGTGTGCACTCCGATGGCGCACTGATTGCCGAACGTACCGCTGGGTACGAAGAGAGCTGCTTCCAGTCCGAGGATCTCGGCTGACATTTCCTGAAGCCGGTTGACGGTCGGATCTTCGTCCACCACATCGTCGCCCACCGAGGCGTCACGCATGGCGTCGCGCATCTGCGCGGTCGGCAGGGTCATTGTGTCGCTACGGAAATCGCGTGTTTTAATGGGGCCTCTTTTTGTCATGATTCATTGTTTTACACATCTGGCCCAGGCGTAGAAGTCTTTTTGTTCTGTGGTATTCAGAGAAAAATGAGAAGTAGGTTAGGTTAGGGGTCATGGTTAAGGTTTGACCCCTTTGGCGGTGGTCATCTCTTACACGATCAATCGACGATGGGTTCGGTGCGGATCATTTTGAAAAGAAAGATGTCGTGGGCTTCCTTGCTGGAGGATTGAATGCAGATGTCGTCGTCGTTACCGGCGCCGAAGCAGGACTCAAACTCTCCGGGGGTGGCGAAGGCGCCGGTGGCGTAGAGGGCGTTGAGGCCGTCGCTTGAAGTGTCTGCAATAATAGACCATGCGGACTCTTCGTTGTTCATGGCGGTTATTCCCCTTTGGTGCCCTTCCGGGTCGATCAGCGCGATAAAGGAGTTTCTTCCTTTATTTTCTATCAACGGCTCGACATCCATGGGCATGTAGAGGTCACGGTAAAACACCGATGTCGTAAAGATTTCACCGTTTTTCAGCACCGTGCTGCAATCGAGCCTTGTTTTCAAACTACCGGGAACCAGCCAGCAGCCCTCCCAGATAATTTCCCCGGTGTATGATTCGATAAAAAACACTAACGCCGCTTCCGGCCCCGCTTCCGGGTTCTCGGGATCCGGTAAAAGGATATCAGGGTACCGGAGTGTAATGTCCCAAAATTGAAGCGTGACGACGATCGTATCCTCTTGAGCGGCAACGGCCACGTGGGGCGCTCCTTGACCTTTTCCGAGATTCCTTGCCCACAAACACTTGCCGTCCCGGTCGTATCCGGCGAGGTAGTTGCACATTCCCTCGCATTCAAGGCTGACCATTCCGTTTTTGGATGCTTCAAAAACAATGTTCTCCAAAAAATACCCGCCGATAACCGCGCCGCCGCCGGGCAGGGACGCGACGTTATGTGCTATGCTAGACGGGCCGGAGGCGCCACGCGCCCACTTGACATTTCCGTCAAGATCCATGGCCGCGACATAAAGAGACTCGGTTCCGCCGTGCGTCTCAACGGTAACGGCGTCCTCGCCCTCGCCGAAGGTGATGTAGGGCTCTCTGAAATATCCTACAATATGCAAGGTGTCCGATTCCTCGTTTAGAGAGAGGCTGAATGATCTGTGCGAGGCCTCAGAATCGAAGGTCTTTGCCCAGACCAGGTTCCCATCGGGATCGAACTTGGCCAGAAAACTGAAATAATCGACATTTTGAAGATGGGTCTCGTTGGGTTCTCCCTCTCCGAAAACACCGTCCATTTCTATAATCCCGCTTACCAGAGAATATTCTTCACTAGTGACCTCCAGTCCGTAAACAGCATCGAAATACCACCCACCGAACTGCCTGGCCCAGAGCAGGTTTCCTTTCTCATCGTACCTTGCCAGGAACCCGTCGGTATCACCGCCGCATCCCGGCAGGATCGTCTCGCCCGGCGTCCCCTCGCCGAATACCGTGTCGCCGGAGCAATAACCGCAGAATGTCCCTCCAACGACGGCTCCTCCTCCCGGGAAAGCGGCCACCTCGTGTCCATAATCCGCGTTGTAATATCCATGATCGGTCCCCCCGGCTCTCACCGCCCATTCCATCTCCCAGCCGGGGATCGAAGCGGACGTATCCGTCACGCCGGAATCCGCTCCCGCATCTTCATCTTCGGGGCCGACCTTTCTCACACCGGAAGAGCAGGCGACAATGAGCGCAAATAAGGCAATGCCGAAATTGTGCATTTGTTTTTTCTTCATATAAAATCCGACCGCCCGCAAAAAAGCGGGCGACCGTCACTTTTAAAACCTTACTCGGGAATAAACACGCATATAAGTCGAAGGCCGTAGCTCGTACCCGAAATTTTATATCGGAATTTAACGACGTAATCCGTGCCGCCGGTATAATAATCGAAGTCATCAATATGGCTATTATCATCAATGTAGTACTGCTTCGGCCAGGTAAACCACTCGGTGCAATGCGAGTCGTCCGGATCGGCCCAATAACCTGGAGAACTGTCGCCAGGATCCCTATCGTACTTCCCCTCGTAGTCTTCATCGCAGTAATCGTTTACATAAGGCGTGTAGGCGTTGGCTCTGACTCTATCGATATTTTCGGGGCATTGACCTACGTTGTTTCTCCACTCGTAGCAATTGCGCATTCCGCTGCAAGTCCCCGCATACACCAGATCGCCGGCGGTCCTGTACCATGTAAACGATCCGCCCCCTTCCCAGTAGAACCTGAGGTAATTGGGCGTCATGAGAACAACACGGCTTCCGCCGTCGAGCCCGACGCCGGTCGCCGGCGCCTCCCACATGATCTCTTCGAAAAGGTCCAGGTATACGTTTATCGTAAGCCCCTCCTCGTCAACGAAAGTGTCCACCACCTGCGCCCACTGTTCCACCAGCGGCCAGTCGACTTCGCCCGTGTCGCTAAAAATGTACGACGAGTCGTTGCTCTCACCGAGATCCTGCGCCATCGGCGCCTGGCTCATCATCATGATTGCCATGCTCATCACAAGTGCTTTCAGTAGTCTCATTGTACTACTCCTTCGGCCCGCGCGCTTTTTTTTCGAGCGGGAGGTTTTTGGCCGGTTATCTCCGGCCGGGTTTTTCAAAGGCCTTTAGCGGCCTATCTTCACTCGCCTGCCTATCTCGCGGTCCGGTAGCGCGCGCCGTATCCGGACAGGACCGTGAGGAGGCTGACGAGTTGGGATCTGTTTTCAAGGCCGATCTTCTCCTTGGCCCGGTTTATTCGCTTGTTTATCGTATCGATGGAGACGCCGGTCATCGCCGAAAGAAGCTTGTCATCGAGATAGCCGCTGTTGTGGAGATCGCAGAGGGTCTCGATCTCGCCCTTGACTAATTCGCGGGTCTCGAGCATGGGACCGTGGTATTGCGGGTCGAGGTCGCAGTCCACGACGATTTCGCCTCGGGCTATCGCGAGCATGCGATCGAGTTCCATTTCAAGTACCGTCAAGGGCTTGACCAGGTATTGGTCGGCGCCGGCGAGCAACGCGTCGAACAGGGTCTGCTCGTCTTTCAGCCCGGTGAACATGCATACGAAGCACAAGCATCCTCGCGAGCGAAACATTTTCACCAACTCGACACCGCTCGGTTCATCACCCCCGAGACAGATGTCCACAATCGACAGCTCGGGTTTGCTCGATAGCTTTTCCAGCGCCTGCTCGCAGCACGTCGCGGTCTCCACTCGGTAGTTTCCGTATCGCTCAATGGTTCTGGACATGGTGGAGAGAAGTTTCTCATCGTCATCCACAATCAGCAGCCTGGTCGCAATTCCATCGGAGCGGGGCACCGTTGCCTGGTCAGAAACTTCGTGCATGCCAGCGATTCTAGAAACGTGGTATTAGTGATGTCAACAGCTATATGACGATGTCATAATTATGACAGGATTCAAGTGAAAACGGATAGATACAGCCAGTTGTCACCTTGCAATATGCCTTGACACTCATGACGCGAGAGAATAGATTTCACGGCGAATCAATGCCCGGTCGACCGGGGAAGAGAAAGGAGAAAACCACATGGGTTCGAAAATGGTTCTCGACAGGCAGAAATCGTCGAGCACGGTTCAATCGGCCGGTAATGGATACGAGGACAAGATGGCAACGGGCATGGCCGACATCTTCGGCGCAGAGGCCGAGCCGGCTACCAGGACGCTCCTCAAGCTGTCGGTGTTCAAGCTCAAGAGCGACACCGAATCCATGATCCGGGCGGACGACGCCAACCTGAACGAGACTTCCGACGATTCGAGGCTGTTGACCCAACGCGACGAGGACAGCGCAAATGTCAACGCCCATCTCGTGGACATCAGGGAGGCTTCCGAAACGGTGTACGGCCCCGACTTTACACGCGAACTCGGCTTCGAGGGCGATACGCCCCGCGACCCGGTGGCCGTTCAAAGGCTGGGAGTGCTGGTTCTTCGCAATCTCGGATCCGGATCGACGCCGCCGCCCAAGCCGATAAAAGTAGGGCTTTCCATGGATCTCGGCGCGTGGAAGAAACCGCTCGCGACCGGGCTCGAGGAGCTGGCGCATGCGATCCAGGCCGTATCGGACGACAAGCGCGACGCCGACCAGACCCTGGTGGACAAGCGGGAGGCCATGGGACGATACGACCGCACGTTCTCCACCACGGCGAATCTCATCAGCCACATGCTCAGGGCTGCCGGTGAGATGGAGCTAGCGACGCGGGTCAGGCCCTCGACCCGCAAGCCCGGCCAGACCATCGAGGACTCCAAGGAAGAAATCGGCTCCGAGCCCGCCCAATAATCCGCTCTTCGCGCAACTCCCGAGAAATACACTAGATATCGCCGTTTTCCCAATGCAATTCGCGGCCGAGACCGCCGGGAAAGCGATTTGCACCGTGCAACTCGACCGCCCGGCGCTAAAAACGAAGAAATGCACTGTGCAACTCGACCGCCCGGCGCTCAAGATGAAGATTTGCACTGTGCAACTCGCTCACTATGCGCCCGGCACGAAGATTTGCATTGAAAAACTCGCTCACCCGGCGCCCGGCACGAAGATTTGCACTATACAAAGAAGCTCAGTTCTCGAGTTGCTCAAGCTGGGCGGTGACTTCGGTGCGGTCGATGGCGCCGGCGGGGGCGATCTCCAGGTACTTCTTGAAGGAAACTATGGCGTCGGCGCGCCGGCCCGTGGCAACCTGTGCGAGTCCGAGGCGGTAGAGCGCTTCCGGTAGCCATGAAGGTTGATTCTCGATGTTCTCGGCAAGCTTCACGGCTGTCGTGAGGTGCTTGATGGCGGTGGCGTTGCCCCCGATCCGGAGGCGGGCGAGGGCCAGTTTGAAGTGCATTCTGGCGTCCTTGGGGATTTTTGAGATGGCTCGCTGATAATAGGACATTGCCGAGCGCAGATCCGCCAGCTCTTCGAATGCCTCTCCGATGAACCCGTAGGCTTCGGCCAACTTCGGGTCCAGATTGAGAGCCTTGTCGAGTATCTTGATGGAGTCCCTGGCGGCTCCGGAACGCAGCTTCGCTTCGCCGATGCGGAGGTATACCTCGGGCATTTCCGGATCGAGTTCCATGGCACGGTTGAGTTCCTTGAAAGCCGAGGGCATGTCCCTCAACGCCATCAGGGCCATGCCGTACCGCAGATGATAGAGCGGATTCTGTTCTTCGAGTTCAATGGCCTTCTTGAGGTATGGCGACGCCTCGACCAGGTTGTCCTGCGAGCGGAGGAATTCGCCCATGTAGAAATTGGCTTGTGCCGACCGGGGATCGGCGCTAAGCACCTCGCAGATCAGTTTTCTGGCGCGCTCGATGTTTCCGCTCAAGTGGGAGGCTGAGGCCACTCGTATCTTTGCGCCGACGTCATCAGGGTTGGCGGCAAGCGCTCTTTCGTATGAGGCGAGCGCCTCGGTGACATTGCCGGAGATCTCCATGAGAAGTCCCTGCTCGAGGGCGAGCCCCTGGTAATTCTTACTCCGGGCTGCCACCTCGTCGAGTGCGGCCATTGCGTCCTCGTAGGCCCCCATCTTTCGGTACATTTGAGCCATCCTGAAGTGCGCCTGGATATTGTTGGGCTCCAGGTTCAGCGCTTCGTTGAGGGACACGATTGCGGTCGGGAAGTCTCCCCTGCCGGCGTAGCCTTCAGCCAACGTAAGTTTGACGAGTGCCGAGCCGGGGACGACTCTGGATGCCTCGTCGAGGGTTCTCATGGCCTCCGCGTCACGCCCGGTCTTCATCAGAAGCTCCGAAAGGCCCACGTAGGGTTCGATATGGGTCTTGTCCAGGGCGATGGCCATTCCGAATTCCTTCTCGGCGTTCTGGTTGTTCTTGAGCGTCATTTCGACCCGCCCCATGAGGTTATGGATCATGGAATTGCGCGGGTGGTCGGGCAGTAGCTCGACGAGGAGCGCCTTGGCGTCCGCGAGGAAACCCTGGCGTATCATGGTGTCAGCCTGGCCGAGTCGAGCCCGCAGATCGCTCGGATCCTCGGATCTGGCCTTGGTGAAGTAGGAGGAGGCCCCGGGCAGGTCGGCGCGTTGCAACGCCAGAAAGCCGCGTCCGACCAGAAGGACCACGTCTCTGGGGTTGAGGGTCTCCGCGATATCGAACTCGCCGGCCGCCAGAACGTACTCCCGATCGATGAGGTACAGTCGTCCCAGAAGGCTGTGAGCATGCGCTCTCTGAATATCCGTGACGGTATTGAGGCTCAGGCTGTGTATACCGGTCAACAGATCTGTGATCCTCTTTGTGTCGCGGTCTTTTTCCTCGATCAAAACGGTAGCGAGGGCGAGCTTCGAGTCCGTGTGCTTGCGATGGGATTTAACCTGCTTCTCGAGGCTGGTCTTCGCGTCGGCGATCCTGCCGAGACCAATCAGGCTACGAGTCACCAGGTAACCGGCCCGGGCGGACGTCTCCTTCTTCAACAAGAGCTTTGCCTTTGCGAGGGCGCCGCCGAAGTCGCCCTCGTAAAGGTGGGCCTCGACAAGGAGCGCGAGCATGTTGGGGTCGAGCCTCTTCTTTTTCTTGCAGGATTGTATCACCTTGGGAATCTTGAGTGCTATGAGGTCCATGGAAGTAGCCGCGAGGGCCGCATAAGGCGAGTCCGATTTGTCCAGGTTGATTTCCCCGAGAAGCCTGGTGGCCGCTTTGTGGTGTTTCTTATCAACGCCGAAACGGATCTGGTGGGTGTTGTGCACGAAGATGCTCATTAGCTTGAGGTTTTCGTTGCCCGGCAGCTCTTTGCGTGCGATTTGCAAGTCATCGAGGGCCTTGTTGAGGTCGGCAAGGGTGTCGTTGCGCAAGCGCCTGTCTATCTTGCCCGTCAACTGCTCCACTATTTGTACCGAGGCGGCACTCGGCAACATCTTTGTGATGGCGTTGACTCCAAAGGGACCCAGTGATGTGAAATGGAGTCCGCCGCCGCCAATTCCCAGCAGCAAGACGACCACGAGGATGGCGATCCTGCCCCGTCTGCTCTGTCGTTCGTAACGGCGGCGTCCCTCGAACTTCGCCCCCATTTTTCCCTGGGAGGGATCAGCGGTTTCGTCGGGAGCTTCGTCGATGACGGACCCCCTGGTGAGGCGCTCATGCGGACTTGCTGCAAGATCGATGGAATCCGAATCCGCGTTTGGACTCTTTGTAGATGTTCCAAACGCATCGAACTCTCCGCCTATATCGGGTTGTGATCCGGTGACTTCCGGTTCTTCGCCCAGATCGATCTGTCCGAAATCGGTAGAGCCGCTCGACGCCACGCGCTCCACATGGGGCGAAGGCGCGGGAAGGCTGGTGATGCCTTCCGTTGGTTCTGGGAGATCTGTGATCGCTTCGCTAGGGGAAGGCAGATCGGTAACTCCTCCCGCCGGACTTGGCAGATCGGTAACTCCTCGCGTCGGACCTGGAAGATCGACTGCGCCCGATGGAATCGGCAGGTCAATCTCGCCAAACGGATCCATCGGATCCGGGGTCGGAATGTCGCCTCGGGGGCCGGCCTTTGGGCCGGGAAGGTCAATGTCCCCGAAGGAGAAGGAGTCGTCCATCGCCTTCGGAGCGGGAAGATCCGCACTTGCCGGTGTCGGAAGGTCAATGTCCCCGAAGGAGAAGCCGTTGTCCGCCGCCTTGGGGGCGGGGAGGTCCGCACTTACCGGTGCCGGAAGGTCAATGTCGCCGAAGGAGAAGTCGTCGTTCGCCGCCTTGGGAGCGGGGAGATCCACGCCTGCCGGTGTCGGAAGGTCAATGTCCCCGAAGGAGAAGGAGTCGTCCATCGCCTTCGGAGCGGGTAGATCCACGCCTGCCGGTGTCGGAAGGTCGATATCGCCAAAGCGGTCGTTCGACGCCACGGGAGCAGGTAGATCAGCATGATCGCCCAGAACGGCCGGAAGGCTGGAAGAAATCGAGTCCTCCACCCTGGAATTGGAAACCGTGCTCGATCGGCCTGGTTTCTTCGGTAACACGGACGTGGCGCTGTTCCGGGGTGATGACGAGTCCCTGCTCTCCGTCGTTGTGCCGTCACGGTTGACCCTGAACGAGCACGAACATTTGGGACAGCGCATTCGCTGGCCTTTTTCCGGAATGCGTCGTTCATCCAGTTTGTAAGAACTCTGGCAGCCTGGACATTCTACGTTCATCGTCGCACATACCTCCGATTCCCCGTGTGCCGGGATCGACAGTCGAATCCCATAGGGGATCAATGCTATCCAAACGCGCGTTCTTGGGCAAGCTCGCGACGGAATATATGGGGCGAATCGATCACTGTGACGTCTTTTTCAGGGAAGCAGCGCGGCGGCGATTTCCTCGGCGCGGTCGATCTTCTCCCAGGTAAAGTTTTTCCCGGTCCTGCCGAAGTGGCCGTAGGCTGCGGTGGCCTGGTAGATGGGGCGGAGCAGGTTGAGCTGCTCGATGATGGCGGCGGGGCGCATGTCGAAGTTCTTTTTGACAAATCCTGAGATCTTCGCGTCGTCCACAACGCCGGTGCCGAAAGTCTGCACCATCACCGAGACGGGCGCGGCCACGCCGATGGCGTACGCAAGCTGGATCTGGCACCGCTTCGCCAGTTTGGCGGCGACGATGTTCTTTGCCACGTAACGGGCATAGTACGCCGCGGAACGATCCACCTTGGAGGGATCCTTGCCGGAGAAGGCCCCACCCCCGTGGGATCCCATTCCGCCGTACGTGTCCACGATGATCTTTCGGCCCGTGAGTCCCGCGTCGGCATAGGGTCCGCCGTGGACGAAACGCCCGGTAGGATTGACCAACAGGCGGGTTCTTCTGGACAAAAGCTTTTTCGGGATGGTTTTACTGATGAGGTTTTCGCGGATCCACGAGGTCAGGATCTTGTGGGAGACATCCTCCGTGTGCTGCGTGGATACAACGATGGTGTCGATGGCTACAGGTACGCCGTCCTTGTAGCGTACGGAAACCTGGCTTTTGGCGTCGGGCCGCAGGAAGTCGCACGCATTTGCCTTGCGCAGTCTGGACAGGTTCTTCATCAGCTTGTGAGCCAGCGAGATGGGCATCGGCATCAACTCCCTGGTCTCGTCGCACGCGAATCCGAACATCATGCCCTGGTCGCCCGCGCCTTGTGCCTTGTGCATTCCCGCGCCCTTGGAGACTCCCTGGGAGATATCGGGAGACTGCTTTTCAATTGCCGACAGCACGGCGCATGTGTCGGCGTCGAAACCCATGGAGGAATCCGTGTAGCCGATCCCTCGGATGGTCTTGCGGACTACCTCGGGCATATTGACCCAGGTCCTGGTAGTGATCTCGCCCGAGATCACGGCCATGCCGGTCTTTACCATGGTCTCCACGGCGACCCTCGATGTGGGATCGTCCTTGATGCACGCGTCCAGAATAGCGTCGGAGATCTGGTCGCACACCTTGTCGGGGTGGCCCTCGGAAACGGATTCGGATGTGAAGAGGTACTCGCTCATTGCCGCAGCTCCTTTGTTAATACAATGGTCATGAGTTGCTAAGCCCGACGGGGCTCGTTGTCAACTTTTGTCTGACGGGCGGGCGCGCGGATCTCGAAGACCTTCAGACGAGAACGCGCTCGATCCTTGCGCCCAGTTGTTTGAGGCGGTTGTCGATGTCCTCGTAGCCGCGATCGATCTGCCGGATGTTGTGAATTATGGAACGCCCCTTTGCCTTGAGAGAGGCGATCAGGAGCGCCATGCCCGCGCGAATGTCCGGGCTGGAGAGCTCCTGGCCGTAGAGGGCGGCCGGCCCGATGACCACGGCACGGTGCGGATCGCAAAGCACGATCTTGGCGCCCATGGTAACCAGCGAGTCGGTGAAGAAGAGGCGACTCTCGAACATCTTCTCGTAGATGAGAACGGTGCCCTTGCACTGGGTTGCAGTGACCAGCAAGATGGAGGTGAGGTCGGCGGGAAAGCCGGGCCACGGCGCGTCGTCGATGCGGGGTATGGCGCCGCCGAGATCGCACATTATCTCCATCTTCTGGTTGGAGGGGACCGTGAGTGTGGTCCCATCGAGCATGGTTTCGACTCCCAGCCTTCCGAACCCGTTGCGGATCATCCGCATGTTCGGGGGCTCCACGTCCTTGATCACTATTTCGCCGCCGGTCACCGCCGCGAGACCGATGAAGCTTCCGATCTCGATATGGTCGCTCATGATCCGGTGTTCGCACCCGGTCAGCGATGATGTTCCTTTGATGTGCAGGACGTTGCTTCCGACGCCGGATATCCTTGCGCCCATGGACTGGAGCATGTTGCACAGGCCCTGGACATGGGGTTCGCACGCGGCGTTGTAGATCATGGAGTCGCCATCGGCGGCGGCCGCTGCCATGAGCGCGTTTTCCGTGGCCATGACCGACGCCTCGTCGAGGTAGATTTCGGCGCCCTTGAGGCCGTCGGGGGCGGACAGGTGATAGGACTTGCTCAGCACCACCTGAGCGCCGAGGGTTTCGAGGGCGAGTATGTGGGTGTCGAGGCGCCGCCGCCCGATACGATCGCCGCCCGGACGCGGAAGAGTCAGATGGCCACGTCGCGCAAGGAGCGGGCCCGCCAGGAGAAACGACGCGCGGATCTTTGCGCACAGGATCTGGTCTGGTTCTGTGTCGCCGATACCGGAAGGATCTATTCGCAGGCTACCGTCGTCATGGGAGTCGACCTGCGCTCCGAGGCTCTTGAGGATCTTTATTATTGTGTTGATGTCACCGATGTGCGGCACGTTGCGCAGTGTGACCGGCGACGTGGCCAGCAGGCATGCCGCCAGCACGGGAAGCGCCTCGTTCTTGTTTCCCGAGGGAGTGATTTCTCCACAGAGTGGAACTCCTCCCTCTACGATAAAGCTACCCATCATCCATCAACTTTCTCCCCTTAAAACACCTGAACAATCGCACAGATGAGAACGCCATTACAAGCAGAAACAGGGACGATTCGGCGTCCCGGATCTTCAGATACAACAACGCTGTGCAAGGGTAAAAAATGCCCGTGTTCGACACAAATTCGCCCCACCTTGACGAGTGGCGCCCATCCAAAGATAATTGAGGATACGCGGACCATATTGGAAGTGAAACACACACTTCCGGTTGCAGCGGGGCGGGAGGGAGCGATAGACCCGAACAGTGCTCGGGGGTCGCTCTTGATCGATCGTCCGAGCTGATGCAACCGGAGGTGCCTCATGACAGTTGTTCTTACAGGAAACGATCTGACCATCGAACAGATTTGGGCCGTCGCTCGCAACGGAGAGAAGGTGGAGCTCCACCCGGACGCGCTCGAGCGCATCAAGGTGTGCCGCGCGTTCATCGAGGAGCGCATCGCCGCAGGGGAGATCATGTACGGGGTGAACACCGGCATCGGGGAGTTCTCCGAGGTGGTGCTCAATGACGATCAGGTCCAGGATTTTCAAAAGTATCTTATCTACAACCACGCTGCGGGTATCGGCGAACCATGCCCCATCGATCACGTGCGCGGCGCCATGCTCCTGCGCGC
>JAUXHN010000259.1 GCA_030621515.1 Deltaproteobacteria bacterium | reverse complement strand
AGCATTTCCTCACTCAGGGTACCCTTGAATTCCCCTTCGAGGAGTTTCAGGGTGGCCAGCGCCTCCGCGTAGCGGCTCAACGCCTTGTAACAGTTGGCCAGGTTGAAAAGAGCGCCCTTGGTCTTGTACAGCCTGCTCGACTCATCGAACTCAACCGCAGCGCCGGCGAATTTCTCCGCCTTGAAAAGCGACACTCCAGCCTTGAAGTGCTTCTTCGCCTCGACCTTGTTGTCAGCCGCGCCGGTTCCGGCCGCGAGAAACAGGCCAACGCCAAGAGCTGCGATTGTCATCCATCGAATCATGGTTGCTCCTTGTGGGCGAACACATAGGTTCGCCCCTACGCAATCCAGGGCAGACACACAGGTCTGCCCCTACTCGAAATCCTCAGACAACAACGTTCCCTTGGCGCCCTTGCTTATCTTGTTGTCGGGCTTCTTCTTTTTGGGCGGCGGCGACGGCGGTGCAACTTCAATTATCTCGGTAATCTTGTCGGTAGATTTGGTGGAAGATTTGGAGGAACCCTTCACACCCTTTTTCACGCTCTTTTTCTTGCCCCTCCTGGTCTTTGAACCGGCTTTTTTTACTTGCGCCGCTGTGGACTCGGCCGGCCCGGCCGGCTGCGCAGACGCCACCGGGTCAAGTGAGACTTCGACCACCAGGTCCTTGGAGGGAACCAGGGAAGTTGCGTACGGTTTAAAACCGTCGGCCTCCACCCGGAAGGGCACAATGGTATCGCCCTTCTTGACCTTGAACGGGTTCATGGGAACGGGAGTATTGTCGTAATAGATCTTCGCCCCGTCGGGCGCGCCCTTTATGGTGATCTCCACTCCGGTTTTGGAGTCCTTCTCCAATATCGCCGGGGCCGTCGGCTGTACCGGCGCCTTGACGGGCTCCCTGTCGCGGTTCGCAAAAAAGAACACTGCCGCGATCGCCAGGACCACTGCCGCGATCCCGCCGCCGATAAAGACGACCTTCATTCCCGGTTTTTTTGAAGAGGTCCCCGCCCACGCGCCGGGCGTGGCCTGCCTCCCCATCTCCGACAACACACTCGTGGCCGAGGGATGATCCTCTCTGGCGATGATAGTGCTTCCCAGGTCGCCGCCCGCACACTTCCCGGCGTTACCGATTCCGGTCATGAACGACGTGAAGCTGTCCCTCCGCCGGCCGTACGAGCCCAGCTCCTCGAGCGCATGCAGCATCTCGGACGCGGTCTGGTAACGCTTGTCGACATCCTTGGTCAGCGTTCGCTCGATCACCACGCCGGCTTCCATGGGGAAGTCCGGATAGGCATCTGATGGAGGGGTGTGCGGCTCGGTGAGCACCTTGATCAAAAGATCGTTGTAGCTCTCACCACTAAACGGCAACGCGCCGGTCAGCATCTGGTAAAAGATGACCCCCATCGCGTAAATGTCGGTGCGCCGGTCCACCTCTGCGGTGCTCCTGGCCTGCTCCGGCGACATGTACGCCGGCGTTCCCAGCAGGGTGCCGGTCTGGGTGAGCCTGGTGTGATCGCCGCCTTCCGGGCTGAACTTGGAGATACCGAAGTCGATGAGCTTTACAGTCGGATCTTCTCCCTCCTGTTGAGTGATGAAGATGTTGGCCGGTTTGAGATCCCTGTGCACGATGCCCTTTGAATGGGCCGCCTCCAGGGCCAGCAGTATCGGTTCCATGATCCCGCACGCGGCAGCCGGGGCTATCGGACCGGTGCGCGCAAGCATATTGTCGAGATCCTCGCCTTCCAGGTATTCCATCACCATGTAGGGATCGCCCTGGGTCGATGCACCCACATCAAGGACGTCGATGATGTTCTTGTGACCGATGGCGGCCGCTGCCTGGGCCTCCCTGTAGAACCTCTTGAACATCTCGTCGCCGCCGGCGAGATCGGCGTGGAGAATCTTGACTGCTACCTTCTTGCCGATGACAACATGCCGGCCCAGGTATACCGCGCCCATGCCGCCCTCGCCGAGAAGTTTTACGATTTGATATCGACCGTCCAGAGTCTGTCCGATATAGTCGGTCGTGCCCATTCCCTTATGCCTCTACTTGATATTTTCCATGGAACTACATGGTACGCGATATTCGATTCCTTTTATATTGAAATCGTTTTCCTTTAACGAACCCTCACCAGGGTTCCAGGATCCTCGTCGCTCGCGTAGATTGCCCACCACCCGTCCGGCAGGCGCGGGCCGGTCCAGTCGAAAAACCACCGGGCGTCCGTGGGGGCGAGGTTGACGCAGCCGTGGCTCCTGCGGTTACCGAACCGGTCATGCCAGTAGACACCGTGGAGCGCGTAGTTCTCGAAGAAGAACTGGCTCCAGGGAACGTCGTGCAGGGAGAACAGATGACGGTTCTCATCCGGAACACCGCCGTCGATCCCTTTCTCGATCTCCTCGTCGAGCTCCTCGTCGGTGTTGTCCATGGGAATTGCCGACACCTTGACCCATATCCGGAATTTGCCCTTCACGGTCCTGGATCCGCCGCCCCTCCCCGAGGACATCATGGTCGCGTATACCGGCGTGTCGCCCTCGTAGGCGGTCACTATCTGCTGCGAAATGTCCACGTCGATCCATTTCTCGGTGGGCCCTACGGAGTCGGGCCTCGCGGCCTCGGTCACCACCCGGACGTCCCTCCTGTCGAGCCAGGCTCCCTCGTCGAACCGGACGAAGCGCTTTCTGCCCTTTCCCGCCTCCTCGAGCACCTCGAAGGGCGAGTACCTCTCGACAGGCGCGATACGGAACTTCTTTTTTCGGGATGGTTCGCTGTAGATCCACGCCTTTTTGGAGTTGACCCACCCCACCGGCCAGGGAGATCCGTCCAGTATCTCCACGCCCTCGAAATCGCTGACTCGGCGCGAGATCCCGGCGGCGCTCCTGGGCACGAGCCGTCCCTCCACGGTCTTGAAGTAGGCCTCCCCGTACAGGCGAGTGATCCCCTTGACGCCGAAACCATACCCCTTGAAAACCTCCCTGACCTCCTCCACTGCACCCCCGGCGTTGCGGTATTCCATGGCCGGTTTGTAAACGAATGCGTAGGGCCACGGGGTAAGATCGCCCTCCTCCATCACCGGGTAGCGCAACCCCCATGCGGGATCGTCGGTGGGCGTTACGCCGCCTCCGCAAACCCACGCCTCGTCGTGAACCCGATACCAGTAGTCGCGACACCCCTTTCCCCGGGTCCGTTCGATCGCCGGCAGCCGGGATCCCTTCATGACCACACCCCGGCGCCTGGACTTTGATGTGGGCCCCCGCCGGACCACCAGCCGGTTTCTGTTGACCAGGAGGGACAGGAACCCGGCGGGCTCGCCAACCTCGATATAGGGAGACGACTCCACCGCAGCCGGCTCTATTCTCGGAAACTCTGCCCTCGAGGGCTCCGGATCGGGAGGTATGCTGACCGTTCGCCCCAACGCCACCTGGCCAATCAAACAAATGGAGATCCCCACCACCGATCCGCAGCATACGAGCGTCGAAAATGACTGGATAGACCTTCTCATCACCCGTCAGAATACCCCCACCGAGCCAATGATACCAATAAGATGAGCTCGAGGTCGGGAATCTTCGCCGCAAAGCGGCGGGGGAACGTAGCCTGGGGTTTCAAACCCCAGGTATGGAAAACAAATAGAACCCCGCGTCCTGTAGGGACGCTGGACCTGTCACGACCTTAAAGAACGGCTATCCGGCGGATATCATTGGCTTCTATATGTCAAGTGGAGGGTTACGACCCCGTTTGTTCTCTTTTTCGGGAGGTCATCAGCGACTCATAGCCCAAGCGCGGAAAGCTCCTGACGATATACTGTCGCGAAGCTTCCATCCGAGTCAAAAGCTTCATAGTAAACCACATCGCCTACAATCTGTGGGTGGAGGTGGAACTCAGGGCCGGGCATGCTGGTCACCTGGTGCTCCTGGCCTGTCGAGAGATCGTACATCCATATGTTCACACCAGCAAAATCGTACATATAGTTTGGGTCTCCGCACGCTCTGCTGTCCTGCCATACGATCCTGTTTCCAGAGATGTCGGGATAATGCTGAATAGCCGCTTCATCTGTGATGCGCGTCAACTCTTCGGATTCGATGTCGTACAGGTACACGTCGGCATACCTGAAATTGGAATATGTACCATCTCCGTTTCTGAGATCGGACCAGACTACTCGACCGTCGTCTATCCTGGAGTGGTACTGGGCGCTCTCGTGCTCGGACAGGTTCGAAGTGACTCCGGTTGAGATCTTGTGAGCGTAGATATCCAAGTTGTTACCCTGGTTGTCTTCCCAGATAACGTAGTCTCCTTCCATTCTAATGTAATACAGCCTTCTATGCTCCTCGGAGATTGGGGTCGCTTCCTGCGTGGTCTTGTCTAAAAGGAAAGCTTGCTTGTACGCGGAGGACATGGAGCCATCCGTTTCGGCTAGCAAGTAGGATATCTTCTCGCCCGAACTGGCCTGATATTGATATTGTCCTTGTTCATCGAGTTCTTCATGGTAACCATGAGAAGCCCACGATTCCTGGCCTATATCAATTTCCAGAATGTCCTCACCTTCATTTGACAAGTTGAAAATTACAGTGATCACATTGCTATCTACCCATGGACGTCTGAAAGTCGTCAAGTCTGGACTGACCGGATAGCCTGGATGCTGCTTTACAACAGCATGGCAGTTGTTCTCGATGTCCACGATGATGAAATCAGCTTCGGGGACAGTGGTGACAGTAAGATAATTCTCACCCACGGACCATTCAGTGACGGTATTTATCGCCTGAAACACCAGCTGCGTGCAACCGGGGCCACAGTCTTCGGCCTCAGGATTTGGGACCCAGTCGAAAATTGCGGTCCCGGAGGCACAGCCGGTGCCAGTGTCAGTATCGGTGTCAGTATCCGTGTCAGAGTCAGAATCGGTGTCGGTATCGGTGCTTGAATCGGAGCCTGCGTCCATGCTGTCCGCCGGGTCGTTCGAGCAACCGGCGCATGCCAGCGCGGTCGCCAGGGCCATCAACATTAGGTATCGCATTCCCCCGCCTTTCGTTTTGAACGTGAGAGCATTCTATCATTTATTGGGGTTGGTTGTCCGCCTTCGCGATCAAGAGGACAGGCTACCCGCCGTCGCAAGGCTAAGGCGAGGCAGGTGGCGGATGAACGAGACGGGTCCGCCGTCGACATCAGGGCGCAGCAGGCTGCGCCCCTACGATCAATATGACGATCAAAAACGACCAACCTTTTTTTTATCCACAGGTCTCAGGGGTAGTAGATATC
>JAUXHN010000035.1 GCA_030621515.1 Deltaproteobacteria bacterium | reverse complement strand
TAACACTAATGGGCTACGGCATCACGGCGGACTCCCAGGGACGAGTGTGGGTCGGCGGCTCAAATTCCGTATCCCGCTATGACCCGGTGGATGAGTCCCTCGAGGTAGTTGAGGTGTTGGACTCCGATTCTCTTCGCGGCATCGCCGTGGGTACGGAAAAATGCGCCGGCTACGTATGGGTCGCCGATACCGACGGTACACTTTACAAGATTGACCAGGAGATTATGATCGTCGCGGGTGCCTACGATATAGGAATAATATTGGTCGGTGTGGCTGTGGATTTCGAAGGCTACGTGTGGGCCGTCGACTATGATGCAAACGCCGCATACAAGTTCGACCCCGACACCGAAACGTACATTACCGTTCCCGTCGGCGTTAGCCCTTACACCTACAGCGACATGACCGGCATGCAACTCAAGAGCGTTATTATTCCCGAGTAGACAGTCCCCCTTCCTTGAACCCCGGACAGGCTGTAGAATACGCAGCATGATGCACAAATTCAGAAGAGTCCCCGCATGGGCGATGTCCCTGTTGTTGTTGTCGTGTGTCGTCGCTGCGATCGACTGCACGAGGTCGGAGGTTGCGCAGACGTCGTCCGGGACGCCGACACAAAAGGCGACCGCCGAGAAAACGGCGCCGCCGCTCGAATACCTCGAATACCTGTCCTCTGGGGCGGACACAAAAGAAAAACTTCCCGTGGTTTTGCTGATCCACGGTCTGGGGGATACTCCGGGGAATTTCATCAGCTTCTTTGAAACCTTTCCCGTCGAGGCCAGGGTCATCGCACCGAGGGCTCCCATCGCATACGGCCCAGGCTTCTCCTGGTTTTTTCTGCGTATCCCCTACCAGGCCAATAAATCCCTCGGAGAAGGGATAGCCGCGGCGGCCGACCTGATCGGGGATCTGCTCGACTGGCTCTCCGTCAATGTGCCCATGGAAGGCAAGCCCGTTGTCACCGGATTCTCCCAGGGTGGGATGGTCTCCTTCGCCGTGGCGGTGCGGCACCCGGAAAAGATCCGGGCGGCGATACCGGTGAGCGGCGCCATTCCACCATCCCTGCTGGAGGGAAAATCTCCGCCCTCACCGAAGTCCGTCCCGATCCGCGCGCTCCACGGGGACGTGGACGACATGGTTCCCATCGAGCCGGCCCGAAAAACCGTCAAGTTGCTACGCGAAAAGGGATGGGATGCCGAGTTGAAGGAGTACCCCGGGACAGGTCACACCATCACCTATAGCATGGAGTCGGACATGTTCGCCCTTATCAAGACGGCGATTGCTCGTTGATCCACTTTTCAAGGAAAGCAGACTGCTGCTCGCACGCCTCCTCGGTTTTCGCGAGACCGTGCTTCTCGGCCTTCCTGCCGAGCAGCGGGATCTTCACCTCCATGGTCACGTTGTAGGTCACGCGAGTTGAATCTCCCTGCGCCTCGAAATCCACCTGTCCGCTCATCCTGAACAGATCGGCCGCCACCGACGGAGTGATCTTCCAGGTCAGGGTTCGCGCCTCCGGATCGAGCACGCTGTCGTCAACGTAGGTGTCCACATCCGATTTGCGAAGGAAGCTCGGCACCCGCGACGGCTCGGTAACCCTGACTTTGAAACGAAACTTTCCATCCGGGAGATCCTCGGTCTCGAGGACATCGACGGTAATCGCGCCGGCGTTCTTCTGCCGCGCCGTGTAAAACTCCATGTCGCGGTATGCGCTGACGGCCTGTTCTACGGGAACGGGCACCATGTGCGTAATGCTCACCTTCATTTGGGAGATTTCCCTTCCTTCCGGTCGTCGGAGAACATATCGATCTTTCGGCGATCGGTCGAAGCGGGACGCGCCCTCTTGCGCGCCCACTCGCGAAGCTTCTTTATCTCCGGCTCGAACGTTTCGTACAGGGTCACCGTCTCACGATGGGCGCGTGCCAGATCCGCATCGTTGGGCTTCTCCTCCCTCCCGAAGGCGAAGTACATCGCGGAGATCACCAGCTGCTCGATCTCGCTGCCCGTGAACTTTTCAGTGAGATCGGACAGGCCGTCCAGATCGTAGCTCCCAGGATCGAGCCCTCGCCGGGCGAGATGGAGCGAGAGGATCTCCTGCCGCTCGTGTCTGTCGGGAAGATCCACGAAAAAGATTTCGTCGAAACGGCCCTTCCTCGGAAGCTCCGGGGGAAGCGCCTCCACCCTGTTCGCGGTCGCGACGACGAAGACCTCCTGCTGCTTCTCCTGGAGCCATGTGACCATCCCGCCCAGGATCCGTGCGGCGGGGCCTTCTCCCTTGTTGTCGAAACCCTTTTCAATTTCATCTATCCACAGGACCATCGGAGACATTGCTTCGGCCACCTTCAGCGCCTGGCGCAGCGCCTCCTCCGGGCGGGGCTGGCCGAAGACGGCCGAGAGATCCAGCCTCACCAGGGGCAGGCGCCAGAAACCCGCGACGGCCTTGGCGGCCAGCGATTTCCCGCATCCCTGGATCCCCATGAGCAGCAGACCACGGGGCGCCGGCAGCCCGAAATCACGCGCCTTCCTTGAAAACGCGCCGGCCCGGGAATTCAACCAGGACTTGAGCTGGTCCAGGCCTCCCACATCCCCCATGTCCGTGGGCGCCTCCACGTGCTCGAGCACATTGCTTCGTCGCAGAGCGCGACGTTTGTCGGACTCGACCGACATCCTCGCGCCCGCGGCGTCCGTGGGCCAGCCGATCATCGCTTTTCGAAAAGCTCTCGCTGCCTCCTCCATCTCCAGTCCCTGTCCTACCCGCACGAGCGCCTTGCCGTCATCCTCCGTCTGCAGCACTCCGACCTGCGCACATACCCCGCCAAGCACCTCCAGGAGTTCCTCGCGCGTCGGCAACGGAAGCTCCAGCACGGCGCTCATCCTCGTCAGTTCCATCGGAACCTCGGTCCACGGCGTCAGGATAACTGCGGTTCCCCCCGGAGCCTCGGGATCGACCCTGCCGAAATCAGCCAGGAGGCGAACAACATCCGGGTCGTTCATGCTGCGGTGCACGCTGTCGAGCACCAGCACGGACTCGTCGCTGTCGCACCTGGTCAATGCCTTTTCCAGATCGACCGCGCCACCGAGATCACGTGCTCGAATGAGCCGGCGCCCGGCTTTCCCGGCGGCGGCGTCCAGCGCTTCGAGTGCTCGATTCTCCTCGCCGGTCTTGAGGAATATCAGCGGATATCGCGCCTCCAGATGGAGAGTCAGCTCCCGATTAAAGTCGATATTCATGGTAGATACTCCTTTTCAAACCCCATCCAGACCTTCACCAAAAAGTAAAACCTATAATTGCACTCTTGCAAATACGTAAATATACTACATGATTGAGATGAGGGGGGAGGCGATACCGGTCGAAGCGCCGGTGTTGTCACTTGACTTGACAGGTATTGGCCTCGAGCTCCTTAATGATCCGGATAGAAGATATTCTCAAGAGTTATAATAGTCATCATCCAGATGGTGATTCTTCTCCCATACAACGGGCCTATATTTTTGCATCCAGGAAGCACGATGGACAGGTTCGTCGTTCCGGTCAACCCTACATGATCCACCCGGTCGCGGTGGCGAAGATCGTTGCGGACATGGGGTTGTGCGCCGCATCCATCTGCGCGGCGTTGCTTCACGATACAGTCGAGGATACTCCAACAACATTAGAAGAGGTCGCTGAGATTTTCGGTGAAGAAGTAAGCGATCTCGTGAACGGCTTGACCAAGCTGTCCAACGTGGCCTTCGTTCCGCGAGAGGAGCGCCATGCGGAGAGCTTCCGAAAAATGCTCGTCGCCACGGCGCAGGACATCAGGGTCCTGGTTGTCAAGCTCGCCGATCGGCTTCACAACATGTCCACCCTGGAACACCTGGATCAGGACAAGCGGGAACGGATAGCCCAGGAAACTCGCGACATCTATTCACCCCTGGCAAACCGCCTGGGGATCCATTGGCTGAAAGCCGACATCGATGATCTGGCGTTCAAGTATCTCGAGCCCGACATTTACGTCGATCTCGCGAAGCAGGTCGCCAAGAGCAAGAAATCTCGCATAGCGTACATCGAACGGACGAGAAAAGATCTCATGAAGCTCATGGCGGATGCGAGTCTCCAGGTCTCGGTCTCCGGGCGTCAGAAAAACCTCTACTCGATTTACCAGAAGATGGTTTCCAAGGGACTCGAATACGAGAAGGTGTACGACGCCATCGCTTTCAGGATCATTTGCGGGGACGTGCCGGAGTGCTACGCGGTGTTCGGTCTCATCCACGCCAAGCTGGTTCCGGTGCCCGGGCGCGTCAAGGACTACATTGCCATGCCCAAGCCCAACCACTATCGATCGTTGCACACGACGGTGATTGGTCCCGGGGGCAATCGCATGGAGATCCAGATCCGGACCGATGAGATGCACAGCATCAACGAGTATGGGATCGCCGCCCACTGGGCATACAAGGAAGGGACGCCCGAGAAATCGGCAAAGGCGTTCAACTGGCTGAGGGAAATACTCGAGCACCAGGACGGGCTAAAGGACTCACAGGAGTTCCTCGATTCGGTAAAGGTGGACCTCTTTCTGGACGAGGTGTTCGTCTTCACCCCCGCCGGAGATGTGATATCCCTGCGAAAGGGAGCGACCCCCCTGGATTTTGCTTATGCCATCCATTCGGAGGTGGGCGCCCATTGCACAGGCGCCCGGGTAAACGGCGTGCAGGTGCCCTTCAGCACACAGCTCAATAACGGTGACTCGATAGAGGTCACCACGTCCAAGACCCAGCGACCGTCGGCCGACTGGCTGGAAGTCGTGGTCACGAGCAAGGCGCGCAACAAGATCAAATCCTACCTGCGAACCGAACAACGCGCGCAGTCTGTGCAGGCAGGCCGGGACATGGTGGAGAAGTCGTTGCGCCGGTACGGATGTTCGTTCAACAGGTTGAGCAAGTCGGGCGAAGTGGACAGGGTGGCCGGGACCTACAAGATGAGCAATTCGGAAGAGCTCCTCGCTGCGGTCGGGTACGGAAAGATCGACAAGGGTGACGTGGTGGATCGCCTGCTCCCGGAGGACAAGCGGCAGAGCCCGCCCTCCGAGATCAAGGAGAGCCCGTTCGAGAAAGTCATCCGCAAGGTGAAGGGCCAGGATTCGGGCATCACCCTCGACGGGGTGAACAATTTGCTCATCCGCTTCGCCAGGTGCTGCAACCCTCTACCGGGAGAGTTCGTGGTCGGCTACGTCAGCAAGGGGGGGAGGGGCATCGTCGTTCATCGTCGCGGGTGTTCCAAGGCGGCGGCACTCGATCCGGAACGGCAGACCAGGGTTCAGTGGTCCCCCAACGCCGTGTCCGAGCGCCCTGTTCGCCTTCAGGTGCTGACCAGCAACAGGGCCGGTCTCCTCGCCGATCTCAGCAACGCTTTCCAGTCGACGGGAATCAACATCGACTCCGCTCACTGCGACGCGGACGACATCAACCACGCAGTGAACACCTTCACTTTCCACGTCAAGGATCTCAATCAGCTAAACAACGTGATCCGAGCGCTCAAACAGTATAAAGACGTTTTTAATGTCGAGCGCATTCACAACTGATGACCCGGGCTCAAGTGCCGATGTACACTGACGAGTGAATGCATAACGAAGATGGAGGAACACATGGCCCCTGATGGAAACTTCGTAGAGCTGGTGCGCATAGGCGATCCCATCGAGGCGGATCTGCTGACCGCTTTTCTCGGCAACTCCGAGATCGAGTTCATCGTACAGAACCGGGTGGGTACGGGGATGATGAACCAGTTGATGCCGCGCGCCCAGAACGCGGTTATCTTCCGTGTTCGCGAGGAGCACCTCGATCGCGCCAGGGAGTTGCTCGAAGAATACAGGAAGATGCAGGCCGGGGAGATCATCCCCTCCTCAATGCCCCCCGAAGACGAAGAGTAGGGGCGGTTCGCGAACCGCCCTCTTTTTTTTAGTTCCAAAGCCAAATCCCACGGAAATAATTACGTCCGGGCGCGCGTTGGTTTGCAGCCCGGTGAATTTTCCGGGCAAGGTCGATTTCTGGACTTGTTCGACGCGAGATATCATTCTCGATGTTGACGAGGAGGCGCCCGTAGATGACCAGGCGGAAGAACCGAAAAAGACGCAAGAAACCAGGGCGATCCCGCGTCAAGACGATCATCGCCGCCGTGATCCTCGGGGGCCTGTCGGCCTTCGGTTTGTGGCAGTGTTTCGACAATGTCGAGCAATCCCCGATTTCATCCGTCAAGGAGCTATTCCCCGAGAAAATCGTGGACGTGGGTGAGGGTGTAGCGCCGGATCCGACACTGGTCAACGAGACCGCGCTGCTCGAATCGGAAAACCCTTCGGATCTGGAAAGGATCGACGGCGAAACAACGGTTGTTGCGCAATCCGACGAGAACAAGATCTCCATTGACGAGGCAGGGGAAGCGATCGAGGACGACGCCCGGGAAGAAAATATCGAAGAGAAATTCCCGATGTATGCGGTGGCCTACCACTTCCATACCCAGATCAAGACTCAGCCCAGGTCCGACTCCAGGACCATCGGGTACGCTCGCCGGGGTTCCACTTTTCGCGTGAGTGAGCGAGTATCCACCAGGGGATGCGCGAGGGGATGGCACGAGATTTCGGGTGGAGGCTTCATCTGCGACGGTCTGGGAATTAACGTCGGAACAAAACCGGTCACCTTCGCACCCGCACCCCCGAAGCCCAGGCTCAACAATCCGCTCCCGTATAGTTACAAGTACGCCAGGGAGGATGGCACACCGGAGTACTGGCGTATTCCCACCGCCGAGGAAATCCAGGAAACCAGGGCGATCTTCAAGTTGATCGAAGCGCACAGCGCGCACAGCGAGGCCCATGCTGCGGCGGTCCAGGATAATGATGACACCCTCCAGGCGGTTTTCGCCAGGGCGGCATCAGCGGCCGGTTCCGACAAGATGCGTGGCCCGGACGCCGGGATCACCGGCCCGGTTGCGGCTGCGCCCGCCGTTGTCCACAAACCCGCTGAAGGGGAAACCGGCGGGGACGGAGGGGTCGTCGATCCCCATGCATTGCCGAAGTACGTGCACCTGCGAATGGCCAAGGGGTACTACGTGAGCACGGACGACAAAGTCGCGCAAGAGGACGTTACCTATCAGCGCACCGTCCGCAATCGTTTCATCCAGGCCGACAAGCTCTACGAGGCGAAACCATCCGATCTCAAAGGGATCTTGATCGACCACCGCAATCCGCTGCCCGTGGCGTTCATCGTCGGCCGTGGAGTCAAGCTGCTCGAACAGAAGGTGGAGGGCGGCCCGTTGAAGTCCGGGGAACGCCTGAGCCGATACAGCCATATGCCGTACATGGGCGAGATGAAGAGAAAGGGAAAGCGCTACGCAAAGGTCGGGGAAAACCTTTACGTGCGCAGAAGGGTCGTGGCCGTGGCCCGACAGGTCCAGCCGCCCGAGGATCTGTCGCCGGGTGAGCGCTGGATAGATATCGACCTGTCACAGCAAACCCTGGTGGCATATGAAGGAGCCTCGCCGGTCTTCGCCACCCTGGTTTCCACGGGACGAAAGGATTTCGACACACCGGAAGGTACGTTCAGAATCTACGGCAAACACGTGACCATAACCATGGACGATCCGGAGGGCGGCGAGGAGGCCTACTCCATCGAGGATGTTCCCTGGACACAATACTTCGAAGAGGGATACGCTCTTCATGCGGCGTTCTGGCACAACGGGTTTGGGAGGGTGCGCTCCCACGGATGCGTCAACCTTTCCCCCTCCGACGCGAGGCGTCTCTTTTTCTGGACTGGCCCCAACCTGTCGGTGGGATACCACGGCATCGTCGCCACCCGCGACAACCCCGGCACCCGGGTCGTGATTCATCGGTGATAGGGAGATTACATGGACTGGCAGTACAAATGTTCAAAATGCGGCAGCCTGGTCAACCCGGGAGGCATGGTCACCCTTGTCGCCATTAACGGCGGCGCGCAGATGCTCGTCGGCTTTCATCCGGAACCGGGCAACTACAAACTCTACAAACCCCCGGGAGCCGAGTTCGAGAAGGGTGATACCTGGGATTTCTTCTGTCCGGTCTGCCACACGAACCTCAAGTCGGAGCATCACGAGAACCTTTGCGAGCTGATCCAGATAGTGGATGGGGTGCGCAAGCTATTGTTCTTCTCCCGGATAGCCGGAGAGCGCGCTACCTTTGTTGTCAGGGGCAAGGATGACAATGTAGAGATCCACGGCGATCATTCCGCCCGGTACGACGCCACTATTCAGATAAAGAAACCCTGATCTCGCAATGCTTCAGTAGAGCAGGTGCTCCAGGTTTTCCACCAGGTCGTCCGGCGTCGCCGACATGTGAACCCCGCACAGTATCACCGACGGAGTACCCGGCAGGTCCAGTTCGTGGGCGAGAGCCAGATCCGCGTTGACGACATCCAGCACCTCGGGGCTGTTGAAATCTGAGGTGAACTGCACCATGTCCAGCCCGGCGGATTGGGCGTACATGAGGATATGCTCCAGTGAAAGCTCGGCCCCCGGCTTGAGGAGATTGGGAAACAGAACCCAGAAGTCGTAATTTCCCTGCCTGTGGGCGGCCGCGGCCGCCAGCGCGGCGTCGCCGGCGTGGTTGTGAATTGAGATCAGGGGGAAGTGTCGGAAATCAATTCTCAGTTCGTGACTCTTTCCGTCCTCTTCGAGCTTCGAGAGAAACGCGGCAAGGGAGTACCAGAGCCGGTGAGTGCCGGGGCACTGGAAATCGCCGAATATTGTGAGATTCACCGGGGCGAAAGTCGGGCCGATCCGAGGGGCATCCTTGTTGTCGATGACTATTCCGTAGCCGGGAATGCACTGCTCTACAGCGTATTCGTTAAGGCATCCTGCCGTGGCGCACGCCGCGAGAAATGTCGGCAAGAAGATCAGTCCACGCAGATTTCGACACATCCCACGTCCACCTCAATGGCCTCTATCTCCAGCTCTCCGAGAGCCTCCTCGGAGGTGCCCGCGACGATCGCGAAATCCTCGGGGTCTTCCACTTCACGGGGACTCAGCAGCGGCGCCGGTATTGTCCTGGAGGTTGGAAGCAGCCGTCCGATCGCCCCTCCCAGCATTTTCTTCTCCAGCCTGGATGCCATCGAGGGCTTGTCGTTGCCGGACAACCTGAAGCGCTGTCCCTGCCTGATGGGAATGGCGGGGATTTCAATGGGGATGGGAGTGGTTGTTGCGGGGTCGCCTCCATCGGGCAAGGGAGCGCTCGGATCGACCGTGACGGGCTCGGGAAGTGTGGCGCGGGGAGGTTGGATATCTGCCGACCCGGTCTCGCAGAGATGTTTGATCTGGACTACCCAGCCGCTCCTTGTCTTGACTGCGATCATCTGGGCTAAGAGTATCAGAACGGTGGTGTCGCCCATCCGCACCTTCACGGGTCTTCCTCCCACGTGTACGTGAAAGGCTCCGTCGACGAGGTCGATCGATGGGTCGCCATCATTCTCATCCGAAGCGCAGCGCGCACGAACGTGCGATCCGATGACCCCGGTGACGATCGCCGCCTTGCAGGCGACGACCTTCACGCCGTCCTGCCCGCGGGCGATCATATCGTCGGGAAGGGATTGGTTCTTCGCCGCGAACCCGGCTTCCGGATGGGATGGTACGGGTTGCAGACCGGACGCAACGGCGATGGACGCCATGCAAGTGAAAGCCCCGAGGAAACCGTAGATGACAACCGCCGACCTCATGAAAACAATGGTCGCCGCGGGCCGCACATATGTCAATGGGTATAAATGTGTCGCGTACCGCGCCCTCATGAGGGCGCGGTATGAATCTTTCAAACGAAGTCAAAATGAAGAATGGAAAAATATCTGAAACTTGTAGTACAATTAGATTGTGTAAGAGTGAGCTTATTGCCAAAGGAGGCTTCTCCATGACGCGTATATTTTTTAACCTGAATGCCATTCTGATTGTTTTGCTGACCGGCCTTCTGGCTTTTTCATGTTCAGAGGACGAGCCAGATTACAGTACGGGCAGCGATTCTGACTCCGATTCTGATTCCGATTCCGATTCCGACTCGGACTCCGATTCCGATTCGGATAGCGACACCGATTCAGTGGATACGGAGAACAATTACTGCGACTGCCCGGAGATCTCGGGCAACTCCGCGGATGATCTCGCTTCGGCGATGAACCTCTGCCCCAACCAGCACCTGGTGTCGGTGACCAAGTTCTCGACCAGTGGCCAGACCGCTCTGGACCTGGCTTTTGCCGTGCTCGAGTCCCAGGGCACCAACGACTGCCTGGTCAAAACCCACGGTTGCGAGATGATCGCCCTGAGCACCGGCCCGGTGGGTCAGGTCAATCCCAACAGTGCGGAGGACATTGGAGGCGTTGCTGCGGGCGGCGATGTTATAGGCAACGATCCGCTACCCCCATTCCAGGGATACACGGCCACAACGTCGGAGCTGTTCGAATCGTGCGATGTGGTCCAGCTTCAGTACACGTTGGCCGCCCCCGACAACGCGGAGGGGTTCACCTTCGATTTTCTTTTCGCATCGGCGGAGTACGACGAGTGGATCGGCGAGGGATTCAACGACGCGTTTTACGCGATATTGGAATACGACCAGCTCAACGGTGGAGCGCCCACCAACATCTCCTTCGACGACGCAGATATGGAGGTGGAGGTGGACGTCAACTTTTTCGAGAATCCCTCTCACACGTGTGACGAATCCGGCTCCGGCTGGGAACCGGTCGTGTCCGGCGTTTCCGGTTCAACCGGCTGGCTGCGCACAAGCTGGCCCATCGAGGGGGGCGCCACCTTCAATCTCACCTTCTCTATTCATGACGAGGGCGACTGCATCTACGACTCAATCGTCTTCATAGACAATTTCCAGTGGTCAGGAGACCCCGTCGAGGGCGGCACCACACCCATCGAGTAAACAGATCCCTTGCAAGAGGAGGTGTTTTTCGTGAACAAGACCGTTGCCCAGGCTTCTGTGGCGATCTTCCTGTGCTGCGGGGTTGCCTTCTGTGCCTGCGCCGAAATGTATATAGGCGACGATGGTCCGTCCGGCGATACCGATTCGGATAGCGACTCGGACTCGGATAGCGACTCGGACTCGGATAGCGACTCGGACTCGGATAGCGAATCGGACTCGGATAGCGACTCGGATTCGGATAGCGATTCGGACACGGATTCAGACAGCGATACGGACACGGATACCGACCCGCCGGCCTGTGATTCGCCGCCAGACGATGAGTGTTTCTCCCTGACCGTGTTGGTGGAGTACGAGGACACGGGCACCTGGAACGGCACCGAGTGTGTATACGGTTCCTCCAACATCGACTGTCCTTACGAGTGCGATACCGGGGAGTGCATAGACGATCCGTGTCTCGGCATCGTTTGTGACGCACCGCCGCCCGACGAGTGTATTTCCAATGTTCTGTGGTCGTACTATTCGCCGGGTACCTGTAGCGGCGGAACATGCAGCTACCCGCACACCGAAACCGCGTGCAACTCCCCGCCGGCCGACACGTGCGTCGGCACCACCGCCTGGAACTACAGTGCCACGGGGACCTGCGTTGTGGACCAGTGCGAGTACAGCCATACCGAGACCGTGTGTCCGTATACCTGTAGCCTCGGCGTCTGCCAGGGTTGCTCAATGGGGAGCAATGTGGCGCCATCGGCCGTGGGAACCATCAGCTCGGGCAGTACAGATCAGATAACGTACGGCCCCGGAAGGCTCAATGACGGCGGCCTGCAAAGCGGGTGCGGATTCTGCTGGATTTACACCGGCACCAGTTATGGCGGCGGGGCCTATTTCCGGTACTCCTGGGGGACAGCACAGACCCTCTGGGGGATGTGGGTCGACACTGAGCCGTCCTCCGGTTCGGGATGCGCCTATTCTGCCGGCAGGGGGCTCGAAGGCGGGGATGTCCAGTGGTGGAACGGCTCTTCCTGGGTGACGGACGGAACGGTCACAGGTATGACCAACGACTGGGCGTACTACCAGTTCACCTCGCCGGTAACCACCACCTCGATAAGAATCTACAATGCATACTCCATGTCCGTGGCCAACGCCTTGATCTATGAGTGGCGAGTGTACACTTGCTCATAGAGTACGTGCACAGATGAAGAATTCGCTCGTAATAACACTCTTTTTACTGTGTCCACTCGTAGCGCTTGGCGCTGTGGTCGGCTGCGCTGATGCGGCTATGAACTTCGGCGAACCTGATGTCGACGCAGATAGTGATGGCGACTCGGACACTGATACGGACACTGATACAGATACCGACACGGATACCGACAGTGACACCGGACCGCCCGATTGCAACGTGCCCCCCGATAACGAGTGCGCCGACGGTGGGGTCGTGCTCGAATACGAGGACGCGGGAGTCTGGGACGGAACCGAGTGCCTGTACGAGAGCACAGCGGTGGCATGTGATTTCCCGCCGGCGGATACCTGTGTGGGAGACACGGCATGGAACTACGATGCCGACGGGGCCTGTGTCGCGGCCATATGCGAATACGATCACGATGAGATTTTCTGCAGCGGAGGCTGCGACATGGGTGCCTGCCTGGGTTGTTCCATGGGGAGCAATGTGGCGCCATCGGCCGTGGGAACCATCAGCTCGGGCAGTACAGATCAGATAACGTACGGCCCCGGAAGACTTCAGGACGGCGGTCTACAAAGCGGATGCGGGTTCTGCTGGATCGACACCGGCACAAGCTACGGAGGCGGGGCCTATTTCCGGTACACATGGTCGTCACCACAAACCCTCTGGGGGATGTGGGTCGATACGGAGCCGTCCTCCGGTTCGGGATGCCTCTACTCGGGTGGCAGGGGGCTCGAAGGCGGGGATGTCCAGTGGTTGAGCGGCTCTACATGGGTAACGGACGGAACGGTCACCGGTCAGACTGATGACTGGTTGTACTACGAGTTTACCGCGCCGGTAACCACCACATCTATAAGAATCTACAGCGCATACGCCATGTCCGTGGCCAACGCCTTGATTTACGAGTGGGAAGTGTACGCCTGCTTGTAGAGTGCGTATTTTGCTCGGGGACTAGGATTCGAACCTAGATCAGCGGAGCCAGAACCCGCCGTCCTGCCATTAGACGATCCCCGAAAGACGGAAACTAGTTAGCCAGATCGACAAAATCTGTCAAGCGAAGTTCTCTGGAACTCTTGTCTTTTCAATAGGTTTGATGTACCCATCAACGTGCGTTTTGCGGGAGGAAAAGCACAGTGACCCAGTCGATCGATTACAAAGAGGTAGGGCTCATCTGCGGGCTCGAAGTACACCAACAACTCCTCACCGAGAAAAAGCTGTTTTGCCGCTGTCCGGCCGGATTGTACACGAAAGATCACGATGGAACCGTCCTGCGGCACATGCGCCCGACCCTGTCGGAGTTGGGAGAGTACGACGGCACCGCCCTGATGGAGTTCAAGACAAAAAAGAATATCGTGTACCTGCTCCATCAGAAGAACGTTTGCACATATGAAATGGACGACACTCCTCCTTTCCTGTTGAACGCAAACGCACTGGATGTGGCTATCGAGCAGTGCCTGATGCTGGGCTGCGACATCGTTGACGAAGTGCACATCGCCCGAAAGCAATATCTCGATGGCTCTATTCCGACGGGGTTTCAACGGACGGCGATCGTCGGTGTCAACGGCAAGCTTCCGTTCCGCGGTAGAGAACTCACCATCATACAGGTGAGCGTCGAGGAGGACAGCTGTCGCGAAGTCTCGGACAAGGGTCACTTGATCGTATGGCGAACCGATCGCCTGGGGATACCCCTTATCGAAACAGTGACCGGGCCGGAGCTTCACGAGCCGGACGAGGTGGAGGAGGCGATCCTGCTCGTCGGACGGGTTTGCAGGAGCACCGGGCATGTGCGTGTGGGCATGGGCGCCAGCCGCCAGGATGTGAATGTATCGGTCAGGGGAGGGCGGCGCGTGGAGATCAAGGGTGTGCCGCAGGCGGGATGGGCGCCGGCGCTCGTTCACGGTGAAGCCGTTCGGCAGGTCAACTTGCTCAAGCTTCGCGATGAGCTTCATTCCCGGGGATTCACCAAACCCGACTCGATAAAGATCGAGCACACCGATGTCACCGACTTCTTCTCCGACTCCGCCCTGGAGTTCCTTCACCGGGAAAACTGGGAGCGCTTCGTCGCAAATGACGAACGCCGAAGGGGATTCGAGTTATTGAGCGGCCCCTTCTGCGTCAGGGCGATCCGGCTTCCCGGCCTGGCCGGCACATTGTCCTGGCCCGGACAACCGGATCTGACTTTTGCGCACGAGTTGACCGGCCGGGTGAGGGTGATCGCCTGCCTCGATCAGCAGCCGATCCTCCTGCACAGCGAGAAATGGCCCGATTACCAGGGCGCCAAGGGGGAGATTCAGCGTCTGAAAAAGAAAACAGGATGCGGGCCGAACGACTCCCTGGTAGTGGTCTGGGGAATCGAGCAGGACACGTTGTGCGCCGCCGAAGAGGTCCGGTTGCGCTATGTCGACGCCGTCGAGGGAATACCCAACGAGACGAGGCAGCCGTTTGTCGACGGATCGACCGATTTCGAACGGATTCTGCCGGGTCCGGACCGCATGTATCCTGATACCGACAGCCCTCCGCAGCAAATCACCCGTGAGCGGACGGAGCGATTGCGCGATGCCCTTCCCGAGTTGCCCTGGCTGCGGGAAGAGCGTTATTCGGGAGTCGGTGTCCCGCTCGACACGATATACTTTCTCATTCGCAGGGGAGGAGCCAGGCTGGTGGACCTGGTAGTCGATCGAGGCGGCGCGGATGTCCGGCGAGCCTGCTTCTTCTTCGGAGAGCGGATCAAGGGCCTTCGCCGTGACGGTGTAGCGGTAGACGGCATACCCGACGATCTCTGGTGCGATCTCTTCTCCCTCGTCTCGAGCGACGGCACGCTCTTTGAGGACTGGAAACGGATTGTGTCGCAAATGGCCGCCGTTGGCGATCGGAGCATGCGGGACATCGTGGAGGAAATCGGGCTGGACAAGAAACCGGTGAACTGGCGGGAAGATCTTCCGGAGATCGTCCAGACAAGGCAACCCGATTACCCGAACGACAGCGTCGGGCAGCGGCACCGGTTCCTGATGGGGGCCGTGATGAAGAACCTGCGGGGGCGAATTCCGGCCAAGGACGTATCATCGGCCTTGCACTCGGCCATGGAGGATCGGGCATGAGCGGTCAAGAAGATCCCTTTAAAGGTTACCGGGGGTTGGCGAAGAGTCGAATGAAGAAGTGGGGCGTTCGCGTATGGAGCGACGTCAGAGTGGTCAATACGGCGGGGAGCGTTTTCGAGGGGGTCATCCTTCCCCGGAGCGGGAACTTCGATGACCTGCACATAGTCCTCAAACAGAAGACGGGCTACAACGTGGGCATCCATGTCGACAGGGTCACGTCCATCGAGGAACTGAGTTACAAGAAGATAATTTATAAAATCCCCGAAAAGGAGTTCCCGCGATTACCGGATCTGCCCAACGTCACACTGCTCGGAACCGGCGGTACCATCGCCTCCCGCCTGGACTATCGAACCGGCGCGGTCATCCCCGCATTTACCCCCGGCGAGCTTTATGGGGCCGTGCCGGAGTTGGCGGATATCTGCAATCTGACAACCAAGAAAATCTTCGGGGTGTTCTCGGAGAACATGGGCTGGGAAGAATACGGCACCCTGGCGAGGGCCGTTCGCGATGAGATCGAGGCCGGCGCCGATGGGATTGTCATCGGCCACGGCACGGATACCATGGGGCATACCGGGGCGGTACTCACGTTCATGATCCAGGACAGCCCCGTACCGATCGTGCTGGTCGGGAGCCAGCGAAGCTCGGACAGACCCTCCAGCGATGCGGCGCTCAATCTCATGCACGCGGTCAAGACCGCGGGCTACGGCCCGATCGCCGAGGTGCAGGTCTGCATGTTCGGGCCCACCTCGGACCAGTACGCCCTGCTGCATCGGGCAACGCGTGTTCGCAAGATGCACTCTTCATACAGGAGCGCCTTCCGCACTATCGGAGACATTCCGCTCTGCAGGGTAGACATGGGTTCTTTCGAGCTGCTGACCGATGACTTCCGGCCGCGAGATCCCGACAGGAAGATCAAGATCGATACCGTTTATGACGACCGAATTACCATGCTGTACTACTACCCGGGCATGAAGCCTGACCTGTTGGACGCCCTGGTGGAGAAGGGATACCGGGGCATCGTGATCGCCGGGACCGGCCTCGGCCACGTGAACAAGCCCATTTATCCCGCGCTGAAGCAGGCCATTGAGAAAGGTGTCCATGTCGTGATGACGGTGCAGACCTTGTGGGGGTTCGCACAGATGTACGTATACGATACCGGTCGGGATCTGATGGACATGGGAGTGGTTCCGCTGGACAATATGCTGCCCGAAACAGCCCTGATGAAGCTCGGCTGGGTGCTGGGACATACCGACGACCACGACGAGGTCATGCGCATGATGCGTCACACCATCAACCACGAGATTACCGAGCGCGAGCCTCACAACGGCTACGTCATTTTACAAGGTGGTTTGCCCGAAACGCAGGAGTTCATCAAGGGACACTGGAAGTAGGCGAGTCGCCGCGAAAGTGGATTCTGAACCGGGGGGCGCCAAGGAGGCACAAGTGGTTGATAACCTGGCACTATCCAATCCTCTCGAGAGGTTGCTTCAAAAGGATCGCGACGACTTCACCCGGGCCGATATGCTGAAGGTGGTAAGGGAACACGGCATCGAGCGGTTCACGTTTCACTACACCGGCCTCGACGGTCAATTCAAGGAGCTCCGGCTGCCGTTCAGCGACATCGTGTACGCCGAGAGGATCCTGGCCTCGGGCGAGCGTGTGGATGGATCGTCCCTCTTCCCGGGGCTCGTCACCGCCGCCAACTCGGATCTCTACGTGGTCCCGAGCTACAAAACCGCTTTTGAAAACCCGTTCGACAACAAGAGTCTCGATTTCATCTGCCGGTTCCTCGATCGGGACAGGAAAATGGCCCCCTTCACACCGGACAACATCCTGGGAATCGCCCACAACCGTTTCAAGAAGACCACGGGTATGGAACTCCACGCGCTCGGAGAGCTGGAGTTCTTCCTCCTGCGTGAGGGAGGAAACGAGTACTTCAGCCCGCAAAAGCACACCGGCTACCAGGCGTCGGCGCCGTTTTTCAAGAGCGGCGCAGTGGTGGACGAGATGGTTCGGATCCTGTCCCGGATAACCGGCGCCGTGAAGTACGCCCACGCGGAGGTCGGCTTCATCGATTCGGTGCGGTCCGACCGGCCGATGATCTCGGGGAGGCGCGCGGAGCAACACGAGATCGAGCTGCTCACCCGGCCCATCGAGGAGATGGGAGACTTCCTGGCGCTCGCCAAGTGGGTTGTTCGCAACGTGGCCTATCGCAACAACATGCTGGCCACCTTCGCGCCCAAGCTTGAGGAAGGGGTCGCCGGGAACGGGCTCCACTTCCACATGGAGCTGATCAAAGACGGCCGCAACATGATGCTCGAAAAGGATGGGGATCTCTCCGACCATGCCCTCAAGCTCATAGGCGGGCTCGTACACCACGCCGCCACCCTCTCCGCCTTCGGAAACACCGTGGCGTCCGCGTTTCTGCGCCTGGTCCCCAACCAGGAGGCTCCGACCAGGATCTGCTGGAGCCACTCCAACCGCTCCGCCCTCATCCGTGTACCCCTCGGCTGGGCCCGGGATTCCCACCTGGCCAGGGTGGTCAACCCCGACGAGCCCTCCGACTACACCGACGATCGCGGCGTCCAGACGGTGGAGATTCGTTCACCGGACGGCTCGGCCCTCTTCCATCTCCTGCTGGCCGGGCTCACCAACGCGGCCGAGTTCGGGCTCACCCACGACGGGATGATCGATCTGGCAAAAAAGACCGAGATCAAGGGGGACATCCACGAAGACCGGGAGCTCTTCAACAGGCTGGAGGCCCTTCCGGGAAGCTGTGTCGCGGCGGGCAAGCTGCTCGCGGAACGCCGCCACATGTACGAAAAGGACGGCAACTTCCCGACCTCGGTGATTGACCACGTGATCGGATTGCTCTCCAGGGAGAAAGACGACCACCTCAACGAAACCCTGTCGCACATGTCTGCGGAGGAGCGGCTCACCGCTACCCGGCAGATAATGCACCGGGACATTCACAGGCACTAGGCATGACAAAGAGAACAACATTTATCTTCGCCACGATTCTCGCATCCATCATCGTCTTCGCCTGCAGTGATGACGACGACGGCGACGACGGCTGGACCGAGGAGACCTGTGATACCCACTGCGATGGCGTCTACGCGGAGGATCTGGAGGACAGCGAGATCGCCGGGGTAATGTCTTCAGTCACCGACGACGGCGACTGCAAGTGCATCTTCCAGCCCTGTTCCACCCTCGCCTGCATCGCCTGGTGCGTCGAGAACGAGGACATAGACAGCGGACACTGCAACCTGTTGGAGTGCATCTGCGACGATGATCAGGCGGACGCGGGCTAACCCGCACTCATCGACCTTGCAAGCCCACTCCTGCCAGCTCCACCGCGAGTGGATCGCCGGATATCCACGCGCTCATCGTAAAGGCGGATCTCGCCGCAGCGATTGCGCCCCTTTGCAACCTGGCCAGCCCCGCCGCCATCCACAACTCGCAGTTGTCACCGTCCTCTATGAGCGCCCATGTGAGAAGGCTGTCCGCCGATAGCGGTCTGCCCTCTTCCAGGAGGGCGAGGGCCCTGTCGAGGGTCCCATCCATCTCGATCTCCTCAACCGCGCAAAGATCCGTCCCCGGACGATCCACCGTTGCGACCCTGCGCTTGCCGACCATCTTCCTCGCGTGCGTTTCATTCGATAACATCGTCCCGATCCTTTCCCCCGCCCATCTGATGAGCGCCGTGGTTTTTTCTGCTTTCCCCTGTAATCGGACGTTTTGGGGAGGAGTGCCGAAAAAAATGAAAAAAATGAAAAACGACACGCGGTTGTCCACCTGCTATCATTTAAGTGAACTTACTTGACGGAGGATCGCATGAAGATTTTTACACTTATCCTGGCTCTCGCCACGATGTCCTGCCACTCGGTCATCAAGCTGCAATCGTTCGATGGAGGCACCGATTCCGATACGGACGCGGATACGGACACTGACTCCGACACGGACGCCGACTCCGACACAGACACGGACTCCGACTCCGATACGGACACCGACACGGATACCGGGGATTGCGACGATCTTTGGGAGAATTGCTGCATCGAGGGCTGCCCATGTCCTCTGGATATGTGGTGCGTCTACCCCGAAGGCCTGGGCATCGACGGCGTGTGCGAGCCCTCCATCTTCACGGAGGGTGAGTGCTGGGATCTATCCGACTGCGATAGCATGGGAGAATTTTGCAAGGACCCGACCATCTGTTACTGCGGCATGGACTGCGGTATACCGGACTCACCGGGCACGTGCGAGCCCACCATGCCTTCGGGCGGAGACTACTGCTGCAACTCCGGGCCCACCTCCACGCCCTGCCCCACCGGGTTCTTCTGCATGGATCTGCCCGACAACGACGCCTGCCACGCGTACCTGAGCGTCCCCTACTGCTGGAGCGACTCCGACTGTTCGTCGGGGGGAACCTGCGTCGGAGCAGATATCTGCGACTGCCTCATGTCCTGCCACTCCACCCCGGGGATCTGCTCTTACTGAGCTGTCTTTGAACTAAATCCGCAGGACAAATCCCAGTTCGGCGGTGTAGGAGAGCATTTCCAGGTAACCGTCATCCTTAAAAGGAACCCTTGTGTAGCTGAACCCCGCTGGGCTGAATCTGAACTCAATCCAGTCGTTTAAGAAGAGAGAGAGAGACAATTTGGGGTTGAAGTACGGCCCGAATGCCTGTTGTTTGGATTCGTCGGAATCCTCCTTCCATACTACTCGGCTGATACCTCCCTCCAGCTCGAGTCCAAAGTAAAACCATGGCTTGAAGGTATTGAAGAGAACTCGAGCAAAGATCCCCATGGTATTGATATCCAAAAAGCCTGACCATGTAACTGCCCAATCGCCAGCGGATTCGCCTTGTTCGGAAGTAAAGAACAGACCCTCTGTAAGCCCAAGCTCCAGCCATATGGGCTGCTGAATTATTTGAAAGCCGAGTACCAGTTTAGCTCCTCCGAATACCTTGTTCGGATACTCGAAAGCGCGTTCAGAAAGCACAGGCTTTGACCCATGAATTGCTCCAATTACGCCGACGTAGAAGATCCCGGTGTCGAACTGGTTGTTGAGGTTCTCTTTCGAGAACTCGAAATGCCTGGTTCTCTGGGGCTCGATTCTGGTTTCCTTCTTCGGAAACTCCTTGTCCCAGCGCTTGACCTGGAGAGTATGCTTGCCGGGTTCTACCTTTCCTTCATAGGGCAGTGGGCCCGCCTCTTTCCCGTCGATGAAGAGCACCGCACCTGGGAGGTCTTCTTCCAACACGACAATGAGTCCGCTCTCGAACATGGAGAGTTCGGTCGGGTCAGAGGGAGAGCTTTTGGGAAAGCTCTTTTGAGGTTCCCCTGTTTGCGCCTTTTCAACACCAACCGCCGAGACAGAAATATGGGCGCTCTTTTCTTTTTCTAGAGCCGCGCGCTCTTCTTCAATCTCCAAAAGCTCCCGCTCTTTTGCCGCTTCTTCGCTCATGCACTCGTTTTCATGGCATACTCGATCGCCCTTGCAGTCGTTGTCGACGGTGCACTCCCCGGCGGTTGCGATGCCTGTAAAGAAAATCGAAGTTGAAATGAAAAATATGCTGAACAGCGTTCTCATAGGTCGGCTCCTGTGTGGCCAGACGCATTTTTTTCTGAGGGGTGTCAGACACATTCTGATCAACTACTGGCATCACCGCCGGCATCATCACCCGCGTCCACATCAGTATCCGTATCTGAGTCCGTGTCTGAGTCAGTGTCTGAGTCAGTATCGGAATCGGTATCGTTGTCAGTGTCGGTATCGCTATCTGTGTCGGCATCGCTGTCAGAATACCAATCCTCAGGCGCGGTTGCCCCGACGGTGCACGAACTCGATGCTGTGAAGATAAGAGTGGACGCTACGGCCGCGGCTACTCCGCATACGACCTTTGTGTTCATCTGCTTGGTCGGATTGAATCTCCGGACCATGGTCTCCAGAACGCTTCGGGGCATTACTACAAGCATGGCCCGTTCTGTTGATGTGAGGTCGAGCCCGGATTCGTCGAGGGCTCGCTCGCGATCCTCTAATAAAAGATCTCTGAACCTCTCGTTAATTGCTGCCCGCAGCAGTATCTTCTCCACACTGACCGGCGCCTCGACGTCCTCCATGAGTCCCTTCCGTCGCCAGGAACCCTTCAGAGTGCCCGGCCTTCCGGCCCTGCGGTTCTTGCTTTCTTTGTCAGTCATGTACCCCCTCCAAGGAAATTGGTTACTACTCCACTGGTTCGGTGACGGGTTCCGTGGGCACCGCCATGAACTCGAACGCATCGATGATGGCCGCCGAGTCGAGGATCCCGTCGCTGGTGTCGTGAATGTGGAAGGTGATGGTGAACGTCTCCGAACCCTGGATCGGCCATGCTGTCTGTAGCCAGCCGGTGGAGCTCCCAAACGAGGTTCCGTCCGCGTCCGTGCCGCTGCATGCGAACCCGGTACCATCGATGTTCGTGCCCACGTCCCAGGCGAAACCGTCGGGACAGGACTGGTACCAGCAACAATCCGACAGGGCGGTGTTGATGGCCACGAAGCAATACTTGCTTCCGGGGGTGCATCCGAGGTCGCCGGTCCCGCAGATGAAATCCCAGTAGTTGACAGGATCCCTGCACTCGCTGAAGTTGATGACTGTCGGCATCCCCGAGTTGGTCCCCCCGGATTCCAGGATGACGTAGAATTTGTCATTGTAAACCTGGCCGATGAACTCGTCGTATTCCTCGGAGAAGAACACGTACTTGAACCTGAAACCCTGCGCGTTATCCGGCGCCGTCAGCACCATCTTCCACTCCATCACATCGTGAACGGTGAAACCCTCGGTGCTGTATGGATCCTGCAGGCTGCCGAGGCTCTGATCGCAATCCAGGTTGTGCACCAGTCCCACCACGGGTCCGCTGCCCATCAGGGCATAGGAGTCGTTGAGGTGCGGATCGAGATCGTTGGTCAGATCTCCGAATCGATCCACCGCCTCGTAGGTATCTTCGATTGTGCAGTCCAGCAGCGTGCTGGGAGTCGTGTAACTGTTGTCGACGACGACCGAATCGTCGCAAATATCCAGGGCGCAGACCATCTCGTCGAGGCCGGATCCAATGGACGGACAACCTGTGCAGTCCATCTCGATGACCCCGCCGTCCACTTCCCCGCCCGTGTCGGTATCTGTACCCGTATCAGTGTCGATGCCCGTGCCGGTGCCCGTGTCGGTGCCCGTATCGGTGGCCGTGTCGGTATCTGTGTCCGTGTTCCCGGGCTCCCCATCATCGGCGGGCGTGCATCCCGACAAGAGCGCGAGGGCGATCAGCGCAAGCACCACAAGGCGTCTGTAGGCGTCTCCATTCATTTTCTCAAAAAGGCCCTTATCTCAAAACCTGTCCTGTCTGTATTATTATCACACGCAGCGGAAACGCTTGAAAAAAATATTGTGTCGCCCCCAAACGGAACTCAGGTCACTTTTTGCCTCTGGGCTTCGATCGCCACGATCAATACGACGCCGAGCACCACCGGCGCCATGTATATGCCACCGGAGTAGGTCAGCCCTGTCCTCAGGCCCCATGCCACACTGAGGGCCAGCGCCGCGTAGCCCACCGAACACGTGAGCAGGAAGACCAGGAACCGCAACACCCGGTTGATGGAAGAGGTGGCCCTCCCCACAATCCTGCGGATGTACCGATCCGCCAGCGCGACGACCCCGGCGGTCAGGATCATCACGATCTCCGGGAGGTGATTCCCGGCCAATTCGTTCCAGTAGGGCAGTGTGATCATCACGTTGAGATCCATCTCGTTCCTCCTACTCTTCCACGCGAGGAGCCATGCATGGCCTTCCCTCGACACGCCCCTCGTATGCGCACAGGAGCTCGGCCGCTATACGCTCACCAAGATCCCGGTAGCCGCGCACGGTCAGGTGAATGCCATCCGGCTGGGCGAGCGCCGGGGACATCCTGGACCACGTCTCCTGAGATCCGGGGCCACCCATCATTTGCCTGAGATCCATGAACGCGCAGCCGATCTCATCGGCGACCTCGCGCTGTACATCGATTATCCACGAAAGCTGATCCGGGCTGTCATTTGTCGGCTGACGGGTCTTCCTGTCGGTCGGCCCGAGCATCAGGCAATCGGCGTCCGGGGCGCCTTTTCGGAACCGCTCCATCACCCTGAGAACCTTCTCCCTGTAGCGCTCCGGGTTGATGGATTTCGAATCGACCTCGTTGGCGCCGTACATGGTTATGAGCAAATCCGGATCCCGTTTCGCAACCTGTTCCGCCAACAAATCCCCATCCCATCGCAGCGGCGTGTAGAAGAACCCTCCGTTGACACCGAGGGTATCGTAGACCAGGCCGGGACCGTCGCTCTCGATAACGGCGCCGAAAAACCTTACCTCTCCATCCCCGAGCAGGCGAACACCAAACTCGTGCTCCCCTTCCTTCAACGCCAGAGCGAAGAAACCCGAGTGAACCCGTCTCGACACGGTGCTCACCTTTCCACGCACGCGCCCATCGGCGATCACCTGGAAGGATCCACCGCCGGGTTGCTTGAGATAAAACACTTGAAACGTGGAAGCCTTTCTCCCAAAATCGGTCCCTCGCTTTGTGCCGACCCAGCTGCTCGCGCCATGCTCGTCGGACTCCGCGCACACACCACCCAGACCGTAAAGACCGTCCAGGGTCGCCGGATCCGCCGCCACCAGTATCCGCTCCATGCTCCATTCACCCGTGGTCCGGAGGGATACATCCTTTGGTCTATAGGAACGCCACGGCCTGCCCAGGAGAACGAAACCCCGCCCACCGTCACCGAAACGCACCTGTAAAGAGCGGCGAATAGCTGTTGTCAGAAAGTCGGCGGCGGTATGGGAATCGCCCCAATGGAGCACTCGCACCATTTCCCGATCACCTTCGTCGAGATCGCGGAGCGCTTCGAAGAACGCGGCGAGCGGCTCGGGCTCGAACCCCACCACTTCTCCGCTCCGCTCTTCCTCCCTCAGATCCCCCTGCCCCGCATCGGCTCCGCCGCTGTCCCTCACATCCACATTCGTATCTGCAAAGCCGGGATCGACGTATCCGATGTCGGACTGATCGTTGATCTCCGCGCCGATGGCCACGTCTCTGGTGACCGGGCAGGAAACCGTTGCCAGCCCCGCGAGAAACACCAACGCCAGCCGAGCCCTGCGCGGGCCCCCGCGACCTTTCGAAATGACCGAATCTGTACACAAGTGTAGTGTCATGTAGGCAAAGTAGCATAATTGTCTACCCTTGGCAATTTCCGGACTTTGGGTTGTAAAGGGGCGTGACCTTTTATCGTCAAATCGCCATCGCCTGCGGTGTGCTGCTCTTTACTGGAAGTATCGCCGCCCACTTTCCCGTAACCCCTGTGCCGGATGTGGATCGCGTATATCCTCTTTCGTTCGATTGGACCGGACTGAGGATCCTCCACATCGGAGACTCCCACGTCTACGCCGGGCTGACATCGACCCTTCGCAAACACCTGAGATCCGGCGGCGCCAGGTACACACCCGTCAACTGGATCGGCTCGAGGTCCAAATCGTGGGTCGCCTCGGGAAAGCTCCGGCGCCTCCTGGACAGACACAGCCCGAACGTGGTCATCGTCACACTGGGAACCAACGCAATGAAGATCCGCAAGCCGAAAAAATACGCCCACTGGATCAGATCCCTGGTCAGACGAATCGGACCTCGAGCCTGCTACTGGATGGGACCTCCCTCGTTGCTGGAGGACCGGTTCGGCTTCAACGAAATACTTGCCGAGGCCAGCGCGCCGTGCAGATATTTCGACACTCGCAAGATGGGTTTCCCCAGACGCGAGGATCACCACTTCCATCTGACCAGAGCACAGGGCGAGCGTTGGGGTGAGAGTGTCTGGGAATGGATGAATTCCCCGGAAAACCGTCCGGCATCCCGCAAGGAGAGCGATGCTCTTTAACTCCATAGAGTACGGCATTCTTCTCCTTTGCGCGTTCACCGGTTTGTGGCTTCTGGCGCGCATCGAGAACCGCCTCTTTCGAAACCTGTTTCTTCTTTTCGTGAGCTACTTCTTCTACGCCTGCTGGAACATGAGGTACCTGTCGCTCATCTTCATCTCCTCGAGCCTGGACTTCGGCATCGGACGCGCCCTTCACCACTCATCGAACCCCGCTACCCGTAAGTGGCTGCTCGCCGTGAGCGTGACCGTCAACCTGGGCATCCTGTGCGTGTTCAAGTACTACAACTTCTTCGTCGACTCTTTCACCGCGCTCCTGACCACATGCGGCTTGCAAGTGGATCCCGCGCATCTGAACGTCCTTCTGCCGGTGGGCATATCCTTCTACACATTCCAGACCCTCAGCTACACGATCGACGTCTACCGCCGCAAGCTGACGCCCATCACCAGCTATCTGGATTACCTGCTCTTCGTGTCGTTCTTCCCCCAGCTCGTGGCGGGCCCCATCGTCAGAGCCAGCCACCTCCTGCCCCAGCTTCGCAAACGTCCGTCGTTGACATCCGAGGAGGGAAGTCGCGCTCTTCTCCTCATCGGCCTGGGACTCGTGAAAAAAATCGCCATCGCCGACTTCCTGGGCGCTCACCTGGTCGACCCGGTATTCAGCAACCCGCAGATGTACTCCTCCATCGAGACGCTGGCCGCAGTTTACGGATACGCCTTTCAGATCTACGCCGACTTCTCCGCCTACTCGGACATCGCCATAGGATCCGCCGCCCTGCTGGGGTTCAAGATACCCATCAACTTCAACGCGCCGTACACGGCATCGAACCTGCGGGAGTTCTGGCAACGCTGGCACATCTCGCTATCCACCTGGCTCAGGGACTATCTCTACATTCCCCTGGGCGGATCTCGCCGTGGGCACGCGCACACCTACCTGGCGCTCATGGCCACCATGCTCCTGGGCGGGCTGTGGCACGGGGCGGCGCTCACCTTTATTTTCTGGGGGCTCATCCACGGGCTGGCCCTTGTTCTCACCCGCGTGATCCAGCGATCGGGGATTCTTGACAGCATCGGCGTGGGCGTCCGCAGGGGCGTCGGGATTTTCCTGACCTTTCACGTGGTGTGCGCCGCCTGGATCTTCTTTCGCTCGTCGAGCTTCGACAGGGCGTTCGAGATGTTCGACGCCCTGGTCGCGATGGATTTCGGATGGGCCAACCTGACCTTGCCGATCCTCCTGGTGCTCGCCGCAGCGTTTGCGACTCACTGGATCCCGGGCCGGACAATGGAACGCGTACACCTGGTGTTTCACCGGATCCCCGCCCCCCTGCAGGCCGCATCCCTCGTGACAGCCATCATCGCCGTGCGCCAGATGGCCTTAACGGACGTGACGCCCTTCATCTATTTTCAGTTCTAAAAAATGTGGTAGAGAACAGCATGAGTTTGACTCACAGCCAACGTCACGCCCGGTTGTTCGAGCGAATATCGATACCCTATGCATGGTTCTTCTCCGGGCAGACCAGGTCGTACGCCAGGTGCTTCGATATCGGCCGAGACGCCCTGCCGGACCCTGAGGGCAAGCGCGCGCTGGATATCGGCTGCGGCACCGGCGCGTTTACCGCAGCGCTCCGCAACGAGGGCTGGGACGTCACGGGCGTTGACGTCGCCCGGGGCATGATAAAGCAGGCGCAAAGAAAGGGCGTGCCGTGCAAGGTCGGCGATATCCTCTCTGGCCTCTCCCACACCGATGGATCGTTCGACCTCGTCAGCGCCGCGTACGTGGCGCACGGCCTCAAGACCGATGACAGGCTCGCTCTGTTCCGCGAGGCGAGGAGACTATCCCGCAGCGTCGTACTCTTCCACGACTACACCGCCGATCGCCGTCTCCTGACCAGTATCATCGAGTACCTGGAGGGCGGCGACTACTTCAACTTTATCCGGACGGTGCAGGACGAATTGCGCTCTGTGTTCTGCGATGTTCGCGTTATTAGGGTAGGAAAACAGGCCGCGTGGTACGTGTGCGTGCCGTAATATTTATGTTTCCCTACAATCACATGAAAGATAAGATGCCCTCTCACATGGGAGGAAATTCAAAATGAAAAGAAACATTCTGGGCGTAGTTCTATTTCTGATTGTCGGCGGCGGTTACACGGCCTTCGACTATTTCACAGGCTCGGAGCAAGGCGAAATCTGCTCGTATAACAACGACTGCAAGGGGAGCCTCTTCGGGAAGACCGGAACACAGTGTCTCCAGGACGACACGGGTTTTTACTGCACCTCTCCTTGCTCGACGCATGAGGACTGCCCGACGGGCTGGACCTGCGAGATCGTGTCCATGACCGAAAACGGAATCGAAACAGGCGAGACCAACAACGTGTGCGCCCGCCCCATTCCAGGCCAGATCCCGCAGGCCGTGCCGGGCCAGGTTCCACAAGCCGTGCCGGGGCAAGTTCCCCAGCCGGTTCCCGGTCAGCCGGTTCCCGGTCAGCCGGTTCCCGGTCAGCCGGTTCCCCAGCCAGTCGTCCCCACTCAGTAGGTACAATCCGATTTCACAAACACAACAAGACAAATACATCCAGGCCATCATCGATTTCCTCTCCACCGGCGAGTACCACCGGGTTCGCCCGCGAAAGCTCGCCCGCAAGATGGGCATTTCCGATCGCGACTACGGTGACTTCCGGACCGCCTACAAGGAGTTGAGGGACTCCGGGCGCCTGGTCATCGGCGCGAAGAGCGCCCTGACCCTGCCCGCCGTCGAGAAAACACTGAGGGGTCGTTTCAAGTCCAATCCCCGGGGATTCGGTTTCATCATTCCCGATGAGCCGGACGCACGCGGCGATCTCTTCGTACCACCGGACAAGACCCGAGGCGCCATGACGGGCGACCTTGTGGTGGCCAGGGTGGTCAAACGGGGGAAACGCCAGGGCAAGATCTCCTACGCGGGGGAGATCTTCGAGATCGTCGAGCGCGGCCTCACCAAAATCGTGGGAACCCTCGAACAGGCCGACGGACACTGGTTCGTGATCCCTGACGGCCGCAAGCTCACCACTCCGGTGATCGTGAGAGACATCTCAAAAAAGGAATTCGGTACCGGCACCAAGGTCGTGATCGAAATTGTCGAGTATCCCGGTACAAACGATCTGCCGGTCGGCGTGATCGTCGAGACCCTCGGACCCAGGGGCCAGCTGGACACGGAGATCCTCTCGGTGATCCGCGCCTACGGGATCCGGGATCACTTCGAGGAGGACGTGTTGAAGGTAGCCCGCAAGGCTGCAACATCTTTCGATCCGGGAAGTGAGCCGTCCAGGGATGACCTCACCTCGCTCACGGTGGTCACCATCGACCCGGACACGGCGAGGGACTTCGACGACGCCATCAGCCTGGAGGAAAACGAGGACGGCACTTCCACCCTCGGGGTTCACATCGCCGACGTATCCCACTTCGTCAGGGAAGGCAGCGCCCTCGACGCCGAAGCTCGCCGTCGGGGAACCAGCGTCTACTTCCCGCGCAGGGTAATCCCCATGTTGCCCGAGACCCTCTCCAACGGGGTGTGTTCTCTCCAGCAGGGAGTCAGGCGCTTTACCAAGACCGCCTTCATCACCTACGACAACGACGGAAATCTCGTGAGCAGTCGCCTTTGCGAATCGGTCATCAAGTCAACCAGGCGCCTCACCTACACCGAGGCCCAGGATATCTGCGATGGAAAGACCGCCGGACTCCCCGTCGAGGTCGTCGCACTGGTGACGCGCATGGAAGCGCTCGCGCGAAAGATCGAGGCACGCCGAACGGCACAGGGCATGCTCCACCTGAATCTGAGGGAGGTTCAGCTTGTGCTCGACAGCGACGGCGCCGTCGTGGACGCAAAAGAGGCGGACACTTCCTACACCCACAAGATAATCGAGATGTTCATGGTGGAAGCCAACGACGCGGTCGCCGCCTTCTTCGCAAAACGCGGTATTCCCATCATCAGGCGTGTCCACCCCAAGCCCGACTTCGAGTCCTTCGAGCAACTGGGCGCTTTTGTTGCGGCCTGCGGCCACACGATCTCAAAATCACCTTCACGCTCACAACTGCAAGGTCTGGTCGATGAAGTTCGTGACTTGCCCGAATCCTACGCGGTGAACCTGGCCGTGCTGCGTTCTTTCCAGAAGGCCGTCTACTCGGTGAAAAACGACGGCCACTACGCGCTCGCCAGCCCGGATTACTGCCACTTCACGAGTCCCATCCGACGCTACCCGGACCTGACCGTCCACCGGGAGGTGGCCCGGTTCGTGCGAAAGGAAAAATCGCGACCATCACGCGAATCCGAGTCCCTGACCGATCTATCCGACGTCCTGTCCGCGAAGGAGCGCTCGGCTAGCTCGGCCGAGATTGAACTCAAGCAGGTGCTGGTTCTGCAACACATGGCAAAATATCTCGGCTCGACCTTCGAGGGTGTCATCACCGGCGTGGCTGACTTCGGCATGTTCGTCCAGTTGAACAAGTACATGGCGGAGGGAGTGATCAGGCTGCAGGATCTCGGCGACGACTGGTGGGACGTCTCCGCCACAGAAGGAACTGTTCGCGGAGAGGTGTCCGGAATCTCATACAGGATCGGCGATCCCATAGAGGTGAGTATTGCCAAAGTGGATGTTCCCATGCGGCAGATGGACCTTATGCCCGCAGGCAGCGAAAAGCGTCGATAAATCAGTATTCATTGACGATATCGAAATCCGCCGGGTGTCCTGCCGGGATGCGCATGAAGCCCGGGGGTCAACAAGAGTCCCAGTCTTTAGATCCAACCGTCAACAAGAGTCCAACCGTCAACAAGAGTCCCAGTCTTTAGATCCCTCTGTTCGTAAACTGGTAGAGATGGCCCCTGAC
>JAUXHN010000025.1 GCA_030621515.1 Deltaproteobacteria bacterium | reverse complement strand
TCCAGCAGATCGCACGCCTCACAATCGGGAAGAATGTCGTTGCCGACGATCCAGAACTCATCACTCACCGTGGTGAGAAAATTGAGCCCGTCCAGGTTTGTCAGAGCGGTGTTAAATTGAACATCTAAACGTCCCAACACTGAGGTCAGGCTGCTCAGGCCGTTCAGACTGCTGAGGGCGTCGTTATTTCTGATCGACAAGTACCCACCAATCGAATTGAGGGCGTCAAGACCATCCAGGTTGGTGAGAGCGTCGTTGAAGTAGATCCGCAATCCCACTCCTCCCACCGAGGTGATCCCACTCAGACCGTCAAGGTTGGTGAGGGCATCATTATTGTGGATAATCAAGGCCCCGTTCGCCGCAGTGAAGGAACCAAGACCGTCCAGGTTGGTGATGTAGGCGTTGGTGTCAATTGACAGGGCTCCGCCCACCCACGTGATGTTGCTGAGCCCGTCCAGGTTGGCGAGGGTGTCGTTGTGACTGATCGTCAAGTCCCAGCCCACTGAGATGGGGCCGCTCAGGTCGTCCAGGTTGGTGAGCGCGTCGTTGTAGCCGATAAACAAGTCGCCCACCGAAGTGAGGGCGCTCAGGCCGTTCAGAGTGGTGAGGCCGTCGTTGTGATCGATAGACAACTCCCCACCTACCGTGGTGAGGGCGCCCAGGCCGGCTAAATCGGTGAGAGAGCCGTTGTCATCGATGGTCAAATCCTCACCTACCGTGGTGATAGCGCTGAGCCCATCCAGGTTCGCCAGGTATGGGTTCAGGTATAATGACAATTCGTCCACCGAGGTAAGGCCGCCCAGGCCGTCGATGTTTGTCAGGTGGTTTTTGTGGATTGACAACACGTCCACCGATGTAAGGGCGCTCAGACCGTCCAGATTGGCGAGGAGGTAGTTATCTTCGATAAACAAGCCGTCCACCGAGGTGAGGGTGCCCAGGCCGTCCAGGCTTGTGAGGGCGTCGCTGTCTTCAATCGACAGGTCCCCAACTACCGAGGTAAGGCAAATCAACTCATTCAAGTCTGTGCACAAAGGGCAGTCGACAATCAGATCTCCGGAGAAAGAGGTGTATCCCGCGAGGTTTGATACATCCGATTGTGAGGTGATCTCGAAATCTCCGCTGTAATTACCCAGATTGCACTCGATCGGACCGGTATCAGTGTCTGTATCGGTGTTTGTGTCTGTGTCTGTGTCGGTGTCTGTATCAGTATCTGTATCAGTATCAGTATCTGTATCGGTGTCGATGTCGATGTCAGTGTCACTACCAGCGTCCGGAACGGATGTATGGCCGCCGCCGGACGAGCAGGCGCAAATCGCCGCTGAAAGCAATAAAAAGACCGCCGGCTTCAAGATACGCAGCCTTTCTTCTTTTGTGGACAAACCTGAATATCCCATCTCTCACAGTATACCTGTTTTCAGGGGTCAGAGTTATTTCGAGGTGGGGATCTCCCAGGAAGCGGTCGTATTCTCCCAGGAGAGATCGTTTATACGCCAGGATGGTCTTGTAAGTCCCCAGGCTGATGCGGTACCTATTTCTACATGGAAAGAATATCCATAAAACCACCCGCGACGGTACACCTGACAGGCATCTGCGGAACGGGGATGGGAGCGCTGGCGGGATTGCTGGTTGCTCGCGGTTTTACGGTCACCGGCTCGGACGCGCACGCCTACCCCCCGATGAGCACCGAGTTGAAGTCCCTGGGCATCGATATCATGGAGGGCTACCGGGCGAGCAACCTGGATCACGCCCCCGACCTGGTGGTGGTTGGAAACGTCTGCCGGGCGGATCACCCCGAGGCGGTCGCAGCACAAAAGTTGGGGCTGAAGTTCGCGTCCATGCCGAAGACCGTTCACGATCTTTTCATTCGAGATCGGCGCTCCATCGTCATCGCGGGCACCCATGGAAAGACCACCACGACCGCTCTGACCGCGTACCTGCTGGAGGCCACCGGCCGCGATCCTTCCGTGCTGGTGGGAGGCGTGACAGCGGATTTCGGATCGGGATACAAGCTCGGGCAAGGCCCCGACTTTGTGATCGAAGGCGACGAGTACGACAGCGCCTACTTCGAGAAGGTGCCCAAGTTCCTCTCGTATGCCCCGTCGTCGGCGGCGATCACATCCGTCGAGCACGATCACATTGACATCTACCCCACGGCGGAAGCGTACACGGATGTATTCCATGAGCTTGTGAGGCTGATCGACCCGGGGCCCCTCGCGGTGTACGCCGGGGATGCCGACGCCCTTCATGCGGCGCGCGGCTTCGATGCCCGGGTGGTGACCTACGGCGTGCAGGGAGATCCCATGCCGCCCGACACCAACTGGGTAGCGGCTCATCGAGACGACGGAAACTTCGACCTTCTGATCGACGGTGCTGAAAAGGGCACGTGGAAGACGGTCATGCACGGAACTCACAACCTGCGCAACACGCTCGGCGCGCTGATCCTTGCGCACCACGCCGCCGGGGTACCGCTCGACGAGCTGGCGACCGCGCTGCCCGGGTTCGGAGGGATCGCCCGTCGTCAACAAGTGGTGGCGCGCCCGCGAGGGATCACTCTGTACGACGACTTCGCCCACCATCCCACCGCCGTCGATGAAACATTGCGCGCCCTGAAACGGTTGCATCGTGATAGCCGGTTGATCGCCGCGTTCGAGCCCAGATCGGCTACCGCGTGCAGGCGCCTTCATCAGCAGCGATACGCGGAGGTCTTCGACGCCGCGGATCTCGCGATCATCGCGCCGGTCGGAAGAGATCTTGCGGTGGAGGAGATGCTGGACACTGGGCGGCTTGCCGACGACCTACGCGCTCGAGGCGTCGAGGCGATTGCGGCTTCCACCATCGATGAGGTTGTCGGCCTCATCACCCGGCGGGCAGAGCCCGGGGACGGCGTTGCGATTCTGTCCAACGGCGCCTTCGGAGGAATCCTGAACACGTTGAGGAAGGCGCTCGAATGACGCTCTCACCCGCACAGCTGGACGAGATCCTGGAGAAGGCGCTGGTCGTGGCCGGGCAGGCCGGAGATCTGCTCCTCGAGGGGTTGAACAAACCCAAGGAAATCGTTCACAAGGGACAGGTCGACCTTGTCACGCAATACGATCGGATGGCCGAGGAGCTGATCTGCGAGGCCCTCCTGAGTAGCTTTCCGGAAATAGGAATGCTTGCCGAAGAGGGGGGCCAAAAAGGAAATACCGACGGTTCCGTTATGTGGATAGTGGACCCCCTGGACGGCACCACGAACTTCTCGGCCGGGCATCCCGTCTTCGCTGTTTCCATCGGGCTTCAGGACGAGGGAAGCCAGGTGCTTGGCGTCATCAATATGCCCGCTCTCGGTATGACCGTCTGGGCACGGGAGGGGGGCGGCGCCTTTTGCAACGGCGAGCCGATCTCGGTTACGCAGACGCGGGATCTCGACAAGTCGCTGGTGGCCACAGGTTTTCCGTACGACCGTCGCACGGTCGATGACGATAACACGAGGGAGTACAGGGCGTTCATGAAGAGCGCCCTGGGCGTGCGAAGATGTGGAGCCGCCGCAGTCGACATGGCCCTGGTCGCCAGAGGTGTCTACGATGGATTCTGGGAGCCGAGGCTTCAACCCTGGGATCTGGCGGCGGGCACCGCGATTATTCGAGAGGCGCGGGGCCGCGTAACCGACTACTCGGGCGAGGATCTGGATGTGCACCGGGGTTGGGTGGTTGCCTCCAACGGCATCATCCACTCATCGATGCTCGCGGTAATCGAGCGCACTCGAAAAACAGGTACGCATTGATTTCATAGTTCCCTGCGCTCCATGACAGAATTGTCATTGTTTGGGATAAGTCGGCTTCGGTGGCCCGCCATCCGAAGCCGATGGGCAATTACAGCCGTTTGCGTATATATGCGTTATTACAGGGTTTTGCTGTTCCTGTGTGCATGATTGTGCACCTTGGCACTGACATTGCACTGTGTGTTTGCATAACGCGGCGCTCTTAGGGTAGGAATTTTTGATTTAAGCCGCCTTACATAACTTAGTTAGTTTTTCCAGATTATGCCGACCTTGACTTAGCTTATTTTTGCTTAGCGATTTGTGAATGCTCCTTCTCTTGTCTGGCTCATCGCTGCCCGCCCTCAGCGATGAGCCTTTTTTTTATGCGGCGTCAGGCAATACCGGCTCCGAGTCCACAACTCGTAAATGGTGCGGTTGCATCTTGTGACGCCACCGGCCCGGCCTGCGAACGATTCTTGCCTTGACTCTCGAAACCAGCGCGGAACACGTAATATCGTGATCCATGCAGTCGATCCGTTCCAACTCCGACACAACGATTTTCATTTTTGCTTCCATTTTTCTCGCCCTCCAGTCGGAGGGATGAGAGAGCAATCCGTGTGCCATTGCCGGGCGAGCTGCCCAACCTCCTGTTATCAAAAGCTATTTGGCCGAGTCGGGAAGGGGGGATAGCGCAGGATTAAGGACAAAATGTCACCACAAGACCCTCGGATAAAGGAAAGATGACAACTCTTGGTCCAACCGTGATAAACACAACCTCAATGTCTGATTCTGATTCCGAAACGGCTGCCGAAATACCCCCGGAAGAGGTCCAGGAGGAAGGATCTTCCTCCCGAAAGTCCATAACCTTGTCGGCGCTGGTGCTGCTGGGGCTTCTCGGTGGGGTCGTCGGGATGTTTGTCGCCATGTCGGGCAAACCGAGTGATGTGCTCGCGGATGCGTCGGTCGATGCATCGGCTTTACAGTGGATCGCCCGGGGAACGGCTGATGCCGGAGCGCCGGTCGTATCTCCCGATCCAGAGCGCACCGCGCCCGAAAAACTCGACGAGGGCGATCCGGGGCCACCGGACGCGCGTGTCCTCAGGGGCGAGGTCAGAAGCGGCGTACCGGTGATCAGGAACCTTACAGGGCTCGGCATCTCCGCGAGCGACGCTCAACTTCTCATCAATGCTCTGGACGGACTTTTCGATTTCAGACGCGCTCGCCCCGGACACAAATTCGAAATTCACATGGACAAGACCACCGGTCGCCCCGTTTCTTTTCGCTACGAGGCCTCCGTGACGGACATCTACCTCGTCAGGAAACGCAACGACGCCTTTCACGGGAAAAAGATCCACGTCCCGACCGTCAAGAAGACCAGGCTGTTCGCGGGCACCATCGCAAGATCCCTGTACGCCGCCATGGCCGATCTGGGCGCGCGCCCCACGCTGACCGGCAAGATCGCGGACGTGCTTTCCACCCAGGTAAATTTCTACAAGGAGCAGCGTCCGGGCGATACTTTTCGCGTAATGGTGGAGGAAGAGAGCCTTGACGGTAATTTCCTGAGCTACGGGCCGGTCCTGGCCCTGGAGTACAACGGTGTCAAATCGGGAAAGAAGCGCTTCTTCAGGTTTGCGGCCTCTGCAGACGCAAACCCCATCTACTACGACAGCAAGGGAGTGTCCGTTCCTCGATCCGCCATCCTTATTCCTCTTCACTACACGCGAATCAGCTCACCATTTGGGATGCGCTTTCACCCGGTTCTCAAGAGAAAGAAGCTTCACAACGGCACCGATTTCGCCGCCCCTAACGGTACGCCCGTCTGGTCATGCGCCGCCGGCAAGATCATATGCGCGAGCAAACGCGGGGCAAATGGGAATCTGGTCAGCATCGATCACGGGGAGGGTCTCACTTCCCACTACGCTCACCTCTCAAGGTTCGGTCCGGGCATCAAGACAGGTGTCGAGGTCAAGCAGCGACGGGTCATCGGGTACGTGGGCTCCACCGGAAGGTCCACGGGTCCGCACCTGCACTGGGGCCTGAAGAAGAACGGAAAGTTTCTGGATCCGCTCAAGTACAAGATCCGCCCCGGCCGTCCTGTTGCGCGCAAACACCGAGCTGCGCTCATGGCCATCATCAAGGACCGCGGTAAGAGGCTCGACAATAAACACATTCGGCCCGCGAGCGAACCCCTGGCCGAGGTTCCCGAAACACACGACGGGGCGCTTGGCGTTGAAGACGATTTTTAAGAATTGAGTCCGGGCTAACTCGACTTGAGTTCTTCCTCTGTGGCATCGCGAAGCGCCTCGATCTCGGCCTTGATGTGGATGATCTTTCCGGCGAGCGGGTGAATGAGTCGGACCTGCACATCGTTGACGCGATCTTCGAGCACGATCATCTTTACCGTCTGGCCGCTTCCCGACATGTCGGCTTCGAACATGGTGCCGACTTTCATATCCGCGCCGTCAGGCAAACGAGTCTTGAGGATATCCATGGTGGGGCCGGAGTCGATGGTGCCGAAGGCTTTTTCCGGCGGCAGATCGAACTCTCTCTCATCGCCGACCTCCATCCCGCGAACCGCCTCGTCAAGACCCGGGAGCATCCCGCTCTTGCCGAAAAGGAACACAAGTGGTTCGCCACGACCCGCAGAAGACTCAATCATCTCGCCCTTCTCCGTGGTGATGGTGTATTCCAACGTCACTATTTTTCCCTCTTCAACTTTCATCGCAACCTCCTGCAACCATTGACCTTACATTGACACTGACAACGAATAAGAAAGTGAGACTATACATCCTGGGGACTTCCTTGCCAAGACCAGCATCGTCTGGTTAAGGTTCGTTTGTTTGAATCAGAGAAACCTAAAACGGACTTATTTTAGATGACGTCGCCCTCTTTACCTTTCATCAAACGAGCTGCGTTATTCATGCCGGCCCTGTTCGCTGCCGTCTTTCTTTTTGTGGGTCTCGGCGAGTTCGGTCTCTGGGAGCCGCAGGAGATCGATCGCGTCAACCTCGGTGAGCAGCTTCAAAAAGGTCAGATTCTTGCAAAACCAACGGCGATCGGAGGCACCAGACTTTATCCCGGTGAGCGCCTCTCCGCATTGGGTTGGTCCCTGGGTGGGCACAGCGAGCTTGCAGCCAGGCTCCCCCTCGCGTTACTCGCGTTGCTCACCCTGCTGGCTCTCCAGCTGTTACTCGCGCCACTGGTCGGCTCGCGCGTAGCCGGTTTCGCTGCGTTCGCGTTTGCCGCGTCCCCCATTTTGCTCTTTCACGGGAGACAGGTCACCTCGTGGATGCCGCTTCTGTGTGCGGAGACTCTCTCCGTTGGCGGCCTTGCGCTCGCCTCGTTTTGTGAGGGGAAAAAAAACACGGTAGCAGGAGCCGCGCTGGCTGTTCTCGGACTGGCGCTCGGCTGGATTACCGCCGGCCTGCTGGTGGGCGTGACCGTACCTGCCGCCACGATCCTTCTCACCCTGGCCCTCAACGGCGACATATCGAAGATCTTCTTTGCCGGAGACGACGTACCCGCGCGCAGGCGGATCATGATTTATGCGTCAGCGGCAGCGGTCATTCTCTCTGTTTCGGGTTTCGTTTTCGCGATCCTTTCCGATTCGCCCGATATCCCGTGGATCACCGGCGGTATTCCGGCAAAAGTGGCGGTTGTGAGCTTCTCGTTTTCGCTGGAGCGACTGGCCTTCGGCTGGTTCCCCTGGATTGCATTCGTCCCGATCCTGCTGACGACAGTCATCAATCCCCGGTACGATGACGACCCCCACGTCCGGCTGAGATTGCTGGCGATATCCGGCATCGTCGTCGGTCTGTTCGTGCACACGTTCTACGTTCGTCTTCACGGGCCGGCGCCCCTGTTCCTCCCGATCCCCGTGGCCCTCGCCATCGCTCTCTCAATTGAAGATCTGGAGTCGAGCGTGGTGCCCCATCTCCTCGGCGGCCTCCTGGCGGCCATACTGTTGGCAATAATGTTGCGCGATTTCGCCCAGCGCCCGGAGGCGATCCTGGAGGGCTTTGGATGGTCCGATCTCAAGGCTCCCAAAGACTTCAAGCCGGTGGTTCACGCCATCATCGCCTCGATACCATTTGGGATCATGATTATCCTCTCGGGCTTCGTCGGCGCCGGCGAAAAAGGTAAATCCAGGTGGCGTCCGGTTCGGGCGCGCATCCTGTTACCGCTGGCCGCTATCGGTATCGGCGGTTACATCTCCATGATTCTCGTGCCCCAACTGTCGATCGATCTTTCCTCCAAGCACGTGTTGAGCAGCTACGAGAAGTTCGCCGATGACGGTGAACCGCTCGCAGTATTCGGCTCGGTTCAACTCCCGGCGGAGGCGACCATTCTCAAGAGTCGTACGGAATTGCTCAAGTGGTTGGAGCGCCGCGATCGCGCCTTCGCGTTATTTCCTCCAAAACAACTGGCCAGCCTGGACCGCGAACACAGAGGGAAAACCGGCGAGCACATCTTTGTGCTGGACGCCAGGAGCGATCGGCACTTCCTGGCCGTCAGCAAGCCGAAGAGCAAGGAGAAGAACGACAACCCCATCGTCAACTTCGTCTTCTCCAAGCCGTTTGAAAAGGCGCCGAGGCACAAGAAAGAAATCAATTTCAATAACAAGATAACGATGCTCGGATGGGAGGTCTCATCCGTTTCGGGCGTAAAACATCTCGAGAGGGGCAATGCGTTCGATCTCATCACCTACTGGCGTTGCGACGACAATCTGTCGGCAAACTGGAAGGTATTCATCCATATCGACGGACCGGGCCCCAGGATTCACGGGGATCACGAGCCCGTCTCGGGCATCTACCCCACAAAGGAGTGGCGCCCCGGAGACTACATCGTGGATGTGCACCGGGGAAAAGTGCCGGCGTACCAGGAGGCGGGTATGTACAAGGTCACCCTGGGCATGTATCGCGGCAACACCAGGATGAAGGTGCTGGACGAGCCTCGGGCAAGGGAGAACGCGATCATTTTGGGGAAGGTATCATTAAAGTGAGGCATCGATGACAGACGACAGCACCAGGGCCTTTTCCGATCGCAGAAGTCAGCAGAGGCACGACATCAAGGTCGACGTCGATTTTCGGCACGGCGACACCTATCTCTTTTGCAAGTCCGGCAATATCTCCGAGATGGGGATCTTCCTCGTCACGCCTGCTCCGCTTTGTGCCGGATCGAGAATGGAGCTCAGATTCAGTATCCCGGGCAACGAGGCGCCCATCGTGGTCTTCGGGCAGGTCATGTGGGTTCAGACCGGCGAAGGCGAGGGAGAGACGGGGATGGGCGTCAAGTTCATCGATCCCACCCCCGAGATCAGCGCGCAGATAAAGGCCCTGATACGCACAATCGCCTATCTGGAATAAAGAAGGAGAGTCGTCATGAGGATCTTCGGGGGGACAATCCTGGCACTGGTTGTTGCGATGTTTCAGGTCGCCTGTGACGGATCCGGTAGCAAGAGCACGGATGCTGGCACGGATGCGGATACGGATTCCGATACCGATTCCGACACTGACGGCGATACCGACACGGGTGATGCGCCGCTGCTCGGGATCTACTCGATGACCGGATCGGACGGCGTGTGGGGTGAGTACACGGGCACCGCCGAGTTGAGGGACGATGGAGACGGGCCGTACCTGGTGCACCTTCGACACTGGACCGACGCGGATTTCGAGGGAGACGAGATCGCCTCGGCGTTCACCGGCGAGGTGACGAGCGATGATGAGCCGTTTACTTTCGAGGTATCCCTCGGGCGGGTCGGATTCATCGTGGAATACGGAACTGAAACACGCGACACGGATGTCGCAAACAACGCCCCGATCTTGTTCGAGGGAGTGTTCACCCGGACCTCCTCCGCCGAGCTTGCCGGTGACTTTCAACCGGTGAGCGGCCCCGGGGAGCTGGGGTTCAGCGAGATATGGACCTGGACGTCGCCCCCCGGAGACGATCCGATATGGCGCAACGAGCGGGAGATACGACCGGGGCACGATCCCGTCGACCCCGCAGAGCTGGCGACCCTTTTCGCCACCTACGCGACGTATCACGGCATGCCCGAGGTGGCGCCCTATGTTGGGCGACCGGAGTTCCAGGACGCCATTCACCATTTCGTTTTCGATCCCACCGACTACGATTACTATCAGCAGAATTCAGGGATCTTGCGGGTCATCCAGAAGGTGGTGGATGCGATCAGCCTGGTGGAGACCCGTCAGCGCGCCCGGGCTTACGGCAACACGCTCGCGCAGAAGCGAGCCCATTTTGAGCCGCTGGTTCCCCAGTACAACCTCAACTCCGTGGGTATGGTCTGCGGCTACGATCCCACCTTGCCCGTCGGAGATCAGCAGACGCCGAACGGGGACTCCATGCTGTGGACGGGTGTGTACGCCGCGACCCAGGCCATGCGCTACATGGAGACCGGGGATCCGGAAGCCGTCGACAACATGCTCCTCACCGTACACGGACAGTTGATGTGCTACGACATCGCCCCGACTCCCGGAGACTTTGCGCGCACCATTCGCGATCACATCCCCGGCGACACCGACCCGGACTGGATCCAGGGCCTGGGAGTGTACTCGGCTTACGACTGGGAGGTCGGCGCCAACAACGATATGCTCAAGGGTTTCTTCGTGGGGTTCCCATGGGTTTTTCTGGCGCTCTCGCAGGCCGGCGGCCACGACGTTGTTCTGAACGACATGCAGACGGTTATCGAGGGGTTGCTCGACGACAGTCCCCTGGTCGACGTGAGTGGTGTCGCCGACATCCAGAACACATCCAATCGAATGATCGCCCTGCTCATCTACTACATGATGAACCAGGATGCGGGCACCTACCTGGAGTATACGGCCCTGTACCCGGAGGTCAGCCTGTACCTGACCACCATGGGAGGCGGTCACACCTATGAGTACGGGATCAGCGACTGGTCGGGCAACCACCTGGGCATCCAGACCATGCTCACCCTCCTCTTCACCGCGACCCACGGCGACAACGTACTCGTGCCCCTCGAAAATCACGTTTTGGAGTATCAGGAGATCATGACGACCGGGTTGGAGAGGATGCGGGACACGCGCATCGGGTTGCTGCAACTCATTTACGGCGCCGTGGGCGATTTCGCGACCGCGCCTCCGGAGGTGGAGGATGCCCTGTGGGTGATGAGGGAGATGCCCATCCCGAAGGAAAGCCACCACGTGGACTGGCGCATCAACCCGAGGTACTGCATGTCTCCGTTCCCCAGTCTTCCGTGGAAGTTCGACTGGATGGACGGCGGTCGTTTCCAGTCCATTACTTCCTATCCGCTGTTCGAGCGGGGTCCGGATATGTACGAGTGGAAGTCGAATCCAATGAGCTTCGAAGCGGGGGCCACGACGACGCAGAATCCGGGAGTGGACTTTCTTCTTGCGTACTGGTTCGCCAGACGCTTCGGAGTTATCGACGACACTTGGTAATAGACAACGCCGCGCGATAGCCGGACTGGCTGGCCGCGAAAATGTCAGCGGGATGGTCAGCGTCACCGATCAACGTCACGGGTTTTCCTTGTTGTTTCAGTGTCTCGAATAGTTCGGTTTCCGGGAGCATGCCCGAGGCCAGAATGACGGTATCTACCGGCTCCAGTGTCTTTTCCACGCCCTGATGAAGAACCCGAATTCCGGTTTCACCGAAAGACAGGACAGTTGTTTCCGGCATGATGATCATGTTGGAGTTTCCCTTGAGCCGGTTCATCATCATTTTCTTGGTCACCATTTCCATGTCGTTGGCAATGGTATCGGTCCGCTTGGTAGCGGTCACATGGAGTCCGCGGTCAGTCAGGATTTCGGCAGCCTCCATCCCCACCATTCCCGCGCCCACGATGAGTACTCGCTTTCCCCGTACTTCCTTCCGATTCTCAAAAAAGTCCAGTGAGGTCATCCAGTGCTGAGTATCCAGGTTCTGAATTTCCGCAAGATTCTGTCGGGAACCGCTGGCAACTATGACATGGTCATATGCATCGGCCATGTTTGGTGTGAAACGGGTGTTCAGTTTAATACTCTTCACTCTGTCGTTTGTCAGGTGAAGCTGACTGTTCAGGGGACGGTTCATGGTGTCCTTGTGAGGCGCCAGCGGCGCCAGCCGGAACTGGCCGCCCAGCTCACTCCCCTGTTCGTACAGGGTGACGGTCGCGCCTGTTTCCGCCAGCGTGGCTGCTGCAGTCATTCCTGCGGGTCCGCCCCCCACCACAGCCACATTCAGCGGTTTCTCAAGGGGTATCGGGCGTTCGCTGTCGATCCCGGGATTGACGATGCACCCAATACCGGTTCCATTCTTCACGTTGGCCAGGCAGCCTTGTAAACAGTATCCGCAGAGCGTGATGTCTCCGGGACGGTTTTCCACCAGTTTTGCAGGTAGTTTCGGGTCAGCTATCAGGGCCCGGCCAAACCCCACCGCCTGAGCCAGGTCTTCCCGCTCTAACAGGGCGAGTTTGTCCATGTCCGCCATGCGTCCCGTCAATATCAGGGGGAGATTGGTCATTTCTCGAATTTTTCGGAATACGGCGATCTGCTTGTCTTCTGGAATGCCCATATGCGCGTAGTACCAGGGGGGTGAATCACACGCGCTGCCGTTGCCGCAATGTATCGCGTCAAAGCCGGCTTCTTCTGCCATTTTCAGAATCGGCCGGTTGTCCTCGGGCTGCAATCCCCCATCTGCGAACTCGCTGCCCGATATTCGGATCAGTACCGCCATGCTGTCACGCTCCTGCTTCACGATACGGAATAACTCGTCCAGGAACAGTGTGCGGTCCTTGCCGTATGCATCACTCCGAAGGTTGGTCCTGGGAGACAGGAACTGGCTGACCAGGTATCCATGCCCGCACTGGATCTCCACCGCGTCAAAGCCCGCCTCCCTGGCGCGCTTCATGGCAGTCCGGTAGCCAGCCAGAATTTCCTTTATCTGCGGGATTGTCAGCTCCTTCGGTGTTTGTCCGGTGGCGGGGCAGATGACCGCGGACGGAGCTGACGGTTGTGTGCCGGTGGCCTTGGGGTTGGCCGCACGGCCGGCGTGATTCAGGTTGAGGCAGGCGAGGGATCCCTCTTCGTGCAGCACTGAAACGATTCCGGCCAGGTCGGAGACGCTGGTATCCAGGTGAATGGTCAATTGTTTGGGATGCTCTTTCCCCGTCTGGGTGACAGAAACCGGTTCCAGTATGACCATGGCAGCGCCGCCTCGGGCGATGTTGGCGTGGTAGGTTAGATGGCGCTTGGTTACCCGGCCGTCCGGCGTACCGTAGGCGGTTTTTACCGGAGCCATGATAAACCCGTTTTTCAGATGAAGCGCTCCTAACGTGCAGGAATTGGTGAAACGCATGGTATACCTCCCGTTGTTACTTGATGAGGTTAACCACTAATTCCAGAATGGGAACCTTGCCACAACCTGGAGGATTTCGTGCCGAAGAATTCCCGCGCCGGAGCCGATTCCATCTGGAAAGTTGTCGCTATCGGAATTACAAAAGACGGTCGAATTTCACCCACTCATTTTGGTGATGCGGACCGAATGATTTTGGGCCGGGTTCGATCCGGTGAATATGAGGTAATCGACAACATCCCCAGCCCTCTGGCCACGATGGAGGAAACCCACGGCAGGCAGAAGAAACTGAAGTATGCCGCCAGGTTCCTAAAGGATGTTCAGATTATTGCAACGGCAAAGCCCAGTATCAATTTCAAGAAACTGCGGATCGAGAAGGGAAAGTGGCCCATCGTCACCGCCATGGACCCCGAGGCGTTCCTGGCCTGGTTATCGGAAAACCTGGATGAAGTGACGCGCTGGTATGACAATCCGGACAACCACGTATTCCGGACACCTTAACCGTGTATTACGAAATATCCACTTGTTCCACGTCCCCCACCGGCTCGCCGAGGAAGCGGCCGGCCATTTCCTGAAAGCTGGACGGAAGGTCGGTGACGTAGCAGGTGAGTTCGCCGCGTCGCTGTTGGTGTCGCGAGAGGGCGTGTTCATCGAGCGCACGGGCCACGTCCGCGGTCATCGCGGTGGCCGAGTCGACCATCGAGGCAAAGCTGCCCAGCTCGCGAAGCGCGCGGCCCAGCGGATCCAGCAGAAGGGGATAGTGGGTGCATCCGAGAAGGAGGACGTCTATTCCCTTCGCCACCAGAGGGGTCAGATATTTCCTTGCGCAAAGGAGCGGAACATCGCCCTCGGTCCAGCCCTCCTCCGCCAGCGGCACCAGGAGCGGCGCCGGATTCTGGAAAACCATCACGCCCGGGTCGATGGCGCCGATCTCTGCGGGATACGCCCCCGAGCCCACCGTGCCCACAGTACCGATCACTCCCACGCGCCTCACCCCCGGCTGTGACAACGCCTCCCGCGCTCCGGCGGTTATCACCCCGAGCACGGGGATGTCTATCCGATCCCGCAGGAACGACAGGGCGACTGCCGATGCGGTATTACACGCCACCACCAGCATCTTGAGTCCTTTTTCGAGCAGCAGCTCCGTGCAGTTCCAGGAATATCGCTCCACGGTCGCCGCCGATCGGGTCCCGTATGGAACGCGGGCGCTGTCGCCCAGGTAGACTATCTTCTCGGCGGGAAGTTGACGCCGCATCTCGCGGACGACGGTCAGCCCGCCGAGTCCGGAATCGAAGACTCCGATGGGTAGCTCGGAACGGTCGCTATTTATGCAGGTGTTCACATCAACTCTCTTTTTGCGCGATATTCGCTTCGGAGCGCTGGGCCGACATCTGAATACTCATCAATCGATTGTGAACCCGATCGAGCTCTCGCGCCAGCGACTGGAGCTGATCGGATACGGACGGCGCCGCGCCCTTTGCCGCTTCGAGCTTCCTCTCCCGCTCCAATAATTCGTTCTCCTCGCGAGCCGCATCCATGCCGTTCATGATGACACCGATGAACAGGTTGAGGATGATCATGGTGCCCAGAAGAACGATCGTGACGAAAATGATCGGAGCTCCGATGGGAGATGCCTCGGGGGCAGTGCAAAGGTGCTCTATCCCCCTGTAGCCGTACTCGTCGCATCCGTCGCGGTTGATGTACATCATGTCGGTCCAGTCTTCCAGGGTCACAGCGCGAAAGAGGGACAGCATGGACAATGGAAGGGTCGCGAAATGCACCGGATCGTTTGCGCTGAACATGAACGTGGCCGCCACCGCGTAGACGTAGAACAGCATGAGCAGGAGCAAGCTGACATAGGCCATGGAGGGGATCGATTTGAGCAGCGCGCCAACGAGCACCTGCAACTTGGGCAGCGCCCTCACCAGCTTGAGCACCCGAAGGAGGCGGGCCAGCCGAAGCACCATCACGTATTGGGCGTCCACCGGCAGGAAACACGCGGCAACGATGGTAAAATCGAACACGTTCCAGGGGTCCAGGAAATACCGCCACGGTCTCTTGCCATTGGCCGCCATCTTGATGATCACCTCGGCCACGAAGATCCATATGACCAGCTGATCGAGGAAATGGATGATGAGCCCGTGCCTCGCGGCGAACTCCTGATAGGTCTCGACGCCCACGAGGATACCCGCAAAAATGATCACAAAGGTGATGCCGTTTTGAAACCATGACGCGTCGGTGATCTTTTTGGAGAGATCATGGATCGGCCCCATGGGCTCGTTCGTCACGCTTTTTACGGATCTCCTGGAACCGATCTTCACGGATCTTCTTCTGAACAGTTTCAGCATTTCTCACTACCTCGTTCAGTATTCAGGAGCTGCTGCGCGATTCCCGCGACTTCGGCCATCACCCGCTTGAGCGGAACCCGGTGTTCGAGCGCCGCCCGCTTGCAATCCTCGAACTCCGGCGCGGCGTTCAGGCTTCCTCCAGGTCCACGCGCTACCTTCACCCGCACGGATCCCCAGGGAGTGTCCACCCGGTGCACCGATCTGGACATCTCCATTCGCCCCACCGCGTAGTACCGCAAGCCGATTGTGGTGGTCTCTCGCATCAGCTGCGCCCCGAGGGACTCCAGGTCTTCCCTGTTGCAGAGCAACGACAGTTTGAGCGCCGGCCGTCCCTTCTTCATCTGTATGGTTTCTACCCAGGCGTCCAGTGCGCCGCTCTCGAATAATCCCTCCATCGCGCTCGCCGCTACCTCGCCGGTGATGTCATCCACGTTGGCTTCGATCACCCAGCACCGGGGCTCGTCGTCTTCACCCGGTACCGGCAGACCGAGGATGGCCCTCAAGATTCCGGACCTCTTTTCGTGGCTGCGGGCCCCCGCGCCGAAGCCCACGTGCTGTGGGATCATCTTCGGTATGGGTCCGAACGCGCGTGCCGCTGTCTTGACTATCGCCGCTCCGGTTGGAGTTGTGAGCTCCGATTCCACTTCGGTCCCCTCGACCGGAACCCCCTTCAGGATGAACATGGTCGCCGGAGCGGGCACGGGCAGCATGCCGTGCTGCGTTTTCACGAAACCTTTTCCCAGGGGCACCGGCGCACAGATGAGTCGCGCGCCCAGATAATCCAGGGCGGTGGCCACCCCGACAATATCCACGATTGAATCGACAGCGCCTACCTCGTGAAAGTGCACCTCCTCGATAGTGGAACCGTGCACCCTGGCCTCCGCCTGCGCGATGTTCTTGAAAATGTCGATGGCCAGATCTGCGATACCCGGATCCAGCTTCGCCTGCTCGATCATCTCTCGAATGCCCGAGAAATGACGATGGGGCTGCTCCTTTTCATCCACGTCCACGAAGAAACGAGTGACCCTGACCGAACGCCTGGTCTCCTTCTCCACGCGAATGCGATAGCCCTCGATGGGCAGCGACGACACTGCCGACTCCACCACCTCCAGGGGAATACCCAGATCGAGCAACGCCGACAGGATCATATCTCCGGAAAGGCCGCTGAAGCAGTCCAGATACAGAATGCAACCTTTGCCCGCGCCTCTTTCCAGAATCTCCACTTTTTGTTCCCCTTTAGTTTCTGATCCGATTCATGAGCGAAGCCGCGTAGCCAGCTCCGAAACCGTTGTCAATATTGACCACCGTGACGCCCGCAGCGCAGCTGTTCAGCATCCCGAGCAGGGCAGTCACACCCTTGAAGTTCGCCCCGTACCCGACAGAGGTGGGCACGGCAATGACCGGGCACAAGACGAGTCCCCCGATCACCGACGGGAGCGCGCCCTCCATCCCGGCCACAACCACGATCACCGATGCGCTCCGCAGATCGTCGAGACGATGCAACAGGCGATGGACGCCTGCGACCCCCACATCATTCACCAGCGCCACCTCATTTCCCGCGAGACGCGCCACGAGCAGCGCCTCCTGCGCCACGGGAAGATCGGAGGTGCCCGCTGTGACCACGAGGATCTTGCCGAAACCCCTGCGCTCGATGGGGGCCTGTTCCACAACAAGGCACCTGGCCTGCGCGTGATAAACCATCCCGCTTACCCGGGCGCAGACCGCCGCTGCCTTTTCCTCGTCTACCCTCGTGACGAGCACGTTGCCTCCGCCTTTTACCAATTCTTCGACGATGGCGACCAGTTGATCCTCGGTCTTGGGCTCACCCAGCACGACTTCGGGGAAGCCGGTGCGCAGCGCCCGGTGATGATCTATGACCGCGTCGCCGATATCCGCGAACGGCAAACGGGCGAGCTCTTCCATCGCCTCCGCGACATCGATCTTGCCGCTCTGGACACCGTTTAGCAGTTCCTTGAGTTTATTCGGATTCATTGCTCAGCTTTCATATCACAAGGGAAAGCCCGTGTGGACACCCCTTGCTATCTCCATCCCTGCTTTTTGATTGCCCTGGTCAGAACGTCGGCGGCAACGAATCCCGGGGCCATGTCCCGCACGCGCCCATCCGGACCGATCAAGTACGTGGAAGGAACCACAGGAATGAGCCCCAGCCGTGTTTCGCCCTGCGCCACGGACCAGTCCGCGAGTCCGATGGAGAAGGGCAGCTCCTTGATCTCCGCGTATTGATCGAGCATGGGCGCTTCATTGGGCGCGATGGTCAGCACCAGGAATAGCGTCTTGCCTGCCGTGCTGTTGAATGTGTCCACCACCTGTTTCATGAAGAGATCGCTGGTGAGTTCCGCGATTCGCACGAGCACCAGCACCACCGGCCGGCCACGCGCCTGTGACAGATGGTGCGCCTGCCCGTCGATCTCGTATGCAAAGTCCACCGGGTGCTCGCTGTACGGCGGAGGCCGAAGCGATCCGCACCCAAGAAGCGAGATGGTAGCGGTCGCAATGATGATGGTAATGATTGTCCTCATCGGCGCATAGTGGATTTCGCGGTTACTACGGAAGTCGCTGGATTATGTGGTAGCCGAACTCGGTCTCGACAACATCCGATACACCGTTCTCCTCGAGGGCGAACGCGGCTTTTTCGAAGGGAGGAGCCATCCGGGCTTTCCCGAAGGTGCCCAGATCGCCGCCCCTGCTCTTGCCGGACGGACAATCCGAGTACTCCTTTGCCAGCTCGGCGAAATCGGCCCCGTCCTTGAGTTTCTTCTGGATTTCATCGATCAGTTTTTTCGCCTCGTCCTTTGTGCGGGTGACGGACGTTGGTTTTCGCTTGGACTCCGCGTGCATCAGCAGGATGTGTCTGGCGTGAACTTCCTCCACCTCCTGGCGCTTGATGATGTGATAGCCGAACGGGGTCTCGACTGGCTCCGTGATTTCACCCACGGCGATCCCCTTGACCCCCTCCGTGAACTCGGGCGCCATCCGGTTTGCCGGGAAGATGCCCAGGTTGCCGCCCTTTCGCTCGCCGGATGGGCAATCCGAGTGCTCCTGTGCCAGCTCGGCGAAATCCGCGCCTCCCTTGAGCTTTTTGTAGATCTCATCGGCCAGCTTTTTGGCCTCGTCCTTCGTGCGGGTCACCGTCGGGGGAACGCGCTTGGACTCCTTGTGCATGAGCAGGATATGCGACGCCGACAGCTTTTCTTTTGACCGTTTGACCGGCCTGGGAACTTCGGTCTTCACGCCCGCCCTTTCCTTCTCCGTCTGATTCTCGGCCAGCCCCGGAGCCTCCTTGTCTTCAACCTTCAGAGTCTCAATTGTACTGTCCGTGTCCGTGTCCTGCGAGCCGCAACCCACAAGCCCCAGGGCGAGCATCGAGGCCGCTGTTACCATTGCAAAGCGATTCATTGTCTTCTCCATTTTTAGTTTGGCCGAACTCCTGTCCGGCTGGCAGATACTATATGGGTTTTTAAAAACAATTTCGATATTTTCTCAAAATGATACTATTGCCTTATCCATATGAAAGGAAGGCAATGAATCAAATCACAGTATTAGCCTGCGTCATGGTTCTTTCTTCTGGAGTATTCTCCACAGGCTGTTCGACCACGACCGTGACTCCCCCCTCCAGCGACTCGGATTCCGACTCCGACAGCGACTCGGATTCCGACTCCGACACAGACAGCGACACAGACAGTGATTCCGACACTGATTCCGACACCGATTCCGATACCGGGCCGTGCGTCGATCCCGTTACCGGAGCTCCCACTGTCACCTCCGGCGACGAGGCGTACGCATGGGACACAACTGACGACACCTACACGCTGACCTTCAACGAAGATGTCTTCAACGCAGACACCACCAACATCACCTGGACCGTGGTTACCGGCTCGGGAACGATGGACTCCATCACCGAGGTGAGCGGATCCGAATACACGGTCGCGTTCTCGGGCGCCGCCGAGGGCGACGAGTACACGCTCAGTGTCGGCACCGGCGTGGAGGACACCTGCGGTGAAACCCTGGCCGCAACAGTGGATATTGCCATCACAATCGAGGTCTGTGTCGATCCCGTCGCCGGCGATCCGACCGTCACGTCGGCCGATGATATCTTCCCCGTGGGTACCACTGCGGATACTTACACCCTCACTTTTTCGGAGGACGTGCTCAACGTCGATACCACCAGCGTCACGTGGGCTGCCGTCACCGGCTCCGGCACAATGGGCGCCATCACCACGGTGAACGCGAGCACGTACGACATTGCCCTGTCGGGCCTCGCCGACGGCGATCACTATGAGCTCACGGTAGGCACGGGCGTCACCGACACGTGCGGCAATCCGATCGCAGCTGCAGTTGTCATCAATATTTACGTCAGCCTGGGAGGCAGCAGCGTTCGCATCGACGAGCTCTACATCGGCACCAACGATTATCTTGTTCTTTACAATCCCACCGGCAGCAGCATCGATCTGAACCCGATGGCGCTGTACATCAACGATTCCAGCACTTCATATACGGATTTCACCATTGACCTGCCGACCCACATCCTTGCGCCCGGAGGCTCGGTCTACGTTGCCGAAACACCTCTCGCGGGCGACATAGACGCCGGACAGAATATTCCCTTTTCCGACGGGCGAGGAGGTTGGGTCGCGCTCTGCTCCGGCACCTGCAATCTTTCCACGGGGACCAACTGGATTGATATGGTCGCCTTCAGTGAGGGAGCAACCCACCCGACGCTTCCCTCTGGAATCACCTTCAGCCCGGCGGGCCTGTCGGGGATCACGGATGATAACGCAAACAGCTACTACCACACCTCCAACGTCGGTTCCCAACCGGTCTACCTCGCCGCAGACTGGAGCGTCTCCGCAGCATCTCGTTAGTGGTTCCGCGCGCGCATGCTTCTTGCCCTTTGGTTAAATGATCATTATGGTCCCCACCGAAAGGGGCCGTAATGATCAGGTCAATATCCACATTCTTCAAGGATCCGGAGCCCACCGGGAAATTCGATAAGCTGGAGAATGGGGTGAACATCGTCGAGGGCATCGCCCGCGTGGAGGAGCCCCTGCGCTCGCCGGTTCGCGGGCAGAACTGCGTGGCGTACTTCTATCGATCGTATCTGGTGATGACGGGCGGACGCAACCCGCAGCCCACCATTCACAAGCTCAAGGAGGCGGAGGTCTACTCTCCGTTCGAGCTAGAGATGGAGGGCGGCATCCTCGCCGTGGTCCCGGCAAAACCGGGGAAGTTCACGCGGGAACATCACCAGGAACTGACAAAGCAGTACGGCAAGCAGTTCCAGGGAGTAGAGGAAGTGATCCTTCCCGGAGCGAGGGTCCGACTGAGGGGCAAGGTCAAGAATGTGGATGGCAGGCGGGTGCTCAAGATGGATATGATCTCTGTGATCGACAAGCAGGCGGTGTCCGCCGGAGTGGTGGGAGATCGCAAGAAGCGTCGTAAAAAGGGCAAGAAGAAATAACCCCATCCCGGCCTTCCCCTGATGTAGGGGAAGGGGAAGATGTTTGAGGCCAGCTTCAATAGGGATCACGCCAGATCGAAGTCCTTGCAAAAGAGAATGGTGCCCGGGCGGATCTCGCTCATATAGTATTTCAGTCTGTGCTGCCGGTTTGGAAAACCGTGCAGGCACTCGCCGGTCTCGCCGTCGAAGTGGGCGCAGTCCTCGCAGGTGAAGCAGAAGGAATAGCGGGCCCTTTGTTCCTCGAAATCCGGTCGGTAATCAACTTCCATTTAGTGCCTGCTGGGATAGGCTCATGCTGTCTTTTGGGTACCGATGAGACAAGTTATATTTTGCATGTTAACACCAATTCAGGTTAACACGAGAAACCAGGGAACGGCCAGCGAGAGTCGTCGGTACGCATGGTAGCAAAGAAGAAAAAGAACAAACCCAACAGGCCCTCGATGCCTCCCGCCAGGCCGGCCGACGTAACCAAATACGATCCACTCGATGCTTTCCTGCGGGAGATCAGGAACTACCCCCTGCTCGATCCCGCTGAGGAGAAGACCCTCGCCGAGCACTATGTCGCCACCGGAGATGTCCAGGCGGCGGCGCGCCTGGTTACTTCCAACCTGCGCCTCGTCGTCAAGATTGCGTTCGAATACCGACGGGCCTACCGGAACATCATGGACCTCATCCAGGAGGGCAACATCGGCCTCATGCACGCGGTCAAGAAGTTCGATCCCTCGCGGGGGGTCAAGCTCTCATCGTACGCCGCGTGGTGGATCCGCGCGTACATACTCCGGTTCGTCCTCAACAACTGGCGGCTCGTCAAGCTCGGGACCACCCAGGCCCAGCGCAAGCTCTTCTTCAATCTCAACAAGGAGCGCGCGCGCCTCAAGGCCATGGGTATAGAACCGACGACCACGATGCTCGCGGATCGCATCGGCGTCTCCGAGAATGAAGTGGTCGACATGGACAAGCGGCTCAAGGGCGACGACGTATCCCTGAACGCGGAGATGTTTGACGGGGAGGGGCGCTCGCTCACGCGCATGGACATGCTGCCGGATCCCCGGGAGCTACAGGACGAGCTGTTCATGGAGGCGCATTTCGACGACGCCCTGTCCGATCACCTGGAGGCGTACGGGAAGACCCTGGTCGACAAGGAGGCGTTCATCTTTCGCAAGCGGTTGATGAGCAACGACCCCATGACGCTCCAGGAGATCGGTGACGAGTTCACAGTGAGCAGGGAACGGATACGCCAGGTGGAGAAGCGCCTGCTCACCAAGCTCCGAACCTACCTTACCGCCGGGATGCCGGAGTACTTCGAAGAGGACGAGGAATGAGTTCGGGCGGGCGGGATGGGGGAACTCTATTCGTGGTCGGAACCCCCATCGGCAACCTGAAAGATATCACCGTGAGAGCTCTCGAGGTGTTGCGGAGCGTTTCCGTTATTGCCGCCGAGGACACCCGGGTGACCGCCAGGCTCCTGGGCCGATACGATATCTCCACTCCCTGCGTCAGTTTTCGCGAGCAGAACGCGCGGCGCGCGGTTCCTTCCCTTCTCGCCCGACTCGAGGGCGGGGATGACGTGGCCCTCGTCAGCGATGCGGGGACTCCTTCCATTTCGGATCCCGGCGAACAACTCGTCGACGCCGCTTCACGAGCGGGCATAACGGTTTCGCCCATACCGGGGCCGTCCGCCCTCGCCGCAGCGATTTCAGTGGCGGCCCTCCGAGGGGAAGGCGTCCGCTTTGTGGGTTTTCTTCCCCGTTCGAAAAAAAAGCGGGAAGATCGGCTCAAGGCCATCGCGGTGGACCCATCGATCTCGGTGCTGTACGAATCTCCCAACCGCCTGGGACGAACCCTCGGGGATCTCGCCCGGGTGTGCCTGGACAGACCTGCCGTGGTGCTCCGGGAGATGACCAAGATCCATGAGGAGATAGCCCGCGGAAGCCTCGACGATCTGGCGGACCGGTTCTCGGACCGGGTCAGGGGAGAGATCACCGTCGTCGTGGCGGGAAACGAACAAACAATGGAGGAGATCTCGACCGCGCGCCTCACGCAGCTCGTCGTTGCGCAGGTGAGCGCCGGAGGATCGGCGAAGGACGTCGCGGCGAACCTGAGCAGGGCTCTGGGCGTCTCCAGGAAAAGAATCTACGAGATAGCCGTGGAGGCCATCTCCGAAGAAAAATAAAAAACATTACACGATACGGGAATGGCGCGAAGCCCCGAATTGTTGCAAAATAGTAGTAAGACATTGAAGGAGAGTGAATGAAAACAATCAAGTTTTCCGAACTGCAATCCAACCCGCAACTCTACAAACAAATAGGAGAGGCTCTCGCGAACGGTGAACTCGTGTGCATCCCGACGCCGTCCGGGTACAAGCTCGCGGCCGATCTGGGATCCCCGTCGGCCGTCACGGCGATGATCCACGCCAAGCGGCGGGTCAAGAACGCGCCGGCGCTGGTCTTCGTACCGGACCGAAGCTGGGTGGACAAGGTGGCGTCCGTCATCTCACCCGATGCGCGCACGCTCATGGATCGTTTCTGGCCGGGGCCTGTCACGTTGCTCTTCAAGGCCGGCGACAGTCTTCACCCCAAGGTGAGAAAACCGCTGACAAAGGCAAAGGGCTGGCTCGGGGTGCGCGTGCCGGAGGACGACGTTTCTTCCAGGGTCATCGCGGCCTTCGGCGGGCCCGTTCTCGTCTCGTCGGCCAACCTGGCCAAGAAGAAGGGTGCCCACTCGATCGCTCAGGTCAAGAAGAACTTCGGCCGCACGGTGAACCTCCTCATCGACGCGGGCGATCTGTCGCCGGGTGAGAAATCCACCCTGGTGGACGTGAGCAACGGCGCCGTCTCGGTGGTGCGTTCGGGCGCCATCGCGGAGGAAAGCATCCTCGAAGCCCTGGCCGGCTAGACCGGAATCCATCGCCATGACCCGCAGCATCATGATATAGATCCTTTTATCGATTACACCGTCAGTACGGGCAACGGTCGTTTTTTCTCGGCCATGTTCCGCGAATCAAGGGAGATGAGCATGAAACGAATATTTGCATCCAAATTCTTCTGGCCGATCCTGTTCCTCGCGATCAGCTGCGGTCCGGCTATCAAGGGAGACGTGAGCGAACCGGGAAAAGGGGATCCCAAGATCGCGGGGGAGACAGCACCGGGGGGATACGACGCTCCGGCGCACAAGTTCGAGGCCAGGCGCCATCCGTCCCACAGGCGAACCCTGACCGTGCCCAAACCGAACTACAGCTCCCTGCCGGCCCTCAAGATGGATATGGGTCGCTGCTACGGGATGTATGACAAGGAAGAAAAGAAGATCGCCTCCGGCGCGAAGCCTAGGCCCCCTGTCATGAAAAAGCCAAGGCCCAAAAAGAAAAACGGGGGAAAGAAATACAAGGGAAAGAAATACAAGAAAAAGAAAAGCGGCAAGAAGTACAAGCGACCCGGCTCAAACCTCGATGGTCTGCTCGGCTCCGGGGCCGGTGGTGGAAGCTCTGCGGGAATGGCCAAATCGGCGCCCGCCCCCGGTGCGACACCTTCACCTGCGAGCCCGCCCCCGTCGGCCGCACAGCCGCCGCCTCCATCGTCGGCTCCTTCGGCCGATTCTGCGTCCGCGCCTTTCGCACAGTCATCCAGCCCCGACAGATCGAGAGAGGCGGCACCCGCGATGGAGATGGCCGAATCCGAAGAGATCGCCGGCGCCGATTACGACGATTCCGAGTTGCAGATCGCGGGCGATGTGGGCGAGCCGATTGAAGATGAGATTGGATCCGAGTACGAGGACTGGGGCGCGGAAATCTACCTGTCCAACGACGACACCATGAGCCTCTCCTCCGCCCAGCGGGTCATCTACGCCATCGACAAGTTCCTGCCCTTGCCCCTCGACCACATCCGGCCCCACGAGCTGCTCAACTACTTCTCGTTCGAGACGCTCACCGTCGGCGGTGACGACGACTTCGCCGTACACGCGGACGTTGCCTCCGATCCCCGCGAGGACGGCATATACTCGCTCTCCATGTCCGTGCGCGGTCGTCCGGTCGACAAGGCGAGCAGGCGCAACATGGTCCTTACATGGGTCATCGATCGTTCCGGCTCCATGCATGACGAGGGTCGTATGGACTACCTCAAGCGAGGCCTGAGCCGCAGCGTCAAAGAGTTGAAGGACGGCGACATGGTCCACCTGGTGCTCTTCGATCACAGCGTGTGCGTACCGGTGGAGAACTTCGTGGTGGGCCGCGACAAGATCAGCGACCTCGAGCGCGCCATCGACGCGCTTCGCCCCATGGGCGCCACCGATATTCACAAGGGGCTCTCCCGAGGGTACGAGATCGCCGACCGCACATACCAGGCGGAGTATTCCAACCGGCTGATCCTGATCACCGATGCCCTCACCAACACGGGAGTCACCGACGAGCGCATGATCTCCATGATCTCCAAGTACTACGACAGCCGCCGCATACGGCTCTCGGGAGTGGGCGTGGGAAGGGACTTCAACGACTCGCTGCTGGATCGTCTGACCGAGCGGGGCAAGGGCGCTTACGTCTTTCTGGGCTCGGAGGCCGAGGTGGACGCGGTCTTCGGTCCTCGTTTCATCTCCCTTATAGAGACCACGGCGCTGGATGTGCACTTCCTGTTGCGTCTGCCGGAATCACTCAGGATGAACGTCTTTTACGGAGAGGAGAGTTCCACCGTCAAAGAAGACGTGCAGGCCATTCACTACTTCGCAAACACCTCCCAGCTCTTCCTGTCGGATCTGATGGCCAGGGGAGGGGAGATTCGTCCCCAGGACGACGTGATGCTGTCCATCGAGTACCAGGATCCGGAGACCGGCGACGAGCTGTTCGAGGATTACACCTTCAATTTAGGTGAGATCCACGGCGATGCGTACAATGTTCGCAAGGCGCGATTGATAATGGCCTGGGTTGATCTCCTGGCCCAGATGGCCGCGCGCCCCATTCCGGCCATGTACAGTTACTCACTTGGAGCGTGGGAGGATGCGGACGGGTGGAACGCCTGCGAGGACGGTCGCGTGGAGTTGGGTAAACTCTACGAGGGGCTCGAAGATGACGGGGAGTCCACCCGGGTGATCGACCTGTGGGAGAAATACTGCTCGCGCTACGAACGCCCCCGCAACCCCGTCAAGCGTCAGATCGTCAAGACCGACGACTCCTGGCCGAGCGCCAAGAAGATAGCCGCGCCGAGGTAGTTTCTTTGAACCCCTAACTCCCCTATGAGACAAAACCCTGAATGTCAGGGATCGATCCCCAAGCAAGAGTATGATGGATAGCCGCAAGCATCCGGCAGGCCGATCTCCATGTGGCACACGTTGGATGGGCTCACGCCAAAAACACAGCTCGCGAAGTCCAGGTGGCCGTTGCAATCGCTCATAGTGGTCGAATAGATGTAGGGGCTGCAACCGGCGCTGCCTTCCAACCATGTGGTGGTAGTGATCCCTCCGTTGCCGTTGATCGTCCCAATACCATCGTACCCGTACACTGCGATTTCTGATATCCGAGAAGTCGCACCAATTACGGTCCAATCGGTCACCTCGTAACTCAGCAGAGCCAGCGAGAACGACGAGCCGTCTCCCGTTTCGATGCAGACAGTTCGATTGCCGCCCTGATAGTGGCCGACCGCGACTGCATTGTAGGCACAGCTGCCTGCGGGTGAGGCAGTGCAGGCAATGCAATCACTGCTGCTGTCGGTATCGGTGTCTGTGTCGGTATCGGTGTCGGTATCTGAATCTGTATCGGTGTCGGTATCTGAATCTGTGTCGGTATCTGTGTCCGTGTCGGTGTCTGTATCCGAGTCTGTATCCATATCGGTGTCCGAATCCGAATCGCTTCCCCCAGCCCCGCGACTATCGTTACCACACCCGGCGCAGACCAGCGCGACCGCCAGCACCATCAAAAGCAAGTACCTCATTCCCCAACCCTTTCGTTTTGAACGTGAGATTATCCTATCATTGATCGGTAAGAGGCACCGGAGAAAAGGAGAGGAACAATCCCCCTTTCGAAGAGCTGGTTTAAACAGTGTCGAGGGTCAATAATGTATGCGACAATATTTCATGAATCGAATCGGAGGATAAGATGGCCATCAGACTCATCCTGATCATGATTTTCTCGGTGCTTTGTTCTGGCTTCGGGGGTTGTTCTTCCGCCGCCAGAACCGAGTCGGGCGATGACACCGGCGGCGACACGGACACAGATACGGATACGGACAGCGATTCCGATTCCGACTGCACCGTGGGCGAGATGTTCTGCGTGGGCGACGACGTCCACGAGTGCATCGGTCCCGACAACGAGAGTGAGTATGTGGAGACCTGTGAGGATCCGTACAAGTGCGTTGACGGCGAGTGCGTCTACGACGGGGATCTCCACGCCATCCCAGAGACCTGTGAGGAGGCCGAGCAGGGGCACTCCTCGGTGGGTTGCCTGTTTTACGCGATCGACTCGGACCTGGTGATCTCCTACGACACCGACCAGTACGCGATCTTCGTCTCCAACGTGCAGCTCGGCAGCGTGGCCAATGTGGTCGTGGAGGAGAAGGTCGGCGCCACCTGGACCGCCGCCGTCAACGGCGGACCGGTCGCGATCGACCCGATGAACCTGCATATATTCACGGTTCCGGACAAGCACGTCAACGGCAGCGGCTTCCACAGCGGCGGGGCCTACCGCATCACTTCGGACGTGCCGATCGTGGCCTACCAGGTCAACCCCTACGAGGCCGACGAGTCGTACACCTCGGACGCCACCCTGCTGTACCAGGTCTGGGCCTGGGACTCGATCCACTACGTGTTCGGCGCCGAGAAGATCAACGATGCCCAGGACGTCTATGCGACCGTGATCGCGGCCGAGGACGGCACCGTAATCGAGGTCACCCCGAGCGTTAGCACGGTTTCGGCCGTGAACATCCCGGCCGGGTCGCCCGGCGTGCCGTTCAATGTCACCATGAACCAGGGGGACGTGGCCCAGTTCGAGGTCGCGATCTCCAACCAGAGCCTGACGGGAACAAGGATTACCTCGGACGAAGATCACCCGATCGCGGTGTTCAGCGGCAACACCTGAACGACGATCCCGCTGGGTTCCAGCGCATGCGACCACCTGCACGAGCAGCTGACCGGCGTACAGAAGTGGGGCCGGGAGTTCGTGGCCGCCCGGATGCCGGTGCGCTCCACGCTCTCGCCGATCGAGTCGACCCTGTGGCAGATCGTGGCCAGTGAGGACGGCACCACTATCGAGTTCGATGCTTCATTCGCCGTGACCGGCCTGCCCTCGGTGGCGGTGACGCTGAACCAGGGGGAGGTCTGGGAGGCGTTCGTCAACGGCACGATGGACGATCCCGGCGACTTCTACATCACGGCGGACAAGCCGATCGGCGTGTGCAACTACATGACCGGGTCGTCTCAGGTCAACCCAAATGTGGAGCCCACTCTGGGCGATCCCTCCCAGGTGCAGATCTCGCCGGTGGAGCAGTACCTCGATCGCTACGTGCTGCTCGTGCCCGAGCACTGGATGTACGACGTGGTCACCGTGGTCCGTCCTGCCGGCATCGAAGTCCTGGTGGACGGCGCGCCGATCGACAACGCCGAGTTCATCCCGGTGGGCAACGACCACGAGGTGGCGCGGGTTTCGATCGCGGACGGGGTCCATACCTTTGCCGGCGACGAGGGCATCGCCGTGATCGTGGTCGGCTACGACGACGACGATAGCTACGCCTACCTCGGCGGCACCGGAACCGCGACCATCAACCCCCTCGAGTAGCCCCGGGTTCAGGGAGATCCGCGACTACCTGTCGCACCGAAAAATAGTCTTACAAATATAACCTTGAAGACCCTATCCCATCTCATGGTTGCGGGGATCACCGGTCGCCACTATATTCCCCCACATGAACTCCGATGAAACACCCCGAGGATCCAGGTTCGGTTACAGAATCATCGGGATCTTCTACCGGATTTTCGGATACTGGTTCGTGTCTCTGTTCGCGCGATTCATAGTTTTCTACTACTATGTTTTTCACCGCCGGGAGGTGAAGTCCTCCATCGATTTCTATCGCGCGATGCACCCGGACGCAGATCGTTCCACCTGGAAAAAGATGGCCTGGAATCAGTTCAAGAGCTTCACCACGGTTTTCCTGGACCGTTTCCTCATCGAGAGCGGTCGGCAGGATCGGTTCAGTCTCACCCACGAGGGGCTGGAATCGTTGACCGACGCGGCGAAGGAGCGGCGCCCGGCGATCCTGTGGATGGCGCACCTGGGAAACTGGGAGGTGGCCGTCCATTGCCTCAAGAAATACGACGTGCCCATCACCCTGATCATCGGGAAGTACGCGGGGGAGCAGGTAGAAGCCCTCCAGCGGGCGCAGCTCGAGGCCGGCCGGGTGAAGGTGGTCATCGTTCAGAAGGAGAGGGACATGGGGGTCATGGAGGTGATGAAGGCTCTGCGCAAAGGGGAGCTGGTGGCAATCTCCGGAGATCGGCTCTTCGACGAGGACCAGCAGCACCTTAATGTGAGCTTCATGGGACATGAATGTCGCGTTCCAAAAGGACCGTACGTGCTCTCCGGACTCTCAAAGGCGCCACTTATCCCCATCTTCGGAATCAGGGTGGGCAAGCTGGCCTATCGCTTCGTCGCGCTTAGCCCCATCAACGTGGATCTCTCGAAACGAAGCGAGCGCGAAGCCACGATGAAGGCCGTCGCACAGGAGTGTTTCGACCGGTTGGAATCGATGGTTCGAAGATATCCGGAGCAATGGTACAATTTTTTCAAGTACTGGGACTAGAATGTCCCAATGTCGGGATCGCGATCGAAGATTCGTGAAGGACGTCAAATGCGGTCATCCACATGGATTTATCTCTTATTGCTTCTCCTGGCGGCGGCCACGCAGGTTTCCTGCATCGAAGGCAATGACCATCGGGACGACGACTCGAACTCGGATGGCGATACCGACACGGACACCGACACCGACACCGACATCGACACCGATTCCGACACCGATACGGATACCGAGCCGGACGCGGGCGCGAACGATGGAGATCCGGGCGGCGGCTGGGAGTGTTCCGATCCGATCATCGTTCCGGACGATCCGCCCGGGTTCGTCTTCTCCAGCGACTGGATGTATTTTCAGGAAGACAACTTCGACGGCGGCATGCCCAACTGCGACGACGATGAGGGCAACACGGTCTGGTTCGACATTGCCGTACCGGCCGGAGAATATCTCTCGGTAGAGTCGGATCAGATTCACTACGTCAACTTCCTGAGTGATTGCTCGGCCGATGAATGTCTCGGATCGGGCATTGTGTCCGACACAAGCAGCGTTCTGCACTACAACGCCGCCCTGGCCGACGAGACCGTGATAATCGCCGTCGAGGCAGACATCCCCTTCGCCTCCGCGCCCTTCGAGCTGACCTTCGATCGCTACGAGCGACACGGGGAAACCTGCATCGATCCGTTTGTACTGAACCTGGTGACCGTCACAACCCCTCAGACCGAAACCTTCGCCGTCACGGATTTTCAGATCAACCCGATGCCCTCGGGGTGCGGGAGTGTCTACTCCCTCGGGCAGGACATCTGGTTCGAGATCACCGTTCCCGCGCAGACCCTTCTGACCTTCCATGCGGGGAGTCCGGACTACTCGTTTCACCTGGGTTACTCGCAGGATTGCATCTCGTGCCCGGTGTCCAATGACAACCACGTTGGGAGCTCCGTGACCCACGCCAACGACACCCTTCTGGATGTGACCGTGTATGCATTCATTCAGAACTACGACCACATGAGCACCGGCGAGTTCGAGGTTACTGTGACCCTGACGGATCTTCCGGAGGGCGACGCGTGCCCGGACGCCATCCCCACCGACGGGACAATGATGACGCCCACGTACACGTGGTCCGACTTGAACCCGCTGCTCACCCCCACCTGTCCTGTTTGCACGGGCGCCACGGGGCCGGATGTATGGCACCAGATAACGGTGAGCGACAACCAGGTCCTCTCGGTGAGCAAGGTTGCCGGCACCGCGAACGCGTTCATCGCCGCCCTGGGCGATTGCACGGGATCTCCCGTTGTATGGAGTTATGCCGCCGCTCCCGATCCGGAAGCCCTTTCATGGCACAACTCGACCGGCTCGGATCAGGTGATCCTGGTGGCGACGGGAGCCATGAGCATCACAGAGGATCTCACCGACGCCCAATTCGAGTTTTCCCTGCATTCTCCAACAGCGGGCGATTTCTGCACCTTCCCGATCACGTCGCTGGACGTCAGCGCGGGAAGCGACACCTGGTCCGGCCTCTGGTCGGATTACGGCGACACCCTGACCCTCGATATCACCAGCGGTTGCGCTGTGGCGAACGGCCCCGACGTCTGGTTCGAGGTGATCATCCCCGCGAGCTCCATCCTGACCGTGACCGACAACCTGATAGCAACCGGCCCACCCACGGTCCTGCACGTGGTCGACGGATGCGCCGATACCTCGGTCTGTCCTTTTTGGGGCGCCGGAACCTTGTCTTTTCCCAATGAAGATCCGGCGACGACGGCAACTGTCATGATCGCCCTGGAGGCCGTGGATCCGGCCCCATCGGGCGTCATCGATCTGACTTTCTCGTCTCAACCCATCGGACCGGGGGACGCGTGCACCACAGCCCACGCGGTGTCTTTCCCCTATTCCCAGACCCTGAACCTTTCCGGTTACAACCCGGCGTGGCGGTTCGATCCCTCGTGCGCCGCGGCCGCCGGCAGCGATATCTGGTTCGAGGTGAGCGTGCCTCCGAACGAGGCGATCTTCGTGGGGGAAACTTCGTCGACCGAGGCCGCCGTGTACATCGCCGATTCCTGCCCGGTTGTCGGTTGTATTGCCGGCTCCAATGAACCGGAGCACGCCGCCTGGCACAATGACGGAACCTCCGCCGCGACGGTCTACGCGGTCGTCAAGGCCGAGGATCCCCTGGACAACCTCGCCGACCTCGACGTGGAGATCGACGTCGAGCCCGCTATCCCATTCGACTTCTGTACCAACGCCCACACGGTGCCGGATCTCGGGCTGGGACCCTACGTGTGGACCGGAGATCTCTCGACCTTCTCCAACGGCTTCACCGGGAGCCCCGGCTGCGCGCCGACCATGGGATCCGGCTCTGAGGTGTGGTTCGAGATATCCGTTCCGGCCGCCAGCTTCCTTTTGGTGGAGGACACGGGAGGAACCGAGACGGAAATCGTGATCAAGAGTTCGTGCGTCGGTACCGATTGCATACGCTCTTGTGGACCTGCGGCCGGCTGGTACAACGCGGACACGGCGTCAGCGACCGTTGTCTGGGTGGCAGTGGAGGGAAACGGAGTATCGACGGGCCCGCTCAACGTCAGCTTCGAAGCGACCACACCTCCATCCACCATGTTTCCGTCCACCGGCCCGTCCTCTTTGACCGGCTGGTATTTCGGGGCCACGGATTCCGATCTGTCCATCTGTCAGGATATAATCACCCCCGCCAACAACCTGGGGCTCACCGACACGGACAGCGTCCTCGTCAGCCTGGGATTCGACTTTCCTTTCTTCGGAAATACGCACGACTCCATGTGGGTAGGGGCGAACGGACAGATCACTTTCGGCCCCACCCCCAGCGCGGAGCCCTCGGGTGGAACCATCCCCTATGAAAGTATATTCGGCCACGATCCGCCGATCGTCTCGCCCTTTTGGGATGACCTGTATCCCGGCGCGGCGAATCCCGCCGGGGTTTACGCACAGTCGGGCGGCAGCATATTCACCGTCGAGTGGAATGCCCCCCCGTGGGCGAGTTCCGGGCTCGGCGAATATGTTTTCACCGTGGTCATTGATGGAAACACAGGCCTGATCCATTTTTGTTATGACAATATGTCAATCGGGGACAGCGCGGATAACGGTGCCACCGCATCCGTCGGTATTCAGGGGAACTTCGATGAGCATCTGTTATTTTCCAATGACGATCCGATCATCACTGATGACCTGCATGTCTGGTTTTCCAGAATTTAATTTTTTCTAACAATGAATATCTATGATATGGCAAAATAACATTCGGATACACTCTGATATTTGGTGAATGCATAAGACAAAGGAGCCCTGGCATGTTGCAAAGATTTTTTTTACATTTGTTTATCGGATCGGCCATGGTCTGGGCGTTATCGTCCTGTGCCGAGAGCATTGACGCTCGTGACGACGATGACGACGCCGGAAATGACACGGATTCCGATTCCGATACGGACAGTGATACAGATTCTGACACGGATTCCGACACCGACACGGATTCCGACACCGACACGGACACGGATTCCGACACGGATACTGATACCGATACGGATACTGATACCGACACGGATACTGATACCGACACGGATACTGATACCGACACGGGGCTGGGGGCAACTTGCGGCAATCCCATAGTGGTTCCCGACTCGCCGGCGTTCTACAATTTCCTCGATGACTGGTCCAACTTTGTGGCCGACTCCTTCGACGACAGCCTTCCGGGGTGTACGACTGCGGGAGGAGGCACGATCTGGTTCGAGGTGAACGTTCCCGACGGTGAGAATCTGGAGGTGGAGGCCCTGAGCGGGCCGTCCATCGCCATCAACTATATAACCGACTGCGCCGACACCTCATGTCTGCTTTCCGGCAGCGGCCGGATAGCCTATCCCAACCTGAGCGGGAGCCCCATGACCATCCTGGTAGCCGTGGAGCAATCATTCCCGCTGGGGTCAGGGCTCATG
>JAUXHN010000197.1 GCA_030621515.1 Deltaproteobacteria bacterium | reverse complement strand
TCGGCGGCAGTGCACGTGCAATCGACGCAAGTGCCGGCGCCGTCGCAGTAGCTCGTACAGTCCGGCAGATAGTCCCACCAGCTGCCCAGATTGCAGTAGTCTGTCGGGCACGTTATCGTCCCGCACGTCGTCGTGACCGGTTCGAATGTATCCGTGCAACCACCAAGGCCGTCGCAAGCACGCGTGGTGCAGTTGTTGGAAGGGCAGCTGTATACCGTGCCGACGCAACTGCTCCCCCAGCATGCATCCGAGAACGTGCAATCGTCCCCGTCGTCGCACAACACAGAGCTCCTCCACTCCCAGGATCCCCCGTCGTTCGTGCAAAAGTAGGTGGTTCCATCGCAATCGACATCTTCGCACAAGCTGTGCGAGAATTCGTCGCATGTGTGCACCGAACCGCCCGAGCAGATGCCCACTCCCGCAGCGGGACCGCAGCCCAGGCAGCTCTGCCCCTTCAACATATTGTTGGCTCCACAGTTATCGTCGCAACCATCGTCCACCGTGTAACATCCCGCCAATGTCGAGCACGCTCCCACGCAGCACTCGTTGCCCACTCCCGGATCGCAGTCCGTCGGCACGAGACCCTCGCACGTCCCCAATCCGTCGCACTGGTCGTCCGAAGTGCACGGCTCCAGGTCGTCGCAAACGACCCCGGAGGGAAAGAGCGCGCAGCCGCTCAAGCCGTCGCATACGCCGTTCTCGCCACAGCTCGACGGGCCCGCGTCGTAGCAATCGTCCTCGGGATCCACTCCATCCGGATAGGATGTGCATGTCCCCTCGAATCCCGTTATGTCGCATGCCTCGCACATTCCGTCGCACGCATTGTCGCAGCACCAACCGTCCACGCAATCATCTCCGCCGCAGTCGCCGGGGCCGGTGCAGGGAGTAGCTGTGTCAGTATCGGTATCCGTATCGGTGTCAGTATCGGTGTCAGTATCGGTGTCTGTGTCAATATCGGTATCAGTATCGGCATCCGTGTCGACATCCGTATCGGTGTCCGTGTCGGTGCTCGTGTCGGTGTCCGAGGTGCCGTCATCTGCTTCCGGTACAATCAGAGAACAACTGCCGACAAGCAACAACAGGGCAACAACCCCAAAAGATCGCGTAAACAATGACATTTTTACAGACCTTTCATTTTTTCAGATCTTGGAAACGCCCGAACCCCACATACTTATAAATTCACCGGTATCATATTAGTTTAATGACCCTTTCCATTTTCCACAACGATTAATGGTTTTGCAAAATGAAAAGAACTAAATGCCGTCGAGAATTTTTTTGCGCCGCTCCATGAACTCCTCTTTGGTGATGAGTCCCTGGTAGTACAAGCTCTCCAATTTTCGGAGCGCCGTGGTCGCGTCATCGTCGGCCGGGTCGTGGGAGGTTGCGCCTTCATCCGGCAAGGCCGGTATTCGGGCCAGGGCTCCCTCCCAGATGAGAGTGTATCTGTTGCCGATCAGGCGGCAGCCGAAGGTGGTGTCATCGCCCAGTTGCTCACCGTTCCAGGTGGCCCTGATATTTATCACGGCGTCGGCCTTGTATTTCACGGCGATCCGCTGGAGTCTCCTCAACCCCTCGATTCCGGCGTCTCTGCATGTCTTTCCGGCAGCCACTATGGTCGATCGGGTTCGAATAGGCCGGAGTATCTCGGTATTTGGGGGAGGAGGCTGGGAATGGAAATAGAGCCTGACCGGCAAGTCGTTGAAGACCACGGCATCCGGGTCGTTGTGGCGCGGGTAGGGCTCGTTCAGGATAACGACGGACTCGGCGGGCGGGCGACCGAAACCGCATCCCTGGACAACGAGCGCGCATACCGCGAACAGTTGAGCGAGTTTCCACGGTATGAGGTGGTTCCGGTGGCGCCGCCGTTTTTTCATGGGCCGCATGCTATGTCGTTCCTTCCGGAAAGGCGACCACATCGTCGATCTTTTCCGCGCCTGTCAACAGCATCACCAGCCTGTCGACCCCAAGGGCGATGCCGGCGCACGGGGCAAGCCCCGACTCGAGGGCGGCAAGGAAGCGCTCGTCAACGGTGTATGGCTGCTTGCCGGCGGCGCGACGCGCGGATTCCTCATCCTCGAACCTCTTGCGTTGCTCCACCGGGTCGGTGAGCTCGGCGAAGCCGTTGGCCAGCTCCAGGCCTCCGGCGTAGAGCTCGAAACGCTCGGCAGTGTTAGGGTCGTTCTGGTTCAGGCGAGCCAGGGAAGCCATGGACGACGGGTATCCGACCAGAAAGACGGGGCGCGTCAATGGCAGGGACGGCTCCACTTTGTCCACCAGATCCCTGTCGAACCTGTGGGGATCGGGGGAGGCGCCCGGACGCCAACCGGCGAATTTCTCGAAGGCATCCGCCAGCGATATTTTGTCCCACGGGGGGCTCAGATCCACTGTGGCGTTCTTGCGATTTACTGTTGGAAAAACGCCGCAAGCGATGGCCGCACAGCGGATCGTTTCCTCGCAATCCTCCATGAGATCCGCGATCCCCGCTCCTGCGCGATACCATTCGATCATCGTGAATTCGGGCAGGTGTATTTCGCCGCGCTCCCCCTTTCGAAAACAGCGGCAGATCTGAAAGATCCGGTTGTATTGACCGGTTGCGAGCATACGTTTCATCTGGAGCTCGGGGGAGGTAATCAGGAAGCGGGTACCCGACGGTTCGGCGTCGATGTGAAGCTCGGGCGCGGGGGAGGGGATCCTCGCGGGGGTCTCCACCTCCAGGAACCCCTGGTCGCAAAAGTGTTTTTTTACGGCCCCGATGATCAGCGACCGTTTCTCCAGCGCCGGCCGCAGGCGTGCGAGCCTTTCCAGCTCATATGGTTGATGCCGGTCGATTCCTTGCGCCTCCATGAGTAACCACATACACTCTTCCAATGTTGTCTAGCAGGTATGCCATATTACTAGCAATACTCGCGCTGATCTCGGTTGGATGCTCCGGCGCGCCCATGAAGACCGTTTCCCCGCGGGACAGGGCGACGGTCAAGCGATTCGATAAAATCACCGTGCCCGGGAAGATAGCCGCGGCAGATCGAACCGGCTGGGAAAAGACGCTCGTGTTGCTTCCCGAGGATCATCCGGGAAGGATTCCCCTTCGCGACCGGCTGGCGGAATCGTACGCCGCTTCATTCGAAAAACTTCCGAAGGGCGAGCTTTCAAAGAGGCTCGACCTGTTCACATCGGGGCTGGCCCTTCACGCGCCATCGGATTTTCAATCGTCGAGGGTGGCGGAGGCGCTGGTGAAGCCGGCGGGCTGGATCACGGATCGATACGAGAGCCGCGGCGATGAGGCAATTGTCCTGGCGAGCTTGAGGTTCATGATGCTCGCGCGACCCGATGATGCGCGTCACGAAGAGCGGTACCGGGAGTTGTCGGAGTGGTCGGAGTCGGTGAGGATGACCATCTCCGATGAGGTGGAGCGCCTGTCCTCCGTCTGCGACGTGTATCTCAAGGTTGCGAAATTGGTCCCTGACAGAGAACTGGTAGACCACCTGGCCGGATTGCTGGTCAAGAGGCACGATGCGATGCTCCGGCTGCTGGACGAACTGGAGTGGTCAAAGGTGGATCAGTCGGGGTTCATGTTCCAGATGCTCATGCAAAGAGCAGGTACGGGAAAGGATATCGTCCACATTTACTTCCTCGCCGGGGATCCCACGGAGGCCCTGGCCCCGATGCGGAAGATGGGGCTGGATAGCGGCGTCGGCGCGCAGTTCATCGAGTTGCTCGAGGACATCTCGGAGGGGGACGATCCGGGTGAGAGCTATTTCGCCCTCGCCGGGGTATTGGGAAGGGACGACCCGAGGTCGGAGCTGAGGGCCTGCATCACCGCCCGTTCGTTCGACCGCAAGGATCCGCGTTTCCCCATCTGCATCGGAATGGCTTTCGAGACACTGGGTCACCCCGAGTCCGCTGTCGATTTTTATATTGAAGCTGCCGAGATTGCGCCCGAAGAGGAGATCTACGCCGCTGTGATGGACCGGGTTCAGACGGCTCTGTTCGACCTTCATCGCACGGAGAAAACGGTCGAGGCGCAGAAGGTGATAGAGGTCGGCGATCTACTGGCGCGACAGGCGCTGGAACTGGAGGATATCGGCGAGGAGTTGATACCCGTCACGGCCGCATCGTTGCTCCACACCGCCGGGCTGGTCGAGTTCGATGACGGAAGGATATCCGCAGCCGAGAACCACTTTCTTCGCGCCCACGAGATCTGGCCTCCGCTCTTCGGAGCGGTCGACAAGCTGGTGGAGATCAAGCAGGCACAGGGTAAACACAAGGAAGCAATCTCCATACTCGACGGGGCAATGAGCGCGAAAAGCTCGGGCGCGCGAAGACCGTCCGACTTCTGGATGGCGGTCTTTCTGGAGAAACGCGCCGACAGCCTGCTTGCCGACGGCAGGGCCGGCGCCGCGAAGGCGGACTACAGGAAGGCCCTGGGAAAGTGGAAGGATTCTGAAACCCCGGTGGAGATCCAGCCGGTCGAGGCCCTGAGGATAGGCATCATCCATGATCGGTTGGGAAACGAGGAAGCCTCTCGGGAGTCGTTCCGAAAGGCCATCAGGCTCGATTCCGATCGAAGTTCGACATACGCGGGCATACTGTCGTTCCTGGTGACCGGCGATCGTCTCGAGGATGCAAAGGAGTTCTACCGCCTGGCCTTCAACCAGGATCGCATCGAGGCCATGTGGAAGATCTACTTTTCCCTGTGGATGGAGGGATTCTCCCGCAGAAAGAGCGGAAAGTCGTTCGACCTGGCCCGGGGATATCTGGAGCAGAGCGACGGCAAGTCCTGGCAGGACGACCTGGCGCGGTTCTTCTCCGGGCGCATCACGGCCGACAAGCTGCGCGGGCGAGCGGCCAACGTGGGTCAGAATGTGGAGACCGACTTCTACGTTTCGGTAAAACTCCTTTCCGACGGAAAGAAATCCGCCGCGACGCCGTTGCTTCACAAGGTTCTGGAATCCGACCTGATGGGGTTCTTCGAATATCCGATGGCGAGAGCCCTCCTCGCTAAATAGATGGCGAGCCGTGAACCCATAGTGATTCTGGGAGCCGGCCTTGCGGGCATGGCCGCGGCCATTCGTCTCAAGAAGGGGTTCCGGCTGCTGGAACGCCGGGATAATCCGGGGGGGCTCTGCGATACGGTTGCCGACGGGGGGTTCAGGTTCGATCGAACAGGGCACCTGCTTCACCTGTCGCAGGGGCGAGCGAGGAATCTGGTCCTCGATCTGCTCGGCGACGACCTCATCGAGATCCGCCGGAGATCCAGAATATTCTCCCACGGGGTCTACACCCACTATCCCTATCAGGCCAACCTCCACGGTCTTTCTCCAAAAGTGGCCGCCGAGTGCCTCAAGGGGTTCATCGAGGCCGACGCAGCGCGTCGGGGCAAGAGGGCTGGGGCTAAGACCTTCGAGGACTTCATCCTGGCGAACTTCGGAGTGGGAATAGCCCGGCATTTCATGATCCCATACAACCAGAAGCTCTGGGGAGTTCACCCGAGGGAGATAACCGACGCCTGGTGCGATCGATTCGTTCCCACCCCGGAGCTGGACGAGGTCATCGACGGCGCCGTCGGCCTGGCTCATGACGAGATGGGATACAACGCGACCTTCCTCTACCCGAAGAAAGGTATCGGCGCCCTGTCCGACGCCATGGCCGACAAGCTGGGAGAGATCGAGTACGGGACCGCTCCGCACGCAGTCGATTTTCGGCGCAAGCGTATCAGAGTGAAGGGTCGCTGGATCGGTTACCGCGCGCTGATCAGCTCATTGCCCCTGGACAGGCTGGTCCCCCTCCTGGTGGATCCACCGTCACGGATGGTTGAATATTGTGCCCGGTTGAGATGTACGAGTTTGCGGTATCTGGACGTGGCCCTGAACAGGAGGCCGGGAACCGAGTATCACTGGAGCTACGTTCCGCAGAAGAAATATCCGTTCTACAGGGTGGGGAGCTATTCCAACTTTTCATCGCGGATGGCGCCGAGGGCCGGGGGCAACCTGTACGTGGAGCTGGCCTCCCGTCGTCCGGTGAATCTCGACACTGTCATGCCGCGCGTGATCTCCGGCCTCGTGGATATGGGGATCATCGATCGTGCGTCGGATATCGCGTTTGTCAGGCCGCGTTCCATCAGGAGGGCCTACGTGGTATACGATCGGTGGCATTCCCGGGCGTCGGGAAAGATTCTCGAGTGGCTCGAGAGTGAGAATATTCTCTCAGTGGGACGCTACGGAAAGTGGGAGTACGCAGCCATGGAGAACGCGATCGTGCAGGGATTCGAGGCTGCTGAGGCAGCGAGGAAAATATGAGAGAAAACAAGCAGATGAGGGGCGAAGGTTAATGAAGGACTCAAGCCCAATCTTCAGTATCGTAATCCCCGTATACAACGAGGAGGGGATACTGCCTTCTGCCGTGCACGATCTCGTCGCGCGCCTTCCTCGCCTTGATCGAACCTACGAGCTGATCATCGCCGAGAACGGCAGCACGGATCGAACCGTAGCGCTGGCCGTGGCGCTAAGTGAGCGCTACGAGCAAGTGAGCACATTTTCAGCCAGCGAACCGGATTACGGACTCGCCCTGAGGGAGGGAATCGACAGAGCGCGGGGCACCTACGTCATATGCGATGAGATAGATATCTGCGATGTAGATTTCTATTCCCGCGCGCTCGAGATTTTGGAGGCGGGAGATTCCCGGATGGTGGTGGGCTCCAAGGTCATGAAGGGCGCGGACGACCGCCGTCCTTTCGGGAGGAGGGCGGCCACCCACGTGCTCAACGGACTTCTGCGAATCATGCTGGGGTTCAAGGGGACCGACACTCACGGCCTCAAGGCGTTTCACCGAGAATCCCTGGTTTCGGTGGTTTCGGAATGCATAGTCAACAGGGATCTCTTTGCCTCGGAGTTTGTAATTCGAGCCGAGCGGAGCGGCAAAGGGGTGGTGGAGATTCCGGTCACCCTGGCTGAGAAACGGCCTCCTTCGATCGAACTCACGAGACGGGTTCCGGCGGTGCTCAAGGGGCTGGCCCGACTCGTTGCGGCCATCAGGTTCGGGATCTGACCCATGGGGATCCTCTGTGTAACGGTCGATCTGGACGAGATCCGTTGCTATCACAACATCCACGGCCTCAAATCCCCCGTTGAAAAAGACAGCGCGAACGCGGTCTACCGGCGGGCGATGCCCCGGATCGCCGAATTCATGGAGGAGTTGGGGATCCGAGGAACTTTTTTCGCGGTGGGCAACGATCTGATCGAGAATCCGGAGGCGGGCGAGGTCCTCAAAAAGCTGGCCCTGGCCGGTCACGAGATCGCCAATCACACCATGAGCCATCCATACGAGCTCACCCTGATGGGCGAGCAGCAGCAATCTGCGGAGATCTCCGGGTGCGCCGATGTTATCGAGCGGTTCACCGGGGTGCGCCCACGCGGGTTCAGGGCGCCGGGATACAATGTGCATCTGGGTCTTCTCGACAAGGTGTCGGAGCAGGGATACGCGTACGATTCGTCTGTCTTTCCGTGCCCTACATACCTCGCGGCCAAAACGGTCGCCATCGGCGCAAAGGGCCTGCTGGGGTTGGAATCCCGGTCAATCATCGGAGATCCCCGTGTCCTCATGGCGCCCACGAGGCCCTATCGTCTGGGCCGCGAGGGGATCTGGACGACCGGAAACGGCCTGTGCGAGCTGCCGATCTCGGTGGTGACGCCGGCGAGATTGCCGTTCATCGGAACCTCTCTCACCATGATGGGGAAACCCGCGGCTACATTGCTGGCGCGCGCAGCCAGGCGGATGGGTTTTGTAAACCTGGAGCTTCACGGCATAGATTTTCTCGACGCAAAGGGCGATGGGCTGGGATATCTGGCCAGGCATCAGCCCGATCTGAAGATTTCTCGCAAGAAGAAGATCGCCACCTTGCACAAGGTCGTGAAAGTCATGCTCGATTCCGGCGCGCAGGCGATGACCTTGCTCGAAGCCGCCGGCAAGGTATTTATATAGAGGTCGATTGCAGAAACAGAAAGGAAGACACCACATGGCACACGAAGACGCCGGTCACTATGCAGGCAAGCACCCACAGGGCACACAGGCCGATGAGAAGATCTCCGCTGCAGTAAAAGAAAAGGCAACAGACGGAAAGCTCTCCTGCGCGGGGGCGGAGAGGATTGCCAAAGATCTTTCCGTGTCCATGGAGGAAGTCGGTCGCACTACAGATCTCATGGAGCTGAGGATACATAAGTGCCAGCTGGGCCTGTTCGGATACGGCGAGGACAAGCCACACGGCAAGAAGGTGGAGCCGGCCGGGTCCTGCGATTCGGATCTGGAAAAGGAGATTCGCGAGGGGATGGTGGATGGGAAGGCGTCGTGCAAGGCGCTCTGGGAGATCGCGCGAAGACGTGGGATGAAGCGCATGGACGTGACGGCTGCGTGTGAGTTTCTGAAGATCAAGATCAAGCCCTGCCAGCTCGGAGCTTTTTAGGGCATCCGGATCCAGCCTTCGTGCCGCGCCCTGATTAGGGCGCGGTCAGGATGACCTGCTTTTCTGTGACCCTTAGGGGAGCTAACGGCCAAGCCCGGAGGGCTTTGCAGTTGACCACAAAACATTTCGCGGGTAGTCGATTCGCATGAAACAGCGACATTCGTTCACGAACCTCCTGTATCACATGGTCTTTCGCACCAAGTTAAGGGAGCACTTCATCACCAC
>JAUXHN010000261.1 GCA_030621515.1 Deltaproteobacteria bacterium | reverse complement strand
TCGGTGTAACAGGCGTAACAGCAACCGTCCGCCCCGTGGCCCAAACATGTGCCGGGGGAGATGTCCTCGGAGATGGTGACATCGCAAGACCAGGAGCACCAGCTGTGGCCGAAGTAATTCGCGCAACACCAATCCGTTCCACAATACGGCCGGTCGTCGCAGATGCCATTGATATCAACATCGCCAAAGGAGTTGTCGCCGTAGCAGAAGTCGAGATCGTTGCAAATGCCATCGGTGTCGTCGTCGCCCACAGCGTCGTCGCCGAGGCAGACGTCGATGTCGTCGCAGATACCATCGGAGTCGAAATCGCCGGTGGCGTCATCGCCAGTGCAGGCATCGCAGTCATCCGGTACGCCGTCTAAGTCGGCATCCAACGTATCATCGTATCCCGGGCATAGATCGCATCCGTCGGGAACACCATCCCCATCCATGTCTACCGAGTCGTCGTGTCCATCGCACACATCAATGTCATCACAGACACCGTCGGAGTCCGTGTCACCGGTGGAATCGTCGCCGGTGCACACGTCGCAACCGTCCGGGACACCGTCGCTGTCCGCGTCGAGGGCATCATCGTAACCTTCACAAAGGTCGACGCCGTCACAGACCCCATCACCATCAGCATCGGGGCAACCCCCATCAGGCCCGGAATCGTCGCCGGCATCCGGGACGTCGGTGTCAGTATCCGTGTCGGTATCGGTATCCGTATCGGTATCGGTGTCGGTATCCGTATCAGTGTCCGTGTCGGTATCCGTGTCGGTATCCGTATCCGTATCCGTATCCGTGTCCGTGTCCGTGCCACCGTCGATGCCGCTGTCGATATCGCTCCCATCTCCCCCACCGCACGCCAGGGCGACGAACAGGGTGAGAACCATCGAGAGTATCAGAATGGTTTGTATAGAGATTTTCATCAGATTATTCCTTTCATCTCATTTTATTATGAAAAACCATATCTCGTTTGAACTTGCAATATAATCATTGCAACAAATTGACCTTTTTCCGGTCGGGAAACCCGATAACTTTCGAAAAGGCACGAATCAACGGTACCAGAAGTACTGTTGCCATTATCAGCAAAGAAAAAATCAGGAGCGTTTGGCCCAAAACAGTCATGGACCAGTTGAACTCGAGTTCGTGCTCACCGGCGGGGGCGATCAGCGTCAGGAAGTTGGATCCTCCGGTGAAGATGGGCACAGGATTCCCATCGATCCTGGCCGACCAGCCGCGTATAGCGAACATGGGTACGATAACGGGGGTCGCTTCCTTGCACGAAATACGCATAACAATATGCTGATAGCTCAGAGGATTGGGGCCCCGTTTCAACGAGATATCGCAAGAACCCACTTTCTGGGAAGCGGTGGAACTCTCTGATTTCCAGCGTTTCAATACAATTTCGTACAGATCGGCTCGGTTGGCGGAGAGGTCGGAGAGGTCGAGGTGGCCGCTGGACGGCAAGCCTGTTCCGCCATTTGTTGTTACCAGCACGGGGAGCGATGACGTGGAAAGGGGTGCGGGAGAACTGATGTCGTTCAGCCATGCCCTGATGAGTGAATTCCACTGGGCGCTGTCTGCCAGAACCTCCACGACCGAATCTGTAAACGGTGTAGCGAAGGAGTCGATCTCAGTATCCAGATAGTACTCCGAGCCGTGTGTTTGAATATTGGGCTTCGTCTTGCCCTTTTCGAAACGGTCAATGATTGACTTGAGATTTCTGTTTGTTCCCGCCCTTGCGCCCGCGTTACCACCGGTGAAAAAGCGGATTCCGGAGTAATGGAATAGGTCCTCCCTGTCTTTCTTTAGCCGCAAGGCAGAACACAGGGCCAGGTTGGATTTGGGACCCACACTCGTCCAGTGGGTGCAGTAGTTTTGAAAACGCGACTCCTTGAATCCTCCGACTTCGAAGCTGATGCCGGCCGGGTACCGTGCATCAACACGGAACGGGTGGGTCGCTTCCGATACGAATGTCGGTGTATCTCCATCGCGCGCCGGAAATTGGTGAGGATCGACATTTGTTTCCGCCAGGCTCTCGATCTCGTTGAAGGCCCATGCGCAAACAGGGATTGTCACAAGTGTGACCGCAAGAGTTGCAGCAACCAGCGGTCGCCTGGTGACGTTGGAAATGACCCGGGTAAACAGGCGCAAGAGATCTTCTGCGGCGACAGCGATCAACCCAAAAGAAAACAACTCCAGAAGGTAAATCGTTCTGAATACCTGTATCTGCTCAATAAAAGGCACGATCCGCAGTAGTGGAAAATCGTCAGACCCCGCGTACAGCCCCAACGAGAGCAAGAACCCACCGAGGAGGAACCGTCTCGACGTGCGTCTGATACGAAGCAGACAGGCAAGCGCGCCGGCAAGGATCATTATTGTAAGAACAGGAGGGCGGACGCGTTTTGTCCGGCAGAGATCATTTCTGTCGCTCAGATTATCAAGGGGAGGCCGTTCCCTCTCGATGCTCCTCGCGCCGTCCCACAACCTTCCCGTTGTTGCGAGATCTACGAGCTCCTCCATCTCAACTCCGTCGAACCACCACGCGGGTCCACTGGAGAAGTCCGCAGTTCCAGAAACGGGTCGATATTCTGCCGAGTTCTGCATGAAAGGAACAAGCCAGAAAGAGGCCATCGATATGCCTAAAAAACCGACGAGGAGCCCCCGCTTCCAGTTCTTCCACCAGGTCGCCGGCATCACGAAAATCAGAAGAACAACACACAGGAAGACGTACACGGCCATCATGGAGTGTGCGAGGATCGTGAGACCCAAAAGGAGGATCGCGCCCACAATTCCTGCCTCCCGCCGCATCGTCGATATCAGGGAGCCCAGGAAGAGGGGAAACAGGAATGAGGCGAGAGCCTGTGTCGCCAGGCCGACCTGGTAATATGCCTCAAAAGAGTTCGAGAATGCGGAGACAGAAACCAGGGACAGCAGAGAAGCGATGGACGCCGCCCAGCGCCCGAGCCCGAGCCGTCTCAGAAAAAAGCACAAGGAGAACGGTGAAAGAGAGAAGAGAATGGCGACCAGATAGCTATGCACGGCTGAAAGATTCCAGCCGGAGATCCTGACAACCGCAACGGTGATGAGATTGTGCAGGGGCTGGTAGAACTGAAGTAGCGGCGTACCGAAGTCAATTCCCAGGGGCCCGAACGGATTGTCACCAACTGAGATTGCATGGAAGATCCAGTGCTGAGCCTGGAGGTGTTGGATATTGTCACCGGCGCGGTTGAAGGTGCCCTGAAGTACATCGGCCTGAAGAAAGAACACCCATATTGCCCCCGCGAGGGGTATTGCCAGGTGGCAGTTCCGGACGAGCCAGGCAACCAGATGGGTCAGGTCCCTTGATTTGCGCAAAAAAAACGTCATTCACTTCAAGCCGATCGCGACAGCCCGCACCCGGCCGCCCGTAGTTCCCCGTTCGAGGCGGGCGTCGACAAGGGTGCCGGGGCTCGGATCGCCTCCCAGAAGCGCAACCTGAATGAAGTTGTCGGTAAGGCCTTTTGACTCCCCTGAACGCCGCTCCTCCACGATGACCTCACGCACCTTGCCGATCTGTCCCTCCACGAAGCGGGTGAACATCTCCTCTCCCAAACTGCGCGCCTGACGAACACGCTCCCTTGCCACCTGCCGCGATTGCTGCCCGGGCATGGTCGCGGCCCGCGTCCCCGGTCTACTCGAATATGGAAACGCGTGAACGTAAAACGGATTGATTGCCCGCAACAAGGCGAGCGTATTGTCAAAGGCCGCATCGGTCTCGCCCGGAAATCCGCAGAGGACGTCCGTGCCCACCGCAAGATCCGGTATGGCCGCCCTCGCGCGCTCGATCACCCGGACAAGATCCGCCGATGTGTACCCCCGCCCCATGGCCCCGAGGATCCCATCGTCTCCGGACTGCATCGGGATGTGCAGGTGAGGGCATATTCGCCCGTGACCGGCCATCACTTCGATCAGATTTTTCCCCACCGACCACGGCTCGAGCGAGCTGAGCCTGACCCGACCGACGGCGAATCTGTCCGCGACGGCTTCGACGAGCTTCGCCAGGGAATACCCGTGCGGCAGGTCTCGACCCCATGCGCCCATCTGCACGCCCGTGAGCACCAACTCCCGATATCCGGAAGATGCGATCATGTCCACGTTGTCCATCACCTCGTCCATCGGCATGGAACGCTCCGGCCCACGGGCCGCCGGAACCACGCAGTAGGTACAGTGATGATCGCAGCCGTTCTGTACCTTGAGCAACGCCCTCGACCTCCCGGCTCCACTGAAACTCTGAATGTCCCCGCCCCCCTGTCCAATCCCCTTCTTCCCGTTTATCCAGGCGGCCAGCTCCTCCATGGGGACATCCCCGCCACCTCGAACCTCCACACCTCCCTCGATGTCCTTCCCAAAATCTTCGATGGCCGTCACCGCGCAACCGGTCAGCACCACCCTGGACTCCGGAGCCTCCCTCAAGGCCCGCCGGGCCATCTTGCGGCAGTCGCGCTCGGCCTCGGCGGTGACGCAGCAGGTGTTGATCACGATGAGATCCGCCCCGTCGAAACCGTCCACGATCTCCACCGACGACGGATCCAGGCAACGCCCCAGCGTGGCGCTGTCAGCCTGATTCGCCCGGCATCCGATCGTGCGTATGGTTACCTTCATTCGCGTCATCTCAATGGCATTGATACCAAAATCACCACGCGATACCAATCGGTGTGTGTGACGGTGACTACAACTACTCGATGATGGGGTCGGTGCCGACGGCGGGCGTGCCGCCGGTGGCGATCCACTCGAACTCGTCGATCAGTAAGAGTTCATAAGAGTTCCAGTCATTATTTCTAAGAGTTCACAAGAGTCCCAGTCATTATTTCCTCTGATTTTGCCTCATTTTTACCCGCTTTTGACGATTTTAGGCAACCGCCGACTCAAACGACCGATTACAGGGGTAAAGGAGGCCCCATGGCGAAACGACCAAGATGGCTCAAGCCCGATGCCGCATACTGCGAAACGCAACGCACAGTTGACCGACAGTTCTTATTCAAACCCGACCCAACCGTGAGGAACATCATCGGCGCCTGCGCGGGGCGGGCGCAGAAGAAGTATCCGGTCAAACTCTACTGGATCGAGTTCAACATCAACCACAAGCATACCGGCAAGGCTTCCATCTCCGAAAGCAAGGAGCACCTGGAGAACCTCGTCAAGTTCGATCAGCTCTTCAACTCGCTGGTAGCCCGCGAGATCAACCGGC
>JAUXHN010000315.1 GCA_030621515.1 Deltaproteobacteria bacterium | reverse complement strand
GCCCGTGGAAATCATCGCGCTTATCATCAAGGCCGTTATTGTCAGAATTGCCTTTTTCATTTTGTTGTCTCCTTACTGATTTACAAGCGCGCCGACTCCTACCGCGGCGCTGTAGTTTGTGCTGCTACCCGTCCCCATGGGCGAACCGCCGACGGTCACACGCAAAGAGTAGTTTGTGGACTCCACGAGCCCTCCGCCGGAGACCACTCCGAACTGGGTGGTAACCGTGGCATCGCCGGTATCGGTATCCGTGTCGGTATCCGTGTCGGTGTCCGTGTCCGTGTCGGTGTCCGTGTCCGTGTCGGAATCGGTGTCCGTGTCACTGTCCGTGTCGGAATCGGTGTCCGTGTCACTGTCAGTGTCGGTGTCACCGTCCGTGTCGGTATCGGTGTCGGTATCGGTCCCCGAATCGGAACCGCCACCTCCGCCGCTGCTGCAGCCGATGATCATCATCGCCGACAGAGCTGCCCACAGAACAATAAATATTCTGGTTCTCATGTTCAGGTTCTCCTTTTCCGTGGTTGAGGAAGTGTGCATTGTCAACGAAAAGCGTTCTATTGAGAGGGGAGTTAAAAGTCAAAGTTTTTCTTCGTTAAGCGAAGAAACGATTACTTGGAACCGTTTATTGCTTGACTGATGTCAATTTTGGCTCGTGCCGGACGGCCCTGACAGGGTGATCAACCCGTTGCCGTGCAGGGAATGAACGAACTGGGAGACCCTTTCGTAGCGCGGTTCGACGCGGTCTCCCAACTGCTCGTGCGCCAGATCGGCTATCTGCCCCACGGTCAGCTCCCCATCGACCAGCTTCCACACGGTCGTTCCGATATCGTCGAGACTGATGCGGGAGTACTTTTTCGGCAGCTTCGGTTGCAGCAGCCTGGCGAGGACTCCCGTCAGCTGTTTGGGGCGGAGGAGAACGCAGCGGCCTTCGTCGTCCTCTTCGTGATCCGCATTGCGTCTGGGTATGTTGTGCAGGTAGCTATTGTTTTCCATGTCCAGTCAATTCCGAAGGGTGAATCTTGAGAGTATTATGGTATCATGCTGCTCGTGAAAGACGAATTGATCAAGCGGCTCGAAGCCAAATTCGGAACATCAAAAGACGATCCCGACTCGTGGAAAAATGTCACCTCGTCCAGGATCCCGGCGGCCCCGGACGTATCATCGGAGGTGGCCATAAGCAGGATTCGGGGGCTGCGAATCCTCGTGCTCGGGAATCACGGGGATCATGTGAAGTCGATGTCCGAGGCCCTGCAAGGGATGCGGGTAAGGGTCACGGAGGGGAAGGTGGACGAGAGCGGCTACAGGACCGCGCTGAGATTCCGACCTGACGTTATCGTCTCGGAGCTCATCCGCCCGGGTGAGCGCGAATGGTGGCTCTTCCAGAGGCTCAGGAGGCATCCGGCCCTCAGGTGGGCGCCGGTGCTCCTCATGAAATGGTGGAAAGAGGAGGACGACGGCACCGCCAGGGTGCTGATCTCGAGCGTCGTTGAGCGAATCGCCGACGCCCTCACTCCCATGCGAGTGCTGGAGGAACGGATATCGGCGGGCAGACCGCTGGCGGACAAGCTGGAGATGATCGGGCCCCCGGCTCTGGTTAAAGCGCTCGGGGACACGCGCCTCAATGGTGTTCTCGCGCTCAACGACGCCTGGAACGTATTCGAGATCGGTTTCGAGAAAGGGAATGTGGTGTCGGCCTTCCGCAGGGGGGTCGACGGGGGAACCAACGAGGGGGAGACGGCCTTTTCCCAGTTTCTCATGTGCGATCTGGGCAGGTGGTCCTTCAAGCATCACGATGAGCGCCCGGTTCCCAAGAACGCGATGGGCACGCTGGAGCAATTGCTCGATCGGTCGGCGAGTGTCCTGGCCGGGTTGTTCGGGCCCGATGCGGATCCTTTCGCCGGCGGCGAGGGCGGGCTCGAGGTGAGCCCGGGCCTGTTTCACGAGATAGCTTCCACATTCAAGGGAGTTGCCCACCAGATGACCGAGGGAATGGCGGCCGGGGCGCCTCCGGAGGAGCTGGATGCGATCCTGGGAAAAGGGGAAGATCGATTGGAGATCGAGCGGGCGTTAATGAGTCTGCTGCGCTCCGGGGCTGTTGTGCCCACCAGATCGAGACCCGCCTGGAAACCCGGTTCGAGGGAAGAAATGGTAGCGCGGAGTGTCTGCCATGTGCTCGAGTGGGCGGCGTCGGATCACAGGTCGCCGGAGGAAAAGAAAGACGCGGCGGAAGAGCCGAACATCACAAGCACCGGCTACTACCGGAAGTCGGGGGCGCCCGCAGAGAAGGTGTCCCTGGGCAAGTCGGAGGTCGTCACGGCGCCCGGAGCGTTACGTTCTTCCTCTATCGATCACGGGTTGGCGGGCGATGTCGGCGGCGATCGGCATACCCCGTTACTCTCGAAGGAGGACATGGTCTATTGCGACGTATTCCCGGACGGACCTGCTTCTGCGGATTACCGGTCTTTGCGGGCGCTGCCCCACGACTCTCTGGTGCCTGGCCCCATGGAAAAGATCCGAAAGCAGTCCGGAAAACAGATGTGGCTGGCCATAGGGATAGCAGTCCTGATGGGTGTGTTGCTCATCGCCGGTCTGGTTATCATTAACTCGAGCAGCAGGGATGTGCCCGAGGCCATTGACAAAACCCGCCGCACTTCCAGTTGACCACCGGGGTTGCCCCACGTTAATCTTCAAAGCTCGTTATGACGAACACCAAACATTACGAAAAACGCTTCTTCGGATGGCTGATCCTGCTGGTTGTCATCACGGCGGTGAGCGTGCTGGCTTACGCGCTGGCGTACATGCACGATTTCGCGGGGGATGACTCGGTCGATTTCTGGCGGCTTTTCTACGGCTCGGTTTCACAGGGTGCTCTGTCCAATATGCCGGAGGTGATTGCGGGTGTCCTGGGGATAACCGTCACGGTGGTGGCCATCGTCGTGGAACTGGCGTCCAATCGATACACATCCAGGATCACCGAGCTTTTCGTGACCGCTCCCACAAACCTGGTAGTGCTCGGCTTCTTCGTGGTGACCGCTCTTCTGTGCATCTGGGTCAGCCTCACGGGCTCTTCACCCGGCCACGTTCCGCACGCGGGCGCGGTAATCACCACTGTGGCCATCACTATCTGCGTGGTGGCGTTGATGCCGTATTTCGGGTTTGTTTTCAATTTTCTCAACCCGCACAACATCATCGATCGCATGGCATCCTCGGCCCTCGCGGCGATGAAGAAGGGCGGACGTGGGGAGGGTGCAAAGAGCGAGCGGTGCAAGGAGGGGGCGGTTCGCGGAATAGAGCAGCTGGCCGATGTGGCGCTCAATGCGATAGACAATAAGGACAAGGTCATCTGCATGCACGCGGTCAACACCCTCGGCCGGCTCATGCGGGATTATTTCAATTTCAAGGAGTCGTTCTGCGCCGGCTGGTTCACCATGGATTCCAGGATAAGAGAGAACCCGGATTTCGTGTCCATGCAGGAAGAGGTCCTCGATGACATCGAGCAAGGTCGGTACTGGCTTGAAATGAAGATACTTCGCCAGTACCAGATGTTGTACGGCGAGACCCTGAACCGCATGAGGGACATCAACTATCTCATCGCCATAAACACGAGGAAGGCGGCGCAGGAGGCGCAGGACTG
>JAUXHN010000300.1 GCA_030621515.1 Deltaproteobacteria bacterium | reverse complement strand
GAAATGCATTTTCAATGTTAATCCTTATATGTATGACGGAAAACTGGGTGGATTCTATGTCAGAGCTTCAACGGATAGGTTAACCTCCTTCAAAGTTGGTGAGATTGCTACCGTTTTGCCATGTTTTAGAAAGAAATAATGGAAAGCGCCTTCTACTTCCCCACCGGTCTGTAGCTTTCACCGAAAAGTGATTCGTAGAGTGCGCGGGCGCGTTGTTGCAGCTCCTCCGGTTGGAGAGATCGCAGTTCGGCGTAGCACGCGTTGATCCTGGAGAACGATAACCAGCCGGGGTTCTCCGGGCTGATGGGCAGTGTCTCCTCGACTTGGCCTCCGTCCGGGCCTCCGTCCGGACTTTCACGCATCACCGTATCCGGCTTGCGCACCGGGTCGCCCCAGAGTCCCTCCATGATAACCATGCTCGAGAAGAAGTACGCATTTGCTCGCGCGTTCTTGCCGGCGAGCAGATCGCAGACCACGGCCAGCCCATACCCGGGGCCGAGGGGGCCGTCGATGATCTCCGTGAGGTAGGCCCGGATCTCGGCGACGGTGCTGTCGGCAAGCGGCCCGGGGCGAAGCTCGTTCACCTCCGCGAGGGATATGTCGAGGTCTCCGTCGAGGGCGTGTCTCGCCTCGTGAACCTCCGTCTGCACCGCCAGGATATCCGCGAGGGCGTCGTATGCGGCCAGTGTTTCGGCGTCCATGTTTTTCCTTGCCCCGAGCACGTCGCTCCGGTGGGCCCAATTTTCTCCCGTGTAGGCCAGCTTCCTCAAAGTCGAAGGGTCCACATGGCCGCGTTTCGCCAGAGCCTTTTTTACGGCGCTCTTCTTGTCACCGCGGATCCAGGCCCTGGTCTGGGCGAACTTGCCGTCGTCCGGCAACAACGACGATGTGCCCGGTGTGAAGAGGCGCCCATGAACCTTGAGTGCCGTGTCATCGATGCGATCCATGAGGACTGTGCCGATGCCGGGATAGGAGATACCTGCGAAGGGGGTGTCCACCAGGAGGTCGTCCATGCGCCTGAGTCTCAGCATGACAACGCTGTCACCGTCCTCTTGTCCCGTACGGCTCCGGGACGCGATCCTGTACCGCAGGACGAAACGGATCATGCGGCCCCTCTCGCGAAGTTCGTGGGGTTCGAGAAAAAAAGGCACGCCCGCGTCCATCAGGCGCCTGTCGACAGCGATGACGCTTGCCTTGAAGCCGAGCCCGGAGTCTTTCGAGTCGGATGTGTCTTCCATCTTTTCGAGCATCGTGTCGAGGAGAGGCGGGAGGTCGGGATCGAACGATGCGGAGCCCTTAAGCGCGCGTCGCGAGCGTCTGAAGTCCCTGTATAGTTCCGGGTACGCGAGCCCCTCCATCTTTGCCACGCGCAGGTTCGAGAGGGCCAGGTAATACTCGTCGAGGCGGATTGTGATGAATCGTTCGTCGTCGTGGCTTTCGGCGATAACCCGAACTGTTCCGGCTGCAAGGAAGGCGAAAAAAAGAAGAGCGGTGATGGCGAGGGCGTCGGGAAGGCCGGTTATCAGGCGGTCGATCGGTCCGGCGAAGGAGGCGCCTTGTTCATCGTTGGACCCGGCCAGGATTCCGGCGATGGATCCCGCCCCCCCGTGGATCAACGCGCGTGTCAGCATCCAGTATTCGATTCCCGACGGCCCGTCGATCAACCTGGCGAGGCCGAACCATGATAGCTGACCAAGAGCACCGGCCGCTGACGTGATGAGAACGAATGAGTAGATGCCGCCCTTGCCCCGGAGTCTGTACGAGAGGAGCAAGCCGATGGGAATGGAGATGGAGGCGATGACGACTCCAAGTGCGGCGCCCATCGTGGTCATGTCGGGCAAAAGACCCGCGTCCAGGTCCCGGACGAGATTGGCGCAGAGGCCCGCTTGCAGGCAAATGGGAACAGCGGTGAAAGAAGAGATGACCACGACCGCCAGGTTTTTCCACACGCTTCGCGCGGGGCGAACACACATGGACAGGAGGGGCAGGGCAATTGCGATCGTCAGGAAGAAATAGCCGTTTGCGCTCGAATCGATCTGCGGCCAACGAGCTTGCGCGAGATACGTCAGCCCGAAAAAAAAGACGGATGGAACGATTGCGGTGACAAGCGGAAGCCTGGGAGGCCACCAGCCGGCTGAAACGTTTGCTGTGTCGAGCACATTTGAAATGTAGCGATGATATCTCGGCGTCGCAATGGTTATGAGCCTCTATGATGGAGGTTCTCCCTGTGATACTCCATCTTTTCAATGGAAGAATCACTGAAAGTCAACGACGGGATTGTCATTCCGGGATCGGAGCTCCGGTTCACCGCGAGCAGATCGGGCGGCCCCGGTGGGCAACACGTCAACAAGACCAGTTCGCGGGTTACGCTCCACTGGGACCTGTCCAATACGGACGCCCTGAATCCACAACAGAGAGCGCGTGTCATGAGGCGATTGAGAAATCGCCTGACGAGGGACGGCAATGTCCTGGTGCACGTGGACGATAACCGGAGCCAGCATCGCAACAAGGAAATTGCGAGGCAAAGGCTGGGCGATGCGGTGAGAAACGCGCTGGTGGAAAGAAAGAAACGCATCCCCACCTCGGTTTCGAGAGGGGCACAAAAACGCAGACTCGAGACCAAGAAACGCCGTTCATCAATCAAACGCCTGCGGCGAACTCCGGGAGATGATTAGGCATAATTCGCCAGCCTGCCAGTTAAACCGCATCCCTACTATCCTTACGTGCCAGACACATTTTTTTACTTTCTGAGGCGTTCATCCGGCGATGATTTGCTTTTACTCAGGATATTGAGTAAATTAACTCAAGGCATTGAGTAAAATAGTCGCGAGGCGATACATGGTGTTCAAACGACCGATGTACAACACGCTCCGCGCCAGGCTCGAGGAGCCCAGGAGGTTCATTCAGGTTCTGGCCGGCGCCCGGCAAACGGGAAAGACGACTCTGGTTCGTCAGGTGATCGCCGATCATTCCGGGGGGAGTCATTACGCCTCTGCGGATGAGCCCGCGCTAAAGAACTTGAGCTGGATCGAGCAGCAGTGGGAGACGGCCAGGAGGCTGACGAGCCCACAGAAGGAGGCAGGGGTTTTGGTCCTGGACGAGATCCAGAAGATACCAGGTTGGTCGGAGACGACGAAGCGACTCTGGGACGAGGACACCGTCGCCGGTACGTCCCTTCACGTTGTTGTGCTTGGATCGGCCCCCCTGCTTGTGCAGAGCGGATTGTCCGAAAGTCTGGCGGGCCGATTCGAGGTCATTCGAGTCCCCCACTGGTCCCTTGCCGAAATGTACGAAGCGTTCGGCTGGTCGTTGGAGCAATACGTTTACTACGGAGGATACCCCGGGTCCGCTCCTTTGATTGACCAGCCCGATCGATGGCGTCAGTACGTTCTGGATTCGCTGGTGGAAACCACAATATCGCGTGACATACTACTGATGCATCGCGTGGACAAACCGGCGCTGCTGCGTCGGTTGTTCGAGGTTGGTTGCCAGTATTCGGGACGAATCCTGTCGTTCAACAAGATTCTCGGACAACTTCAGGATGCGGGAAACACAACCACCCTCGCTCATTACCTGGATCTCCTTCGATCCGCGGGAATGCTCGAGGGGCTTCAGAAATATGCGGGTCAGAGGGTTCGACAGAGGGCCTCAAGTCCCAAGTTTCAGGTCCACAACAACGCGCTCATTACAAGCCAGTGGAATCTCGACCTCGAAGAGGCCATGGAGAACAGCGCCGCATGGGGACGGCTTGTCGAATCCTCAGTCGGCTCATGGTTGGTTAACAGCGTCGGGGGTACCAGGATGTCTGTGCATTACTGGTCTGCGGGAAACCGTGAGGTGGATTTCGTTTTGGCGAGCGGCGACGAGGCGATAGCCATAGAAGTCAAGAGCGCCCGACGCAGAGGACGTTTGCCGGGCATGGACTCCTTCTCCGGAGAGTTTCCGGTTCGGCGCAAGTTGCTGGTTGGTGGTGGTGGTATCCCCGTCGATGAATTTATCTCGACCAATTTGAGAAGCTGGTTTCGATAGTTTTTTGCTGGACCCCAAGCCGGTTCGTCTTGACCGGTCGGTGAAAGGGGATCAAAATTAGTGCGATGTCTATGATACGGATATGCAAATGAAGCGGTTCCTTGTGCTTACATGCATCGCGTTTTCGCTTGTCGCCTGCAACTGGGACGAGGGCCTCGATGTGGATTCCGATGCGGGATCCGACGCCGCTGACGAGGAGTTACCCCTCATCGTCACGTTCATCGACGTCTGGCAGGGCGACAGCTCCCTGTTCGAGCTTCCC
>JAUXHN010000080.1 GCA_030621515.1 Deltaproteobacteria bacterium | reverse complement strand
AGACTGTTCGGCCTTCACCTTCTGGACAATCATTTTCCGGCTCTGCACGGGATGCGAGTCATCGCCATAGTCTCCGTGCTTCAGATCCACGTGACGATCGTCCTGCGCCGGGGCAATCTGATTCCGCCCACCAACATAACCGCCCTGTCCAGAAACGTCTTTTTCGGGATGGATCTCTTCTTCATCCTGAGCGGATTCCTCATCGGCTCGATTCTTTTATACAACTACGAAAATAAATCCGGCATGAAGGGAGTCGCCCGGTTCTACGCCAGGCGGCTCTTTCGCACAGTCCCACTTTACTGGTTCACGTTGATCCTGCTCATGTTCATCCCCCCGCTCATCTTCCCGGCTCTCGCGGGCCGCGAGTTCGCCGCGTGGCGCGACTTCCTCTACCTCACCAACTACGGGCACAACATCCAACAAACGTCCATCGCGTTCTGGGGCTGGTCCCTGTGCGTGGAAGAACACTTCTACCTGGCGGTGCCCGTGGTCATGTTCGCGCTCATGAAGGTCTCATCGTCACGGGGAAGGCTGGCCATACTTGTCGGCGCATGGCTCGCCGCCTTCGGCCTGCGCATGTGGATCTTCTTCTCCCACGAAGGGTTCTGGACCAAGCAGGAGCTCTTCGAACAGATGTACATCCCCACCCACGCCCGGCTGGACATCCTCGTCGCGGGCATTTTTCTGGCGTACGTCCAGCGGTATCACGGTGAAACCATCAAGCGATGGATCGAGCGCCGCCGGGTTCGCGCAGCCGGGTACACTATCTCTCTCCTTTGCCTGGCGCTGCTTTTATACCCCCGCTTTTTCGGTCGTGACTTCGAGCCTTTCTTACGCGTGCTCGGGTGGGGAACCATCACCAGCATCATGTACGTTCCGCTCGTTCTCATCATGATCAACGGCAGGGACCTGACGCACAAATTCCTCGGCCTTTCGCTATTCAGGCGGATAGGCACCCTCGGATACGGCATCTACCTGGTGCACATCCCTGTATGCATACCGCTCGTTCCCCTGGCGCGCTGGGCCATTTATGATCTTCACCTGTCGACCACTCTAGTATGGGCCGTGATGCTCGCGTTGCTGGTGCTCGGGTCAATCGCCGTGTCATACGTGCTTCACCTGATTGTCGAGCGACCCATGCTCGCATTGAGAGACAAGGTCGCACCTTCGGACAGAAAGCGCGCGTGAGTGAAATCAATTATTCGGATTCGTACGCAACGGTCCATTCGAGGCCGTCGAAGTGCAGAATGATCGCTTTTTGATTTCCCCACTCGCCTTCGGCGCCGGATCCTCCAACCGCGTAGACATCGTTTGGTGATGAGCCCCACACGTCCATCAGCTGAAGGTTATCAACCGCTGGAACAGACATCTCGCTCCACGCGCTGCCATCGTAGTGAATGATGGTGGATTCTCCTGCCGCGAAAATATCTATCGGAGCAAATCCGTACACACCATTGAGAGAAACCGGTGAGGTCGGTGTTTCTTCTGTCCAGCTTATTCCGTCAAAGTGCGCAATGGTGGAACCGACCGCCCATATGTCGTTGGGGTTATCGGCCCATATTGCATTGACCGTTCCGCTCGTTGAGAGTGGTGTCCACACACTGCCGTTCCAGGAGTCGATCCCACTGCCGGGCGACCACAGCAGATCCTGCGAACTGAATGCCCATAATGCCGAATTCCATGATATGGCATCGTCCGTCCCATGCCATAATGTTGAGACTAATCCATTTTCGTAGAAGGACACCTCTGTGTGAACATCAATTAGTACCGTGCATGTTGAAACCACAAAGATCTCACTGTCCGAACACGACCAACCATCGAGAATCACTTCACAGCCGGAATCGAATGGATAGTAATGCCAGTCCTGGCCGTCGAAATGGTGAAACCCCCATCCACCCACGTATACGTCCTCTGGTCCGGTGCCCCAAACAGCATCGTAAGCAGCATTAAGTCCTAAATCGGAGTTCAGAACTATTTGTTCCCAGTCCGTACCGTCCCAATGCAGAACAGTATACTGGTTCCCAACCGCCCAAATATCATCCTCGGATGAGCCCCAGATAGAATTGAGCGCTTGCGAATCGCTCTCAGGCGGTCCGGTATCTGTGTCGGTAGAAGTATCCGTATTCGATTCCGAATCGCTCTCGCTGTCGGTTGTGTCGTCCGTTGGACTGCCCTGCTGTTTCCAGCAACCGAAGAAGGCGAACGCGAGAACGCCAATGGCAACGAAAAATGATTTCTGTGTTTTGATCATGCTTCCAGTGCTTAGTTGTTGCCCCACTCATTTTGCAATCATTTTTTTCTTTGCGTTGTCATACGGCGCTCTTGCTCGACCCACTATCCTACGACAAGTCGCTGCGCAGCGATTGGGCAGACAACAACACGACGCGGCTCTTTGAGCCTGTCTTGAGAAGGAGTTAAAAAATGAAACGCACACATCTGGTAACAGCCGTTGTTTCGTTGATGGTCTTTGCATTTGCGTTGAACGTCGAAGCACGTTCCAGGCGCGGTCATCGGGGCCACAAGGACAAGGGAGAGATGATGGCAAGGCTTTGCGAAAATCTCGACTTGACCGCCGAGCAGCAGACAAAAGTGGAAAATCTGAGAGAAGAGACGAGAAATGAGACAAAGGCCCTTCGTCAGAAGCTCGACGAATTGAGAAAAGAAATGCACTGGCTCTGGAACGCCGAGAATCCCGACGAAGACGCCATCATGACCAAGATCGAAGAGATGGGCGCCGTCAAACTGGAGCTGAAAAAGATTAGCGCGGAGCTTCGGTTGGATATAAACGCCCTGCTCACCCCCGAGCAGAAGGCAAAGGCCGTCGAGTTGAGGGAACAGCGTCGGGAACGTCGCACCGACATGACGGGAAAGCGCGGCCGCGGTCAGAACAAGGGTGAGAGGTCGTTTCGAGGCGGCCCCACCACCGACATGGCCTGGTAGAGACACTCTACGTCAAGATCACGCACAACCCTCCAAAACTCGCGATGAGCACGCCGACCGCGATCCTCGGGTGAGGCCTGATAAGCCGGTGGCTCAGTCCCCAGCACACGGCAAAGGCGATCACTAAAACGACCAGGGTCTTTAGGTAGATGGAGATCGACAGCGACTGCAGCAGGTACTGCAGGCCGATCACGAAGGGCAGGTGGATGAGGTAGATGTCGTAAGTGGCATCCCCCAGGCTCCGCCGAACAGCGGATGGCCGATTGAGAAATCGGTGACACAGGGTGATGAAGAAACCCGTGAAGGCAAGGCCTGTGAAAGACCGCAGAACGCCGTTCACGACAGCCCCGATCCACCGGGGCATGTCCGGGTTGCTCTTCATGGCGGCGATGAACCCCAGATTGGCGACAAACAACAAGGACGCGATCAACCCCCAAATCCAGAACACGCCCGGCAGGGTGCGACCCTCGAACCATCTTCGCGAATACGCGTATGCCCCCAGCACGAACAAGCCGAGGTAGATGGGCGCCCGGGTAAGCTGAAAAACGAGGAACGGGCCGATCCTCACCCATGTGCGCGGCACGGTGCACATACCGAAGACACTGACCAGCAACGCCGTCACGAGACCGAACACCACCATGGTCAACAGAATCCTACGCGATCCCGGCACATCATTCACGACCGGTGTGCGCAGCCTTTTCAATGCCGGAATATGGGTTACCGAATACAGGGCGAAGAACACGATGAGCAACGAGACGAACCACAGGTGCCACTGGGAGATGTGATCGATGTACTTCGCCTCGGTGGATCTCCCCGCCAGGAAGGTAATGCTCATATCACCGGCGGTCCTCAGCTGGCCCAGCCAGAACTCGAAGAGGCCCATCGGCGCTTCGTGCATCCTCACATGACGCACATACGAAACTATCGGGTTGGAGAACACGGTGATGAGCACCAGAGGAATGCCCAGGCGTCGGAGCTTGCCGATCATGAAGGTACCGGGCCCATGCCGCCTCATGGACGGAACCGCAAAAATGCCCGCGACAAAAAACATTATCGGCATCATGTATACGTCCAGTATGCTGAGGAGAACGTTCAACGCGAAGCTCGTTTGCGACTCTGTCACCGGCCACCACCGGGCATGATTGGAGTAGGCCATGGTGGCGTGAAACAGAACGACGCACATGATCATCAGGTAGCGCACTCCGTCGAAGTAATGCCGCCGGCCCGAGGTGGAAAGCTCCGTCGTCATGGAAGCGCCCCCTTCGATAAATCCTCGCGCGCAAACAGCACCTCCATTGTAGAGGTGCGCATTACCGGGCGATAGCATTCGGAGATCCTGTCCTCGAACCGCATGACGGCGTCGAGGGGCTGATCGTCGAGGGATGGAAGCGCCCACCTGAAATTCCACACCCTCCAGGGTGGCGGATCGACCATCCTCACGATGGCCGCGGCGTCCTGGCGCTCGACCACCTCGGTCAACTCGCAAAGTGTGGTCATGTGCACCTCGCTCGCTCGCTTCGCGTCACCTGGAAGCATGGCGCTGAATGTCCCGAGTTCGGTCCCGGGGATGACTTCCCTGCCCGCCTCCACTGCCACGATGGTCGCCGGAGTGAGCAGCGGACCGTCCGGCGCCTCGTCACGAATGAACGCGGCTATCTCCTTTACTTCGGTGGAGGCGCCCTCGATAACCTCGACGGGCAGGTACAAGAACACGGCCATCGCGGGAAGCAACCACGCCACGTGGCGGATGGGAGTTCTCTCGCCATCGCAAACTGTCCAGAAGGAGATCGCTCCCGCAGCCGCGGCCACCGGAACCCCCGCCGCGATGTAGACACCCCATGCGGACGACGGGATCATGGGCGTGACGAGCCCCGTGACGGCGGCGGCGATCAGCATGAGCTCGGGCCACTTGCGCATGGATATAAGCCTGGGCACCCCGAAAAGCCCAACCACGGCGACGCAGATCACCCCGGGAGAAACGTTCCACCACTGCATCAGTTGGGCGACGGGATTGCGCTCGAACGCCGCTTCCATGTGGTAGCTCCAGATGTGAAATATAAAGTTTCCCGGCGCCGACAAGAGGAACGGAAGGAACGCGGAGACACCCACGCCCAGGCAGATTCCCAGGATCTTGAGGCGACCCATCAATCCGTCGACGCTCAACATGAGCGCGGGGGTGAGCACCGCCACAACCGGCGCGCAGGACAGCCTGCATCCGATGGCCAGGGTTCCGGCGATCGCAAACACGACCGCGCGCTTCAAGGGCGGCCCTCGCCACAAAGCCGCGGCCATGGACAGCGTCAGGAAAGCTCCGGCCGGCCCGCACCACACCCCGAGGGTCTGCAGGGACACCCAGCGCGGAGAAGCCGCCAGCAGGAAACCGGCGACGATTCCGGGCTCCCACCGTCCCAACCGATGCCGGAGAAAAACCATCAAGGTCATCAGGGTCAACGCTCCCCAGGAGGCGTTCAGGGTTCTGTGACTGTCCATGGAGAACCCCACGATCTCCAGGACGAGACCGTTCACGTAGGGCATAAGCGGTGTCTGGGTATAGGCGAAATCCCGATAAGGGATCTTGCCCTCGTACACGGATCGCGCCGCGAGGATGTAGAAGCTCTCGTCAGGCGCCATCATGGCGGTGTGATGGAAGTGCACACAAAATCCCAGGTAGACACCAAGCACGACCAGGACGCCGAACAGGGCGGGAGCCCAACTCTTGACGAGCATTATCCGCGGATGGATCCTCACCGGGAGCCCCTGCGCCTGTTTCGAATGACGATGCCCCCCATGAGAACCAGGCACGCGGCCCACGCGAAGAGGCTCACCCGGTTGGCTGCCTTCTCCCACCATGGCCTGACGTAGAGCAACTCGGTCACTCCGTTCTTCGCCTCCACGGTGATCAGGATCTCCCGTGCGTTCGGCAACACGCCGCGGCGCTCGATCTCTATTTCATCCCCCTCATAGTACGCCCGCCAGGGATAAAAAAAAGCTATGGGGTAACGGATGCGCGATGACGAATCACAGCCCGACACCCGGACCACCACCCGCTCGTCCGAGAAATGCTCCACGGATATCGAGCCGGGACCCTCGAGCCTGACAGGCGGTTTCGTACCGGCCTCGACGGAATAGATCGTCACTTGCCCGATCTCCTTGACGAGTTCGAGGTCGTCCCTTTTGGGCCACCTGGCGATAGAGAATATCCATCGAACGTGCAGGTTTTCGAGGGCCTCAGGGTTGGTGTAGAGGCTCTTGATGAGCTGGGTGTCGTACGGCCACCTGTGAGCCAGTGGAACATTTCTGAAGATGGCGGTGGCCTCGTATCCGAACTTGAGTTTTGGAAGATTTGTATGCACGGGCGCCGACGCGAAGATATGCCGGTGGTACACCTCGTTGCACTTGGACGACACCAGGTTTCCAGAGACGCACAGTTTGCCCGGCTGGTAAAGCACGCGATCCAGCGGCCCCCTTTTCTGCTTCTCCAGCCACTTTTCGGCCTGCACGATGTCATCCCATAAATCGCCGCCCAGGCGCCCGATCCCGGCCGATTTCTTGTAATTGTCAGTCCAGCCCACCGCCACGATGGCCACCAGGACCGCCACAATGAGCGCCGGTCTGGCGACGCGACGCACGGTCGCCCATTTCCCCTCGCGCCATCTGGCGGGCAACCGGTCCACGAGCCACCCCGTACCGAAAGCGGCGCGATCCACGGCAAAGCCGGCCAGCACGAACCATACAAACTTCATGAACGCGGCCATGCGCTCGATCTGCACCTTGCGGGCCATTACTCCGTCGCCGAGCGTGTTGGCGAACCCGACAAACAGAAAGACAGTGACGAGCAGCAAGGCCACATAGACGGGCCATCTCTTGCGGGTGAGGAGCGCCGGCACGAACCCGACCGCCCCGAGGATCCAGGTCACCCAGTAGAAATCGTAGAACAGCTCATTGGTGGCCAGTTTTGCCAAAAGACGGGGGAGAGACATCCACATCCCTCCAAATCCCACGGCGGGCCAGCCGAGGGTCCATTCGGAGCCGGTGGTGATCCACGGCACGGTCCAGAACGACGAGAGAACGAAGGCAGCAAGACCCGCGAGGGCGGCCCTGCCGATAACCCGGACCGGGTGCGCCTTCTTCCTTTCCGAGATCGCCGTCACGATCACCAGGGTGGGCACGCTCAGACCGAGAAAGAAGCTGGCCATAGGATGAGCGAGCACCGTGCAGGCCAGGAGCATGACGAAGCCGATGAACGCAATCGGATGCTTCCCGATCGGTCGCGTGATCGCCTTCTCGCAAACCACCACAGTGGTCATCGCGAGGACAAGCCCCAGAATAAACGGCCACACCGCCCAGTACACAGTGGAAACGTGTCCTCCCTGGGGCCAGCCGCCCACGTCGCCGGCCATGAGGATACCCGCCGCCAGCGCGCCGAATGGTCCTGTGAGCCGCCGTGTCACGAAGTAAACAGTCACCGGAATAGCCACGACCAACATCATGAAAAAGAGGGCGTAGGTTCTCTCCCAGGTGAAGAACCCGAAGGTGATCCGTCGGGTGACGGTGATGAGCAGGTCTCCGAGGATCGGATAGTATACGCCGGCGGGGTAACCCGCGAACGCCATGTTGCTCCACCCGGTGAGCCGTCCCGACGGGAGCATGTGCTCGGCCATCAGCCAGCCCTTGTACATGTGGATCATGTGATCGCCCGTGGCGGGAACCGCCCACGTGAGCAGATCCCAGTGGAGCACAAGGACAAAACCCACCAGGGTCAGTATCGCCCAGTGCGCGATCACGAAGTCACGCAATGTATTGAAAACGTTACGCATGCCTGCTTAACAATTAGGCTGAGTAAAATTTAACGTCAACATCCGAAGATCGAAATCTAAAGGTCGCGGTTGCGCCAATCCCTGGCGTCGGCGTCCCGCGGGTCGAACGACATGGCCGTACTCTTGGTACCGGTGTACAGATCTTCCATGCCCATCGCCACGGGCTCGAGCAGCGCCCACATCAGGTAGGCTGCGGCGGCCAGGTCGTCGACGAGAATCTTGTCGATGGTGTCTTGCGGGGTGTGGTAGTACCCGTGCTCGCCGAGGGTCGCGACCATCACCGCCGGCACGCCGGCCTGGGCGAAGCAGGCGTGGTCCGAGTTCTGGGTGGCCGCCCCCGCGTTGACCAGGTAGTCGTACCCCTGATCCTCGGCGGAGCCGGACATCACATCCACCAGCCAGCTGTTCTCTGAGACGATACCGCCACTGACCATTACCCCCGTGCCGTTGCCCGAGCCGACCATGTCCACACTGTAGGCGGCGATCATGTTGGCGATCGGAATAGACGGGTTGTCGACGTAGTAACACGAGCCGATCAGACCCACCTCCTCGGCGTTCCACCAGGCGATGATCACGGTACGCGCCGGCTGGATCCCGCTCAGTGCCATCGCCCTGGCCAGCTCCATGTTCACCGCGCTGCCCGAAGCGTTGTCGTCAGCGCCGTTGAAAATATCCCCGCTTATCGGATCGATCCCCAGGTGATCGATATGGGCGCCTATCAAGATCACCTCGTCCTTGAGCACCGGGTCGGTTCCCTCGAACACCGCGAGCAGGTTCTCGGTTACGGTCTCCTCGACCCCGGAGGAGACGTCGATCGTCGCGTTCACGCCGGTGGCCTGGCTGTTTGGCTGCAAGGTAGAGTCGATCGTGCCGGACCAGCTCTGCAAGTTCGGAACCGCTGCTTCGATCTCGCCGCGATCGACGAACAGGGAGGGGAAGTCGTCGTCGTAGTACTCCTCGCCGATGGTGCCACCGCTCTCGACGGCGCCGCCGATCTGGTAGTGGTTGACCATCAGCATGCCGACGGCCCCGTGCGCAGCGGCGTTATTCGCCTTGTAACCGAAGTTCCACAGGCACGGCGTGGAGTTGCAAACCGAGTTGGCCGGGCAGTTGTCGTGGATCGACTCGAGGTCGGCAGGACCGTGGCGGATCACCAGCGCGATCTTGCCGGTCACGTCGACCCCGTCGAAGTCATCGTAGCCGGACTCGGGGAGTGGGCAGTCCGGATAGGCGGTGGCCGAGAACGCCGGCACGGTCATGCCGTGGCCCACGAACACCATCTCGGCAGTGACATTACCGCTGCCGGAGTAGGCGAAGATCTGGTAGTCGGTGCCGTAGTCGAGGGTCGTGGTGTCGATGACGGCGGCCGCGTCGCCGGTAATCGCCCAGGCCTGATACGTGAACGGTTGGCGAAAATGGACGTCGCTCTCGGCGTCGAGCCCGAGCTCCTCGAGCAGACTCGCCACGTAGTCGAGGGCGGCTTCGTTGCCCTCTGTGCCGGGCTTGCGGCCGCCCCAGTCGTCCGATGCGAGCTGGGCCACGTCGTCGTGAATCCGTTGCGGATCAATTTCAAAATCCGGGTCGGTATCGGTATCGGTGTCGCCACCGGCGTCCCCGGCGTCCGTACCGGCGTCCACCTTGTCTCCTCCGTCCTCATCGCAGCCACAGACCTGGCTCCCGACGAACAACAGCGCCGCGAGCACCAAGAAAACATGGAACTGTCCTGGCGATTTCATGGAGAAACTCCTTTGTGTAGTTTTTCTATAGATAACATGTTGTAGGACGATCGGGATGGAAAAACTGGCGGATGCGGATTTTTACTCCACCGGTCCGGAGGTGGACTCGAACCCCAGGGTCAAACGCAGCCGGTCCACCGACCCGACCGTGTTGCCCATGCCGGTGTGGGTCTGCAGGTCGCTGTCGATGCACAGGTCGACCGTGTCCTCCTCGTATGCGTTGTCGCCGAGGAACATGTAGCTGGCCACGTAGTTTCCGTACTCGGTGTACGAGTCCGTGAAGTTGAGCCCGATCTCGGCCAGGTTGAGCCCGGGACCGGCCGGCAACGCAGATCCGAACACGCCGGAGATGGTGAGGTAGCTGCCGTAGAGATTGAAGCTGCCGTCCTCGTCGGAGTAGTACACATCGTAGAACTCCGAACTCGGAACCCCGACTATGTCGCTGTTATCGATGGTCAACGGGTCGTTGAGCTGTACCGAGAGCTCGGGGCCGTCGACCGTGAACTCGTAGGAAGTCGGCGCGTCGCCGCCGGTGCGCTCCCAGAAGGTGATGCTCTCGAGGCCCGGCAGCTCGATCACCGGGCTGGAGGTGTCGGTGTCCGAATCCGAATCGGTGTCGGTGTCCGTATCCGTATCGGCGTCAGTGTCCGTATCCGTATCTGTGTCCGTGTCGGTATCGGCGGACGTGTCGCCGTCGAACGCCGGGTCGTTGCTCTCACAAGCCGACAGCGCCGGCGCGAGCAGGATCGTAATAAGAATCAGTTGCTTCATCGTGAACTCCCCTTGCTCTACTCGATGGGAATGGTCGGACATCCGAAGATCGCGGTAACCTCGTCGACGTTGCCTGCTTTCAGCTCGGCACAGATATCGGGACAGAACTCCACCGCAGTGTGAGAGTCGTCCGTCCAGTCCCAGCCGGAGCCGTCTTCGCAGTTTTCATCCCAGGGAACAAGAACGCCGTCGAAGTAGAAATTGACGTTGTCCGGATCCGCCGAGGCGTCCACGTCATTGATTTCGAAGACGCAGCTGATGATGGAACCCGCGATTGTATCGAGGGCGGCCTCCAGGGCGATCTGATCGATGGCCGGGATGTACGAGGTGAACGAGGTCCCGCCGTTGGCCGCGACGGCATTCAGGGCGGTTTCATCGGCGTTTTCGCTGTAGCCGACAACGATGGTCTTGATTCCCGCGGCCAGCAGACTGGAGGTTCTGTCGATGAGTTCGGGGACCCAGTCGGCCGAGCAGTTGTAGGTTCCGGATGGACCGCAACAGTCGTCCCCGTCGGCGACAATCAGCAGATATGGATCTCCGGCCAGGGCGCTTGTTGTAAAGTTGGGCGCGTATCCGGAAGTGTTCAGGAATGCGTCCATCAGGCGGACGAGAGGATCTCCGGAGCCCAGCACCGGAGAGTGCGTGTTGAGCCAGGTGGTAATATCCGTCTCATTGCCGCTGTCGCAGTCGAACCAGATTGGCCCGGCCACGGTGCAGCTCTGGGAAGTGAACGTGTCCGGATAGGTGTCGAAGCCGAAGTAGAAGTCGCTGTTGTAGGTTGTGAGCATGGAGATGATGGCCGCCTTCGCGGAGTCGTACTTGGCTACAGAAGGAATTACCATCGAGCCGGACATGTCCAGCGCGATCATGAGCTTCACGGGAACGGGCTCGATGTCGAAATCCTTTTCGTCGCAGACGGTGTCAGCGTCGGAATCCGTATCCGAGTCTGAGTCAGCGTCTGAATCCGAGTCCGCGTCCGAGTCGCTTCCGTCTCCGTTGTTTGAAGATGAACTGCTACAGCCCAGAGTCCAGACCGCAATGACCGCCAAAAACCAGATGCTCCAAAATCCAAGTTTCGTCATGGTATCCGCCTTTCTACTTGTCTTTGAGTATAAGAGATCGAGCCGACAGGAGCCAAGTGTTGATTTGGGTTCATCCGAATCCAACCCGCCACCACACTCTACATACTATCGAGCCCCTGGAGAACGGTGATGAGGTCAGCCGCTTCATCATAGTCTGTGCCGGTTCCAATATCCACAACCTTCATGTCACTCAACCGGATCACGGCCAGTTTCGGATATATGTTGTCCGATAGATCCATGTGACGCTCGGCATCATTTGTGCGGTGCCAGTCCTCGAGCCATCCATCCTCGTCGAGAAGCACAGTATCGGCTTCCTCCATGGAGAGGACCGTTTCCATCGAAATATCGAAGAAGTTATGTCGGCACACCCCAATCATGACGGCGCCCAGCGCCTCCAGCTCATCCCTGGCGCCCACCAGCTTGCCCATCAACACGGGGCAGGTGCTGCACTGCTCGGCACTGACGGCGACAACCAGGGCCCTGGCCTCATCGATGCCGAATTTGGCCTGGAGCATCGCTGTGTCGTTGTTCTTGGCCATGAGGTACAATTCGCCAACATTAATGTACGTGTTGGGCTCGGCTCCCTTGGGGCCGAGCCTGACCGACTCCCAGACAAAGCACGGCAAGGTGGATCCTTCCGCAAACTGGTAGTCGCCACCCGCGTCGCCGCCTCCTCCCGGATACCAGGAGCCGCACTCTCCCGTTGTTCCTCCACCACCGCCGTCCGGCAGAGTGATGTTGTCCTGTCCGCAGGCCGAAACGATGACCGCCGTAGCGATCACAAACGCTGTCATAAAAAAAGCTCTCATATCTCTGTTCCTCGCTTCTAAAACCTGTATACCGCCTCGATCTTGACTCCCACCGAATCGGGATAGAGCCGACAAACACCTCCCGCGCACTTGATACCGCCCCGCTGGGAGCCGGCAAACAACCTCAGGGTGAGACCGTCCAGCGGCTCCGGCGCGTGGACCGACAATAGCGCCCACATGTAGTGCTGGTGGGGCATGGGCATGGTCCAGTTGCCGAGCTTGGCGTCCTCACCGGGAGTCTGATCGCTGTACTCGTGAACGAACGTTATGCCGAACAGGCCGGACATCTCGTAGCCCAGGCTCTCCATGGTGACCCAGTAGTTCATGCCCTCGGTGACCGCAAGTTCGTGTCGCCTCAACTCCAACTTGAGTTCGAGGCTGTGGGGGCCCGATATGGGAACGGACAGATCCGAGAGCATGTGCCAGAGGGTGCCGTTGTCCGGATGATTCACCGGCGGCTCGTCGGTTGTCTCGTACCTGAAGCCGCCCTCCAGGACGAGCGAGATGCCCGTGGCGCCGAAAGTCTGCCTCGCCTTGAGTATTGGGTGCACGATGAACGTGGGCGGGTGATCGTCCCAGACGCCGCTGGGCAACAAACCGCCTTCGTACTTGATGAACGAGTTCGTCAGGGTGAGCTGTGTATCGGTTCCCTTGAGGTACAGATCGCCCGTGAGACGCCCGCCCTGCGCGTTTCCAAAGGATTTGATGATCATCCACACGGGCTCCAGGGTGACCATATGGTGGTAGACGATGGGTTGCTCCACCGCGTTGATGGAGGAGCCCCGATACGGTCCCTCCATCAGCCAGCGCCGGTAGAATATCCCCTCCCCTTTCAACATGAAGGGTGACAGATCGTACGACGCCTCCATAAAAACCCCGTAGCCCGACTCATCGTGAACATCGGGGTTGAGCCCGGTGGGCCTGTAGTTATCGTGGCTCTGTCCGTCGCCCTCCAGGTAAATGTGAGCGCCGCCCAGGTGAAGTTCCGCCGACGCTCCCCCTGTGAGCACGCCGACGCCGGTGCCCTGGTCCACGTTGACGCGATCGGGATCCACCTCGATGTCATTTTCGAACCGAGGCTTCATGAGGACACCGTGCGCTCCCAGACACAGGGCGTCCCCGATCTCCCACTCGGCCCTTGCGCCGACTATTTTGTCGAGGGGATCGTCCTCCTGCAACTGGTGGGTGATCGGATCGATGTTGAGAGAGTTGACCACCCCGCCTACCAGGACGAACTTGAGCTTTCGCGGTATCCGGTACTCTATCCGGGCACCGCGCAAGGCATTGTCCACGCCCACATCGTCCAGTTTGATGAGGGACAGGGCTATGCCGCGGCCGAAGTTGACATAGAAGTCACCGCCGGTGACGTGCAGGTTGCCGATGTGAGCGGTGCCGTGGATCCTCTCGACCCTGAAATCGTTGGCGTAGTTGAGTGTTGTATATCCGCCCGCCCCGGTACCCCACACGAAGCCGTCGGGATCCACGCGCGCCGGCGGGTTCTGGAACAGGGTCAGATCGAGCCTCATGGCGCTGTCGAAATACTTGTTACCGGCCTGGAGGTACAGGAGATTCCGGAAAGTCCAGTAGTCGTCATCGTCCCCGTACAGGGCCTCGTTGGCAGAGCCGTTGTCTCCCACATACTCGGTGATGAAAGTCTCGGTGACACGGAAATTGACCGGCATGGGCGCAGGGCGCGGCGTATGCCCGCATCTGGTCCTGGGCTCCAGATCGCAGGGCGGCTCGAGCATCTCCTCGGCCTCGACACCAGGCTCCGGTTCCTCTCCGCTCTCGGGCTCCCCGGAGATCACCGGCGCGATCGAGTCGACTCCGCCATCCGCATCGACCGAACCTCCATCGCCTTCCAGCCCGATCCCTTCGGTACCATCGATTCCCCCGTCACCATCGTGGACACCACCGTCCAGACCGATTTCAATGTCCTCGACCGACTCCTGGGCAGACGCGGCATGGGGAGCGACGAGCAGAGCCGCCGCGAGCGTGAAAGCCGTCCAAAATGATCTCGTGCGCATGTTCGTTACCGGGTATTCCAAAGTCTATCCTTCAAACCATTATGCTTTTTTGTACTTTCTTTTTGCTAAACTCCACAAATAAAACAGATTATAATAAAGAGTATTGTACTTTAACGGATCCCAATAGCAGAAACGAGGAACAGATGAACCTTGGAAAATCACTCGAATTCACAATAACAATTGCCATGGTAGCAGTCGTATCGGTCCTCGGCGCGAGCGCCTGCTCCAGCAACAACAGCTCGGACGCCGGAACCGATGGCAGCACGGATACCGATGCGGACACCGACACCGACGCGGATACCGACACCGATACGGAGTTGGTTGTGGATTGCTCCGAGTGCACCGCGCCAATCTGCATGGGCTCGATCTCGGGCAAGGTGCTCTTCTCGGACGAAACACCCTTCGTCGGAACCGTCCAGATCTGCATCACAGCTTGCTTCTCAGCTGTGACCGACGACAACGGCGACTTCTTCTACATCCTGCCGGGCGGCTGCGGCGAGTTCGACTGGGCGACCGACGAACCGCCCCACCTGACCCTGTTCTCGATAGAGGGAACGCACACCCAGTACTCAATCGGGGTAAAACCCGAGACCCAGGCGGAAATCGACTCGGAATTCGACTTCGACACGGGCACCCATTATTACTACCCGCTACCGGGCACCGGAAACAATTACACAGACGCGGGAGGAGCCACCGTCACCGATCTCGACGGGGTTTCCTTCGACGTTCCGGCCGGCGCCCTGGGAGCCGACGACCAGCTCATTCAGGTCATGGAGTTCCCGCTGTCAGACTGGACACCTCCCTTCCTGGGCGACGTGATCCCGGACGTGCTCTATTTCATCGCTCCCTACTTCGAGGAACTCACCTCGGACGTGGTCCTGCACATCGATCCCCTCTCGGCCGGCTGGGCAGTCAACGACACGGGAACCCTCTACATGTTGGGCGACTTCGTGGGCACCTACCTGGACTGCGGCAGCGGCGACGAGCACATCGGCGATTTCGTCGAGTGCGGAACCGCTGAACGGACAGGTGAGAAGATCGTCACGTCCGGCATCAACCGATTCGGATGGGTAGGGTTGGTCAAGGACTGATCTGATATACTCGACCGCGATGACCCGTCGTCACACCATTGCCACCCTGGTCGCGCTTTGTGCCCTTTTCATCCCGGGCAAGGCCGTGGCCGACGCACAAGACGGCGCCGTGCTGGCGCCCGGTGATTTTCGGGTAGTTGCCGCAGCGGGCGCGGTCTCCATGGACGAAGAATGGACCTGGACCATCGAGGCCTCCTTTCGCGCGGGGTTGCCGTTCGGGTTCGAGATCGCCGCTCCCCTGGCCCTGGCCATCGAGATCGTGGGAACTCCGGAGGGATCGGGGCTGGTGCTCGCCGGCGGAGTCACGGATATGTGGGTCACCGAGGACGGCCGCTTCCTGTGGACCCCCGCCGCGATCCTGTACGCGCAGGTCCGCGTGGCGCATAGCGCATCGCTCCGGGCGGCCTTCGATCTCACGGGAGTCGAGGAGGACTTCGACGGAGGCGATCACCCGGCGTGGATCCGGGGTTCCGTCGCCCTGCTCATCGATATGGGACCTTACCTGACCGTCGCGGCGGGTTTCTCCTACCAGCGAAAATTGACAGGCGAGGGCGCGCCGGACGGAACCCGACGACCGGGCTGGGTCGGCGATGCCCGGTTTTCAATCGGCGCGGTGAGATCTTCGCCGTTCGAGGATCTCCCCACCTTCGCCATCCACACGGCCCCCTGGCTCGATATCGTGGGGATGGTGAGGGCCGACGTGGACTCCGACACCAACACGTCCGACATCCGGCTCCTGATGGGCCTGCGAATGAAAGTATCGTTGCTGGAAACGGAGTGAGGGGAATGAGCTCGCGAGTGACATCTCACTGGGCGGCGATCTCGTTGGCGGCAATCATTATGGGTTGTAGCGCCGATACCGCGCAGGGCAAGAAGAAGGAGGCCCTGAGCGATAGAACCGACGTGGCCGTCTCGGGCGGGAGTCGCTCATACGAACGCACGCGAATGGTGGAGGACCAGATTGTCGCCCGGGGTATAAAAGACGACCGCGTGCTCGACGCAATGCGAACGGTGCCGCGCCACGAGTTTGTCCCGGACTCCTGGAAGGATCGGGCGTACGCGGATTATCCGCTTTCCATAGGCTGGGATCAGACCATCAGCCAGCCGTACATCGTGGCGTTCATGACCGAGGCTCTCCGCGTGCACGCGGGGCAGAAGGTGCTGGAGGTGGGCACCGGCTCCGGATATCAGGCGGCGATTCTGGCGAAGATGGGCGTCAAGGTCTACTCCGTGGAGATCGTGAAGCCCCTGGGCAAGGCGGCGAAGGAATTGCTCGAGAGGCTGGGCTACGACGTGAGCACCCGCATCGGCGACGGATACGACGGCTGGCCGCAGGAGTCGCCGTTCGACGGTATCATTGTTACCGCCGCTCCAAAAAAGGTCCCGCCTCCCCTGGCGAAGCAACTGAAAGAAGGCGGCAGGCTGGTCATCCCGCTGGGGGGAGGATGGCAGGATCTGAAGGTGTTCAGGAAAGTAAACGGCGCACTGGTCGTCGAGGGTACGCTGCCGGTCGCGTTCGTTCCCATGACCGGCAAGGCTTTGACCCCATCCCGGCCCCTCCTTCGCCAAGGTTACCCGCCGTCGCAAGGCTATGGTTCGAATCTTCGATTCGTCCAGTAGTCTGGATCTCGATGAAGATGCATGACGGCCATGACCACAATCATATCTGGCTTGATTCGGAAGAGGACGCCGAAGGGAAACGTCCTGGTGAGGCAACGGCGCACATCACTCTCGACCACTGTATAGATCGTCGGGTTGAGTTTAACCCTGTTGATCGCGTCCTGAACACAGATGAGAAAGCGCTTGCCGAGGTCCGTCTGCTGAGACTCGTATCACGCCGCTGCGTCGATCATCTCGGATTCAGCTTCAGGATGAAAACGGATCGGTTTCATCCCAAGGACGTGTATGCCTTGGCGAACACATCGGCGGCATCGCGTAGTTCTACGAGGCCCTCATCTACCTCCCGACAACGTTTTCGAATTTCCTCTCGCCATGCGTGGGAAATCTCTGTTCCCGGGGCGGCGTCGAGACTCTCAATCAGCCGTTCCGCCAAGAAAGCGCGGGCCTGAGGTGAGAGGCCAAGCGCCTCGGCTACAATTTTGTCTACTGTCATACTCATAAGGTAATACTACAATGTTTCCTCGGCGTGTGAGGCGTAAATCAGTTCTTTTCGCAACTTTGTTTCGAGCCTCAAGCTTGTCGAAGGGGGCACGGCCGGCTTTATGATTGATGAGATCAGAGTTTGCCGGCGATGGCAATGCCGCGCTTGTCCCACGCGATGCCCTCTTTCATCCACTCGAGGTACTCGTCGACCGCCTCCTTGTTGAAAGCCAACATCCCGGCCGTGTCGTAAATCAGCTTGAGTTCCTCGTCCTCGATCTGCTCGTCGAGGAGGGTCGCCGCCACCACGCGTCGAAAGAAGAAGGTCTTTACCGCCTTGCTGTTCATGCCGCCGATGAAGGCCTGGTAGTCGCCGCCCTCCTTGAGGACCTGCATCACCTCGTCGGCCTCCTTGTTGTCGAGACCCAGCTCCATGGCCGCGTTTGCCACGAAGGTGATCTCCAGGTCGTTGGGATCGCCGTGTTTTTTGAACATCGCTGCAAGAGCTTTGCAGGCCATGGTTTTCTCGGTCATTTTTTAAACCTCTTTTTCAAATGGGAGCACGGAGGATAGCGCAAATGGGTGGGGTGTTTCAAGACGCAGCTGCGAGCATCGCCGGATTGGGTCCGATTGTTCCTGCATAGTAGAGTGGGGTTTGACAATGATGGCCTTTATGTGTATCATGTATACACATAAGAAAGGTGTATGATGGAGGTGTATAATGAGGACGAATGTTGTTATAGATGACGAGCTCATGTCACGTGCTCTTCGCTCTAGCGGTTGCCGCACAAAGAAGTCCGTAATCGAGTCAGCTCTGCGTCTCCTCGTCCAGGTCAACAGCCAGAAGAAACTTCGTCAACTCAAGGGCAAGATCAACTGGGAAGGCGATCTGGAAGAAATGAGAAGAGATTGACATGGTTATTATCGATACATCCGCCTGGATTGACTCATTCAGACCGAGAGCGAAAAAAAGTTTGAGCCTGCTTGTAAAAGATTTAATCGTGCGGGATCGCGTGTTGATGCCTGGAATTATCAAAGCAGAGCTGTTGCGGGGAACCCGGACAAAAAGTGAATTTAATCGGC
>JAUXHN010000091.1 GCA_030621515.1 Deltaproteobacteria bacterium | reverse complement strand
GCCGCATGCACGATTCCGAGGAAGCTCTCGCAACGCACGCGATCGAGCGCGCCCCCGATCCGGATACCGTGCTTGTCGGAGGCCTGGGCCTTGGCTTCACACTGCGCGCGGTCCTGGATCTCGTTTCTGTGGACGCCAGGGTCACTGTGGTCGAACTCGTGCCCAAGCTCGTCGACTGGAATCGCGATCATGTCGGCATCCTCGCCGATCATCCGCTCGACGATCCGCGTTGCGAGGTGGTGGTTGGAGACGTTTTCGATACCATCAAGGGGTCGAAACGTCAGTTCGACGTAATCCTGCTCGATGTGGACAACGGTCCGGAGGCGTTGTCGAGCACCGGCAATCAACGTCTCTACAGCGAGTCCGGCGTGCGTGCCTGCTACTCCGCGCTCCGCCCGAACGGTGTTCTGGCCGTATGGTCGTCCGGGACCAACCCGCGCTTCGAGCGCAGGCTGGCGGGCGCGGGCTTTGACGTCGATGTAGTACGCGTGGCTGCGCACCACGGCTCACGAGCCCGCTACGTCCTGTTTCTCGCGCAACGCCCTGCGCGCAAGTGATGACCCAGTAATAGTGTGTCTGATATAGCTGTGCTATTCTTTCTCCTGAGGAGGCGAGATATGAAACTGAATGTCGTTATACACGAGGCCGAAGAGGGCGGATTCTGGGCGGAAGTCCCGGCCATTCCCGGCTGCGCTACGCAGGGCGATACCTTTGAGGAGCTCCTGGCAAATATTTACGAAGCCGTGGAAGGCTGCACTTCGCTTTAAGGAAGTGCTCGAAGAATTCAAAATCCCCTTTCCTTTGGGACCTAAGTGTCAAGTGTCAGTGCCAGGCCCCGATTCCCCCCGTCTGGTCGTCCGGCCAGCATCAGACTCAGTAGAAGATATTTGATATCGATCATCTTGGCCCACCTCCATCCATCGGGAAAATCATATCATCTTTTAAGGACGTTTGTCGTTTGACATTTGTCCTGCTTCGCTCGCCAGCGAGCTTCGCAGGATGATCAAAATCCTTAAATTTCATCGGCGTTGACACCGAACATGCCTGTCGGTACGCTCCGGCAACTCGTTGCCTTCAAGGAGTTGCGTCTTACATGAATCACAAGATCCGAGGAGCCCTGATCACCGTTTTGGCCAGCTTTGCGCTGGGATTCCTCATGTTCTACCCGCGGGTGCTCGGGTTCGGCGTGGGTCTGGGTGTCGGGCTGCTCGTGCTCGTGCTGGTGGGCCTGCTCGACTTCTTTGGAACGCTGCAAATAGAGCGCGCCGGAACACCGGACAAGCCACCTTCATCGTATGACCCAAAGGACGCAACCCGGTGGATGCTCTTCCTTTCAGGCTTCAATATACGCATCTTGTGGATCGGCCTCGCGGCGTTGGTCGCCGGTGCATGCAGGGTCTCCGTCATCGGCACCATGGGCGCCGCCGCTCCCTGGTCGGGCCCGCTCCTGTTCGGGTTGGGCCTGGCAGCCATACTCGTGGCCCGGGTCAAGCGACCGCGGTCCTTCGACGGCAATCTTCACCAGGGTTTTCTCGTGTTCGCCGTCGCCACGGCCTCGATCATGGCGACCCTCGGCAGCCAGGGTCTGTGGGATTGCTGGGAAACCCACTACGGCGAAGTCGCAAGGAGACAACTGGAGCAGGACGACTGGATAAGCCTCTTCTGGGAGAGCAAATGGTTCTACTCCAAACCAATCCTCATCTTCTGGATGATGAACCTTGGAATGGCTCTCTTCGGGGTCCGGGTGACACCCGACGAAATATCACCGCACGCCGAGTGGGGCATTCGCTTTTTCGTGGCGGCCCTGGCGATCCTGGTCATCTGGTCCGTCTACCAGCTCCTCGCACGGCGGATCTCCAGGAGAGCCGGACTCTTCGCGGCGGTGGTGATCGGAACCATGCCGCTATATGCTTTCATGGCCCGCCAGGCCATCACCGACCTTCCGTTCGTGGGCCTCATGACCCTGGCCGTCGTGTTATTCCTCCTTGGAATCACCGTGAAGCCGGACGCGGAGGTTCGCCCCTTCGCGCTGCCCCTCGGTAAGGGCCGGAAGCTTCCGCTTTCCGGTTTTCACGCGGTCGTCGCCGGGTACGTCTTCGTGGCGGTTCCGCAATTCATCTACCTCGCAACTCGCAGCACCGTCTTCACCTTCGGCACCCTCGGCAAGGGCAACGTGAGGGCGGTCACCTCGCATCTCTCCGTTCTCAAGACAAACCTCTCCGATGTGATCCCATCCATTTTGGGAACCAGGCTCGGCGCACAAACGGATATCTCGCTCGACTGGCTGCTACTCGGTATGGCGTATACCGTCCCGTTCCTGATCCTGCTGTTCACCCTTCGCAAGGAGCGTCGGATCTCCCGGCTGTGTTTCCACGGGATGTACCTCTCCCTGGCGCTCTCGGTCATGGCCAAGGGGATGCCCGGACTTCTGATGCCCCTCCTGGGCCTCTTCGGTCTATGGGTTTTTGCCTCTCCCTGGAAGACCATCCAAAAGGAACGAGGCATTCGCCTTTTCCTGGGCTGGCACTGGGACAAGGTCAAGCGCCTGGACATGGGGCGAGGTATCGCTCTGTTCCTCCTGGTCTCTTCTCCCTGGTACGTTGCCATGTTCTTCCGCCACGGGATGAGCTTCATCAATCGCTTCTTCATCCACGACCACATCAAGCGCCTCTCCGTGGGAGTCCACGGCGACAACGGGACGTTTCAGTACTTTGTCCAACAGCTCGGATATGCAGCATTCCCATGGGTGGCTTTCCTTCCGTTCGCTCTCGTCGCCTGGTACAGGTGGCGCAGCAAACCGGAGTCCAGAAGCGAAACATCGATCTTCGACAATGACCGTATGATCCGTTCCTTCTGCGCCAGCTGGGGAATTCTGTCATTCGGACTGCTGGCGATGATGGTGACAAAATTCCATCACTATGTTTTCCCGTTGATCCCGCCCGTGGCGATACTCATCGGCCTCTTCCTGGATGACATCTGGGAGGGTCGCGTCAAGAGGCTCGGCCCAGTGTCGATCGCCGGGATAGCCATCCTGGCGCTGGTGGCACAGGATCTGGTCGCTCCGGGGGGCAAGGGGGTGCTCCACGGCTATACCCAGGTCGTCGGGCTATTCATCTACAAGTACTCGCGGCCCTACCCCGAGGGTGCCCGGTACGACATCTCCATGCCGATTCTGGTCTTCGCGGCTGGTTTTTCACTGTTGATGGCGAGCATGGCCAGCGCTCGCCTGCGACGTGGCGCCGTGGTGGCAACACTGCTCTTTGCGCTCGCTATGGGACACTGGCTCACCCAGCATTACATGGTAGAACTGGCGCCCCACTGGACGCAAAAACACATCATGGAGGAGTACTACGCCAAGAGGAAATCGCCCGCGGAGAGGCTGATTGCGTTTCAGATGAACTGGAAGGGCGAAAACTTCTACACGGGCAATCGGGTGGTTGTCCACGTCTCCACCAAGAACAAGAACTTTGAGAAATGGATCGACAAGCACCGGGGAGAGCGGCATTTCTTCATCACCGAGTACAAGCGTTTCAAGAGGATGTCGAGCAGGGCGAAGGCAGCCAGCGGCCCTCTGAAACCATTTGCGGATACCTGCAATAAATACAAGGCCGGCTGGGCGGACGAACTTTAAAGCCGGGATGGGGTCCATTGAGAAAGCGAACAGCTATCTTTTTCTCTTCTTCTTTTTCTTCTTGGACTTGGCGGCGATCTTGGCAACGGAGGCCTTTGGGGCCACGGGGGTCTCGGTCTTCCTGGTGGGTTTCGACGCTGCCGCCCTGGGCTTTTTCCCCTGCTCCAGAGTCATGGCCGTCGCCGGCTTCTTCTCTGCGGGCTTTTTCCTGGCCTTGGCCTTCTTCTTTGGCTGGGCCTTCCTGGCCGGCAGGAACTCGGCAAAATCCTTGTCGCTGAAATCCGCCTCGCGAGACGGGAGCGACGTATCGATATACTCGCCCACCGCTCCGGCTATGTAAGAGAGAACGTTGGCCTCGGACTGAAGGAACCCGGATTCGCGCGGGCTGTTGATCAACTCGACAGCGCCGATGGTCTTGCCCTCGTACTGAACCGGGGCACATACTATGCTGCGGGTGACAAAACCGCTCAGCTGGTCGAACTCCGCATGGAACCGCGGATCGTTTTTGGGATCTGAAACCGTTATCACTGCGCCGGCCCTGGTCGCGAACCCGACGATTCCCTTTGTGAGTGACAGCTTCTTACCCATCAACTTGCTCGACGCATCACCCTGCGCCGCCGCCACGTACAACTCGTATTTCCCCGGCGTGATGAGCATTGCGCTGGCCGCCTCGCAGTCGATGAACTCTCTCGCCAGATTGAGCGCAAACAGGGCCGCGTCATCATGCTGAGTAACCGCATATATATCTTGCATCCGCTCGAAGGCTCTCACTATGGCGTCGTCCACCGCCAGCTCCCGCGAGGGTGTCTTCTTTTTTTCCTCGGTCTCAACAACAGGTGCCTGCTTGTCGGAAACCAGTGGGACAAGCCGCGGATACGGGGCAGGCGCGAGAGCCGGCGCCGCGACAGACAAGGGCTCGCGGACCGGGGCCTTCCCAACCGGAACCAGTGGAATGGGGTCCGGCTTGCGGACGGGCGCCGCCGGAGTTTGTGGCTGTTCGATCAACTCGGACAGGATCGCGGGTGCCGAAACGGGTTCCGGAACCGGAAGCGCCCGGACCAGAGGCCTCTCGACAGGTTTCGGCTCCGGCTGCGCCTGGACAAAAGGCTTCTCGACAGTTGTTGGCTGCAGATCCAGTACCGGCTCCTCCGCCGCGACGATCGGCGGCTGGGGCATCCGGCTGAGTCTGATCCCCTCGTCCTCCGACAGCGGAAACTGGACGCTGGCCTTCTTTGGGCTCCACGCTTTCCATGAGAGAGCAGCAATGGCCGGTCTCACCGCCCTCTTTTGAAATTCGTGATCATAAACCTGGACAGTAATGACGAGCTTGGTTCCATCATCGGAGCCCATCGCCCTCAATCTATGATAATACTCGACGGCGATCCTGGCTGCCGCGTCCTTGTGGGTTCCCGGAGCAACAAAAATCAGCCGTTCTCGATCATAAATAGCGCTGCCATCGTCAGGCGCCTTGTCGTTCCAGAAGAAAACCTTGTGAACCGGAAGATCCGGCGATATCTGGGAGACAACCCCTTGTGCCGGTGCCACGGGAACGACGAGTTTGGGCGCGGGCTTTTGCACAACCTTCGGTACTATCTTCGGCACCGCTTTTTGCGCAGCTTTCGACGTGGACTTCGGAGACTGAGTCGCCGGTGCCTTCGGTCGAGCGCTTTCTTCACTCATGGGCCTCAGCATGTACACCTTGCGTGTCACGAAGTCAGTTACGTGAACACTGCGATCCGGCTTGATATCGCAAGTGATATTGGAAACGCCCTGGCCGTCCAACCCGTGCTTGGTCAGCCCACTGCGCAATGCCGAGAACCAGTTGTCCGCTTCCACGGTGATCGAAGCTGCTTGTGCTCCATCATCATCACTGGGAACGATCACCTCCCAAAGCATACCAATATCTCCTCCATGGTTTTCGAACTCGGCATCAGATTGCATCGCCCTTCCGCGAGCGTGACGAACACTAGAATACGAATAATCACTCGTCAAGTTCGACATTGATTCGACCTCGTTTCATTAAGAATTCAGAGCAACTCTTTTTCGGTTATTAAGTGTCATCATCAACAAAAAGAGACCACTATTAAAAGAAATCATCGCTAAAATGTACATTCGTGGCCAATTGAGGCAGATTCGTGGCCAATTGATGATGAAACCTGTGCTTGCCATCACAATGGGGGATCCCTCCGGTATCGGGCCGGAGATTATTGCACAGTGTCTGGAAGCCGCCTCGCGGATCTCACGACCGATTGTGTTCGGGCACTGGCCCACGTTGCAACAGGCGCTCAACGACATCGGCGCCGGTACGCGGATTCATCTCACAGAGCGGGCGGAACCGGCCGGGCCCGACATCGTCGCAGTAGTCCCCACCGGGGACGACGGGCCGCCGATTGAAAAACAGGGGGAGCGATCGTCGAGAGCCCAGTTCGAGTCCCTAAAAAAAGCCGTGGACTCCGCGCTGGAAGGCAAATGCGATTGCCTGACCACGGGACCGGTTTCCAAGGAGCAGATCTCCCGCATCGCACCGGGTTTCATCGGGCACACCGAGTACCTGGCCGAACGCTGCGGTCTGGCTCGCGACGACGTGACCATGATTTTCATGTCCGAGAAACTAGCGGTGGGGTTGCTGACGACCCACGTTCCCATGGATCGAGTTGCCCAGACCATCACGACCGAGCGTTACGAACGAACGACCGGTCACATGGTCGCCCTGTTGAAAGAGATACGCCCGGACGAACGCCCGCGAATCGCCATCGCCGCCTTCAATCCACACGCCGGCGAGGGAGGGTTGCTCGGAAACGAGGAGACCGGGATCCTGGAGCCCTTCTGTCGGGATATCCGGGGAAGAGTCGAAGCGGAGATCACGGGTCCCACTCCGGCCGATACGGTGTTTCGCGACGCCATGAACGGACGGTACGACGGAGTGATCGCCGCCTACCACGACCAGGCGATGATCCCGCTGAAGCTGATGGGCGCCGGTCAAACCGTCAACATCACCATGGGGCTTCCGTTCGTGCGCACCAGCCCCGATCACGGAACCGCGCACGACATCGCCGGAACCGGGGTCGCAGATCCTGCGGGCATGCGCCTCGCAATAGATGCTGCAGTGAAATTGTGGCGCGCAAGAACGAGCGGTTAGTACCTTCGAAAAATGAGTCCGGCACACTTCGCAAAGTGAGTCCTTCGCAAAATGAGTCTGGCACCTATGGGAACATGATGACTGTGCCTTCTTCTGCAAAGATGCCAAGATACAACATATATATTGTACAGAAAAGCATATCGCACAATATATATGTTGTTTTTTATTGACTGTGATACAACATATATGTTGTACTATCTGGCGGTCGGCAGAATGGTTAGCTACCTTAATTAGAAGAAGTGAGATGATGAAAAAGAAGAGATTGATCAGAGAACAACTCGATGCTTCGCTCCAACGTTTCAGCCCCCTGCTTGACGTCACTGCACCTCCTAAAGGTTGGATTCGGGCTATCCGTGACGCACTGGGAATGACTGCCAGTCAATTGGCCAATCGACTCGGTGTCGCTCAACAAGCTGTGGCGCGTATTGAAAAACAAGAACTGACGGGCTCGGTCACCATCAAGACCATGCGCCGTATCGCCGAGCATCTCGATTGCGTATTTGTCTATGGATTCGTGCCACGCACAAGTCTGCAAGAGACTGTTGCCCGTCAGGCAAAAAAAGTCGCGGCCAAGCGCCTTGACCAGGCTTCCCAAACCATGAGCCTGGAGAACCAATCACTCAGCAGGAGAGATAACGAACAGACATTATCGGACTTGGTCGACGAACTCATACGCGTGGTTCCTTCAAATTTGGAACAAGTCATGATTGATTTCAAATATCCTGAGGGAGCTACACCCATTGATCCGAATGAGGCGGAAGGTCTGCTGCTCACTCACATAACGATGCAGGGTGAACTGAATCGATGGGAACAAGACAACATAGTTGAGGCGCTGGCCTGGGTAGACAAGAAAAGACCAGCGAATATTCTCAACGAGAAGTTCATCAAGCAATTGCATAAGAAAATGTTTTGTAATGTCTGGAGATGGGCGGGGCAATTCCGTCGGTCTGACAAGAACATCGGTGTATCATGGCATCAGGTTTCGATGTGCATCAAAGATCTGTGCGATGATATACTCGTATGGATACAGGCCCAAAACGAATCCCATGAGGAAATGGCTGTGCGTTTTCATCATCGGTTGGTGTGGATTCATCCCTTTCCCAATGGCAACGGACGTCACGCACGTCTCATGGCGGATATTTTTCTAGAGAACGTCCTGCACAACGCGCCGTTCACCTGGGGTAACCGGAATTTGTCCAATCCAGGCGAACACAGGAGCAAATACATCCATGCTCTTCAAGAAGCGGACAATGGGAACTACATTCCCCTTCTGGAGTTTGCAAAATCTTGAGAGGACGAACGGTTAGTTTCTGCTCTTGACCGGGCGGTAGGGATGCAGGAACGCGGCGAGAGATGACGGGCTGCGGGTCTGGGCGTAGATCATGCCCTGGCCCGAGAACTTGGCCACGAGGCCCTCACCACCGAAGAATAACGACTTGATGCCGCCGACCTTGGTGATCCCGTACTGCACCGTATCCTGGAAGGCGACGATGTGGTCCGTGTCGACGATATACTCCCCGTCGCACTTCTTGGGATAGATTGCGCCGTAGGATGCAACAAATACCGTCCCGGGCCCGGTGGCCTTGAGAAGGAACATCCCAACCCCGGAGAAGAAACCTTTCGCGCCGCCCCACTTGGTGTCGAGCTTCACGTCGGGTGTCGCGGCCACGTACGCCGCCGACTGGATCATGAGCGACCGCTCCGGCTCCAGTTCGAAGGCGATGATGTCGCCCGGCGATCCGGGAGCCAGCATCACGTTGCCCTCACCACCTTCCGCAGTAAACGTATTCTGGAAGATGGACTCGCCACCGAGCAGCTTGCGCTTGGCCGCCGCCAGGATCCCGCCGCGCGCCTCGGTCTTCATCTTGATGTTGGGGGACATGCATACCATTGCCCCCGACTCCGCCACCACCGAATCGCCCTCGGCCAGATTGCAGTCGATGATCGCAAAATCCGGTGAACTCTTTATTTCGTATTGCATCTGATCACCTCCTCAAGCGCTTCTCGGCGGAAGCTTGGATCCCACCAGCGAGCCGAACTCGACCGGGTTCCGTGTCTGAATAAACAACTTGCCATGGCCCTCGAACCGACAGACCAGTCCCTCGGACGAGAAGAAAGTCGAGAACCATGAGCCGACGCGTTTGATGCTGAAATCGAGGGTCGGCTCGAACGCCACTATGTGACCCGTGTCGATGATGAAAGAGCCGTCCACCTGGATTTCCTTGATAGCCCCGAAAGCGTTGAGTGCGAGCGGGCCGTTTCCAAAAGCCTTGATCCAGAACATCCTCCCCTCGCCGAAGAAGCTCTTGAAACCACCCCACTTGGTCTCGATTTCCACCGTGGTGGCCGAGGCCAGGTACGAGGTTTGCTGCACGATCAGATCCTGACCCTGCATCTCGTAGATCATGGTATCGCCGGGCAGGCTGGGCGCGAACGTGACCTCGCCGGGCGCGTTGTCCGCGTGAAAGGTGTTCCGAAAGAACGACTCTCCGAGGAACATCTTTCGCCCCAGGCCCTTGAGAAACCCACCGACTCCCTTGCCTCCCGAGGCGGATGTTTCCATCCGTATGTGGGCGTCCTGAGTCACCATGGCGCCGGCCTCGGCCATCACCTTGTCGCCCTGTTCCAGCCGCGCAATCGTCAGGGTGTACGCGGGATTGAAAACCGTTTCAAAATGCATGGTTCGCCTCCCTATCCCCTCAGTTTGGGCGTGATCCAGTGGAGCATTCCGCCGAGATTACGCGATTGAATGAACAGTTTGCCGTGACCTTCGAAATGACAGGTGAGTCCCTCTCCGGACAGCAGAGTCGATTTCAGGTTTCCAGAACCCTTGATCTTGTAGTCAATGGAGTCATCGAACGCCACGATATGTCCCGTATCGACAATGTATTTGCCGTTCACGTCGATCTCGTGGATCGCGCCGTAGCAGTTGACCCACAATTCGCCCTTGCCGGTGATGATGAGCCAGAAGGCCCCCTCGCCGGAAAACAGGCTCTTCAATCCTCCGAATTTGGTTTTCACGGTGATGTCACCGGACGACGCCAGGTAGCTCGACGCCTGCACCATCAACCCCTTGCTCCCATCGAGAGGGTAGTGGACAATATCGCCCGACAGGGCGGGGGCTATGAGCAAACGCCCGGGTTGCCCCTCCGGCGGACTGTACGTGTTGACGAATAATGTCTCACCGCCCAGGAACTTCTTCACGAGAGCGCCGAGGAAGTTCAGGATCGCGCCAAAGAACCCGCTCCTGTTTCCCCCGATGTGCGTCTTGATCTGCAGGCCGTCGCTCATCCCCACCATGGAGCCGGCCTCGACCGTTACCTCTTCTCCGGCGGCGAGATCGATTGTGGCCATGGCATACGCGGGGCCATACTCGATGGTTTGCTGCATGAAAACCTCCCTATTAATGGTCGCGCGCCATGCCGACCATCATTTGCCTTTTTGGAAAGGGGACTTTACCACATTTTTACAACACGAAAGTAATCATATTTTTCAAAAAAATCGCCGAGGTTCGCGTCGTAAATCTGCTTATTGCTCGTCTGTCTCCGCGACCATACTCTCGTACATTTCCATCTCCCGCATGCCGCCGAAGGCCACGGGAACCCTCTGATGCAGCTCGGTGGGAACGATGTCCATGATTCGCTCGCGCCCCGTGGTGGCCATGCCTCCCGCCTGCTCCATCAACATGGCCATGGGCGCACACTCGTACAGGAGTCTCAGCTTGCCCCTGCCGGTCTGCGCGTTTGCCGGATACATGAAGACTCCGCCGTGAAGCAGGTTCCTGTGAAAGTCCGCCACCAGCGAGCCGATGTAGCGGGATGTCGTTGTCACGTAGATTTCATCGTCTCCGTATCGAAGATGATCTGCGAATCGCTGCGTGGGCTCGTCCCATTTGTCGTAGTTGGCCTCGTTGGCGGAAAAGCAGGTGCACTGTTCCGGGATACGGATGTTTTCGTGTGAAAGGACATACTCACCAATCTCGGGATCCAGGGTAAAGCCGTGCACCCCGAAACCGGTGCTGAATACGAACATTGTGCTCGAACCGTAGATCACATAGCCGGCGCCCACCTGATTTTTCCCCGGCTGGAGAAAATCGCTGAGCCTGGTCCTGTACTCCCCTCCCTCCACGCGGTGTATCGAGAAGATCGTGCCCACCGAAACATTGGCGTCGATATTTGACGACCCGTCCAGCGGATCAAAGAGTATGATGTAGCGATCGCCCTCGTTCTCGGATTTCGGCGGATAAACGGTGTAGTCCTCCTCCTCCTCCGTGGCGATACCGGCGACGAGCGGCATCCATTCGAATGTCGCTTTCATGATCTCGTTGGCGATCACATCCAGCTTCTGTTGCTCCTCGCCCTGAACGTTATGCGCACCGTGGGAGCCAAGCACATCCAGCAGGCCCGCTTTCTGAACCTTTACGGCGACGACCTTGGACGCAATGCCGATACGGCGTACCACGTCGGCAAAGATACCGCGACTCTCCGGGTATTTCCTTTGCTCATTGGCAATGTAACTTTCAAGAGTGTCGAAATCATTCCATCCCAAATCAGACATCTCTTCCCTCCCACTACCCTGTAACCGGGCATGATCTGGTGATTTTCGATGGTCGCACAATATATGGTGTCAGACCGAAAAGCATACCACAATTACTATTTCATCAATCGACCGTTGCCGGACGGTCAGCGATCGGGGCGCTTGTCAGGCAGTTTCCAGTCCTCGGTGAAATACCCTGTCTCGATCTCCTTGCGACCTCCGAGGATCATGAACGCCTTACGACGAACGGTCTGGTGATTGTAGACCATGTAGTCGGCCATGTAGATTGGCAGCTTCCCGCCCATTTCCACAGCCTGTGCCGAGGTCCCGGTAACCACCACCAGATATCTGCCCGGCACCAGCGGGTTGGGACAGATGAACCGCGCCCCCACGCCCCATCCGCTGATCTTCCTGCCTCTCAGTTCCAGATGCTTGTGCCCGACGACGATCGGCAACCTGTCGCCGATCTCCTGGAGCACGGAGTTGTTCGAGCCGTTTCCATAAAGGACAATGGCATTATCCCGCATCATCTCCCAGGTGAGCCTGGAATCCGGGATCACCTGGTGCCGGATCTCCGTGTAATCACGAGCCATCATCCACCCCCGAGCGCCCAGGTACGCCGCCTTCTTGAGTGCGGCCACGTCATCCTCGACCTGGGTGCCGTAGACATGAATCTGCTTCTCGTAGTTGGCGTCCCCGATGGGACCGCTGAGCGTGTCAGTCTTCGTCGTGCCGGCGGGGGCCAGCGATCCGTCCCATTGCCCCCACATCGGCTGCGCGACCACCTTCTCACCGTCCATGCCTTCCACCGGCGCAAGGGACGCGCTGAGAGTCAGTCGGTTGTCCTGCGGCACCGGCCCGCTGTAGACCGCCTGCCCGTCGACCTGAACCGAAAACGGGGAGGCTATCGGAGCCTCCGTCGTGAGGATGGAGAAGCGCTGGACGTTGCCCGTGCGCACCCGGATCAGGCCGTCGTCGAGCACATCTGCGTCCAGGCGGCCCGGACGGGTATGATCGAGCCTGTTATTCAGCACGAGCCAGCCCTGCCGATTGGCGCGGCCCGAGGCGGTGACCAGCTTCACGGACGGGGGCGCGATCTTCCGAGAGTATTTCCTCACGTAGCGCATGATCAGGAGCTTTCGCCACAGCACGTAACCCAGATCGTGACCACCGACCTTGAACTCGTGATACTTGAACGGTATTGCAAGGCGCTCCAGTTTTTCGGCAAGGCTGCGCGCCTGCTCCACGTCGAACCCGGAATCCTTGCGTCCGTGATAAAAGCGAAAGTGGGTGTTGGCCGCGTTGGCCGCATAGGTGATGGCCGACTCGTTCCTCAACACGCTTCTTTCGCAGGATCTCCAACGCCCGTCGGCCTCGTGGTGGATCAGCCAGTCGGTCACCCCGGCCACGGGCAATACCGCCGAGAATCGGCTCGAGTGCTTCAACCCGATGGTGTACGCTCCTATGGCTCCATTGGAGAGCCCGGTGAGAAACACCTTGTCGGCGTTGATATTGTAGTTGGCGCTCACGTCATCGATCACATCCAGGACATCCTGCTCGCCGGCCCACCTCCAGCGAATCTGCCCCAGACCGTCAGGAGAGACGACGATGGCGTTGGGGTGCCGTTTCGCCCGATACTCTTTCCTGAAGCTGGCCCAGTAATCGGCTACGGAGATCTTGTTTCCCAGGTTTATCGCCAGCCAGACGTTGTGGTTCGACGACCCGCCGTGCAACGTGACGATCAGCGGTATGGGCACCTGGGGATCGTAGTCATCAGGCACGTATATGGAGTACATCTGAGGGCGCTGCGAATACCTGGAGCGATATCCGCGCCACAGGAAGCCCCTCTCCTTCGCCAGCAGATCCCTCCTGTCCTCGGCGGCATCCAGGATGTCGGAGATCCTCGCAGCCATCCGGTTCTCGTACCGCTCGTCCTTGTTCTTGACCAGGCGAAGATCGTGAACGTAGCTGTTCAGCGTTGCCAGGCTGCCGAACGTGACTTCGTCGTTCCGACCGCCTCGCACGGCCTTGTAAAGAACCTCGAGCCTGTCCTCGAAAGAGGGTTTTTCTATTGTTGTTCCGGCATCGGACAGCTGTCCCCTTGCGGCGACGCAGAAGAATCCGACAATCAGAACTGCCGCGAGCGATACGCGACGACGGCAGGCGTTCATATCCCCTCCATTGACAGTTCAATATTGCAGAGAGGCGTCGGCTTACCAAGAAAGTGGCAAAGGTGTTTTCGCGGTCCTGGACAGGCTCCTGGCCTATCTCGAAACCATCTTGGCCATGCTGTTCATCATGTTGCGGGAATCCGCGTCCGAGATACCCAGGTTGCGAGCAACGTCGAGGAGCAGTTTCTCTTCCTTGGAATCGATACGACCGTCAATCAAGGCCGCAGAGACGAGCCCGGACAGGAATCCGTCGGGATTGGACGGTCTCATTGTGCTGAGGGTTCCAGGATCCACCTGGCCCTCGAGGATCGGCTTGATCGAGTCGAGCGGCACCCCCCAACGCTTTGACGCGGACTTGAGCAGCTTGTGCTCCTGCTTTGTGACCACCCCGTCCGCCATTACCACCGCCGCCATTCGCATGAGCAACAACGTTCGTTCCCGGGGGTTTCCCATGTCGGGAGTGGCCCACACCGGGATCTCGCCGACATACCCCGCTCCCGCAACAGCCTGTTGCCCGGCGGGCGTCACGTGCATCTCCTCGGGCCTGAGCACCGCTTCCAGAACCCAGTCGGCATTTCCGGCGCTGAGATCCGCGCCGCAGTATTCGCACGCGGGAGCGTCGTTTTCGCCCAGCGGCCCCTGGCACTCCGGACAACGGGCGTATGACAGCCCTCCGGAATCGGTTGCTCCCGCCTTGCGGCCCAGCATCAGCACATTCCCGGATGGTGTGGGGGCGGCCTTGCCGGATCGCGCGCTGCTCCAGAGGATCTTTGCGTAGTAGTGATCTCTGCCTCCCTGTGCCCCCACCTCGCAGGCGACCAGATCCACCGATCCCACAGCCGTCTTGAACAGCGCCGCCGGCCCGCCCTTTACCTGATCGGCGATGCGGGCCTTCATCTCCGGAGAGGCGCACTTGGCCAGCGGTCCCGCGTCGGCGGTCACGAGAGCCTCTACCCAGCGCCAGAAAACGTAGGAGCTTCGATCCTCGGCAGCCTGTCTGTTGAACCCGGGATCCCGGGACGACAGCTCCTCGATCCCCCGCACGGCGCCTGCCGACGACGGCCGCCACTCGATGGGCTGCGTTATCTCGGCGAGCACCCAGTCGTAGTCGCCGGAGTTGATGAGCACCTCGCAGTGCTCGCACCGGGTGGCCTGCCCCATCTGGATGGGAGCCCCGCAACTTGGACAATACCCGTCCACCGCTCCCCCGCCGGTCAATGTCTTCGCGCCGGGTCTGCGCAGGAACGACCAGATCTCCGTATAGGTCTCTGCGCGCGCCTTCGCCGCGAGCTTTATCGCCTCCTCGTATGAGAGATCCGCCGATACCTCCACATCCCTGGCTGTCGCCTCCATGGCCACGTGAATCGTGTCGAAATGCGTATCCTGCTCCACGGCGTGTATGTTCGACTTGATGATCCGATGATCGGCCATGGCGTTCCGAATTCCCTGATGCTTCAGGATCGACAGCTGCGCGGCGAATCTCCGCAGCAACCCGTCACTGAGGAAGGTCCTGACCGGTAGCATGTCTCCTCTGCACCAGGCGTCCTGAACCGCCGCGTCAATCTTCGTGACCTTCGCCAGGAACGCCTCCGGGTCGAAGCCCGGATCCCGCTGACGTATTCCTTCAAGGCCGGATGTGCTCGGAGCCCCGATGTGCTCCAGCTTCTTGACCGCCCGCGCGGTCGTGCGATCGGGGTTGAGCCTGTTCTTCACGATACCCACGACAATCACCACGATCAGCAAGGGAACCCCGACCTCCGGATAGGCGATGGCCAGGTAGATGAGCGCACCGAGTCCGTCACCACCTCCTCCTCCACCGCCTCCGCCGCCTCCGGTGTAATTGCCGCCTCCGCCCGCGCGTGCGGCAGCATGAGCCGAACAGAGCAGCGCTGCCAGCACGACCAGCCCGCCCACAAGCCATCTGTGGCGCGAAAACAGAATTCTCAAGGAACCCAGCCATCTCATGACGCGAATCATTCTGATCTCCTTAAAAGCAAGAATGTCGAACGGCATGATACAATAGAGTTGTCATCCACGACAATGAGACTTGATGACCGACTGTTTAGGCTGCATGCTTGTAAGTGGGGGTTTTCCGGATGGGCACCCGGTGCCCCTATCCAGATGGACTGTATGTGATGATAAAAGACCATCCGGCAATTGCACTGCTCGCGCTTCTCTTCTCCCTGGGCCTCGGAGCATGCAGCAACGACCCCGGTTGGGGAACGGGTGACGGCTCGGATTCGGACAGCGACTCGGACAGCGATTCCGACAGCGACTCGGACTCGGACAGCGACTCGGACTCGGACTGCGATGCCTCCGGCGAAGGATACTGGGATGCAGCCTGGGCCGAATGGGAATGCCAGGTGCTCGACCTCACAAATCAGTATCGCTCGCAGGGCGCCGACTGCGGATCCGAGGGCAATTTCGCCGCCGCGCCACCGCTGGTCATGCAGCACCAGCTGAGGGAGGCGGCGAGGTTTCACAGCGAGGACATGGGAATCAGGAGTTTCTTTTCCCATAACAGCCCTGGCGGACCCAACGGCGACACCATGACGGAACGGATTGAGAACGCCGGATACACAGACTGGCAAACCATCGGAGAGAACATCGCCGCCGGCCAGACCTCTCCTTCGGAAGTAGTCTCCGGCTGGATGGCCTCGGACGGGCACTGTTCAAATATCATGAGCCCCGCGTTCGAGGAGATCGGCGTAGGGTACGCATATATCGCGGGGAGCCCCATGGGGCACTACTGGACACAGGACTTCGGCACCCAGTACTGATCTCCGTTTTCCATCACGGTTTTGCGTCTTGACTCCCATTGGCCCGACACATATTCTCCGCGCCGGAGAGTTGGCCGAGTTGGTCGAAGGCGCACGATTCGAAATCGTGTGAGGTTAAGAGCCTCCGTGGGTTCGAATCCCACACTCTCCGCACTGAGTGTTCGTTTACAATAGCTTGCTTGACAATCTGGGAGAGATGACCGAGTTGGCCGAAGGTGCACGACTGGAAATCGTGTGTACCGCAAGGTACCTAGGGTTCGAATCCCTATCTCTCCGCCGAGCGCGATGACACCGCGTCTTGAAAGGCAAGGAGCGGTCGCGCTATCTTTTTTCGGTTGTTTGGTCCTGTTTTGACTATAATGGCGACAGGGAAGAGATCATGACGAAAAAACCGTCCATCATTTTTCTTTTTTTCATCATCGCGGCATGCCGTGGTGGCCCCGAAGGAACCGAAAAGGGCGACTGCAGCGACGAGATTGATAACGACCGCGATGGAAAATATGACTGCGAAGACGACGGATGCATAACCAGCAAGCACTGTCGCGATCTGGCGAG
>JAUXHN010000240.1 GCA_030621515.1 Deltaproteobacteria bacterium | reverse complement strand
ATCGCCATGATCAAGGAGCGAGCCGCGGCCAGGAAAGCCACAAGGATTATTGTCTACGGGATTTTCCAGGATCCCGCGTCCCCACAACAGAAAGTGGATTTCGCAAAGCCGCTGGCCCTGCAGCTCGTGGAATCGGAAATCAAGGGCGTAAAGCACCTCGAAGGAGGAATGGAGGAATTGAAGAAAACGGGCATCAAGACGGTCAAAGAAACCGAAGGAGATAACTGATGGCCATTCGAAAAGATTGGATAAAGGACGGGGTGAGCACCGCCATCAGATTGGCTCTGGCCGTCACGTTCATATGGGCGTGCATCCACAAGATATACAATCCATACGAGTTCGGGCTTCAGGTGGCCACGTATCAGATCCTTCCCTTGAGCCTGGTGAATCTGCAGGCGATCGTCCTGCCCTGGGTGGAACTGATCGTAGGCTTGCTCCTCATCGTCGGGTTCCTCACACGGGCGTCGGCGCTCTTGACCTGCGGAATGAACGTCATGTTCATCGTGGCGATAGCGATGGCCCTTGCGGCCGATCTGCACCTGCAATGCGGCTGCTTCGCTTCCGCAGAGGCGGGAGAGGAGATGGATGCGAACCTGCTCGTGAGAGACGCGATCTTCCTGGTGCTCGGAGCCGCCATCGTCTACATGCGCCCAGATCGGTTCACCCTGGATCATCTGCTGGCAAGGAGAAGGCAAAATGCGTAGCAGCAAGATTGTTTTTCCGGTTCTCTTCACCGCTTTCATCCTGGGATCCGCAGCCGCCTCCGCCGACGATATCGCCTGGGATAAAATAGTCGGAGCCAATCCCGGCAAGTTGAACGCGGAACAGAAACAGCGGGTCAAGGACAACCTGAACCGCCTGAAGAACACTCGCGGGTGCACGGAGAGCATCGCCGTGTGTATGGCCAAAGGAAACCAGACAGCGCGTCGCCACGCAGGTTTCGTGGTGCGAATGGTTAGGAAGAAGAAGCCGGACGAGTTCATAAAGAAGGGCATCGCCCAGCGCGTAGAATCGGCGTTTCCCGAGGAGGTGTTCAGCCCCAACCTGTCAGGCCATCCAAGCATGGGAAAAAAAGACGCCAGGGTGGTTATCGTTGAGTACGCGTGCTTCCAGTGCCCCTTCTGTGCGTATCTTGCCCCCAAACTCAAGAAGATCGAGAAGAAGTTCGGCGGCAAGGTGGTGCACTATTACAAGTTCTTCCCGGTGCGCAGCCACTCCAGGGGAGTCGCATCGGCGCTGGCCGGTGTGGCATCGATGAAGCAGGGCAAGTTCTGGCAGATGTACAGCTTGATGTACTCCAATCGCTCCGATCTCGATGACGACGATATCCTCAATTACGCGCAACAGGTCGGAATGGACATCGCGAAGTTCAAGGCGGACATGAAGGATCCTGCGGTGATGAAGTTCATCGAAAAGGACAAGCTCGAGGGCATGCGATACGGCGTCGACGGAACGCCCACCTTCTTCATCAACGGGAAGGTATTTGTAGGACTGAACGACTATGCCGAAATCCTCGACCGCCTCGGTGAAGAAATCGATATTGTCGAGGGGAAGATCAAGTAGAGAGCCATTTGTATTCGGGGTCATGTGTTCGGGGTCAGGCCTAGACAATAGACACTTTAGGGGGCAATTTCTCCGCATGGAAAAATTAACGCATGTTGCTCGTGACGTAAGTTGTGAATGCCGCAAAGTGTCTATTGTCTAGGCCTGACCCCATAACTCATAACGGCCGGGTTCTATTGTTAGCTTTGCCGGGCCTATTCCATTAGAGTGCCAGCGATGATTCACGCTTCAAATATTGCGGTTCAGCATGGTGATCAGATTCTTTTCCGGAACTCCGGATTTCAAATCCCCCCTGGCAGTCGCACCGGTCTTGTCGGCGCCAACGGCAGCGGAAAAACCACCATTTTCAGGCTTTTAGCCGGCCTCGAGAGGTCAGACACGGGCGAGATAAGCAAGGGAAAACGGACCGTCGTCGGTTACTTTTCTCAAGACATCGACGATATGAAGGGACGTAGCGCACTGGAGGAAGTAGTCGCTGTTGCTGACAAGGTGGTTTCTCTGCGCAAGGAAATCAAGTCCATGGAAAAGGCCATGAGTGAACCACTGGATGACTACGAGATGACGTCATTGCTGGAGAAGTACGGCGTGGCCGTCGACGCGTTTGAACACGGTGGTGGTTACGACCTGGAAAACAGAGCTCAAACTGTCCTTACAGGTCTTGGCATAGGACCAACTGATTATGGGCGTCCTGTGGAATCGTTCAGCGGCGGATGGAGAATGCGCATTGCGCTGGCTCGCATTCTCGTTTTGAATCCAGATGTTCTTTTACTGGACGAACCAACAAATCATCTGGATATAGAATCAATTCTCTGGCTTGAGGAATGGCTATCACAGGAGTTTAAAGGTTCACTCCTGATGACCAGCCATGACCGGGATTTCATGAACAGATCGGTTACGCGCATTGTGGAGTTGGCAAACAAGACTATCACCACGTATAGCGGCAACTATGACTTCTATCTCAAGGAGCGTGAGATCCGGCGCGAGCAGCTTATTGCGAGCCATCGGCGGCAGCAGGAGATGCTGTCCAAAGACGAGGCATTCATAGCGCGGTTTGCCGCCCGAGTTTCACACGCCGCCCAGGTGCAATCGCGCATCAAGAAGCTGGATAAAATTGAACGTATCGAGATCCCAGCCGAGGAAAAAGTTGTTCGTTTTCAGTTCAACGAGCCTCCTCGCAGTGGAGATGAAGTCGTAAAAATCAGGAACATGAAGAAGGAATGGACGCTTTCGGATGGCGGGGCGGAGCCGGTTTTCAGCGGCCTGTCAGGACTGATACGCAGACAAGAGAAGATTGCTGTCGTAGGAATCAACGGCGCAGGCAAGTCAACCTTTTTAAAGGTTCTTGCAGGCCAGACCGAACCAACCGATGGTGAAATTGTCATCGGCGCAAACGTTAACGTCGGCTATTTCAGCCAGCATGCCATGGAACTTCTCAGTCCCAAAAAGACAATTTTCGAAACTGTGCAGGAGGTGATGCCCCTCGCGACCAACGGCATAATTCGCAGTCTCTGTGGGGCATTTCTTTTTCAGGGAGAAACCGCGGACAAAAAAATTGAGACTCTCTCCGGCGGTGAGAAAAGCCGCGTTGTCCTGGCGACTCTTTTGGGGCGACCACTCAATCTTCTCATTCTTGACGAGCCCACAAACCATTTGGATATTCAGTCACGAATGATCCTGTTAAATGCGTTGCAGAAATTCACGGGTACCGTGGTTATGGTGAGTCATGACAGGCATTTCCTGAGATCACTCGTGGGCAGGGTTTTTGAAATCGACCATGGCCGGATGCAGGTTTTCGAAGGCAATTACGAGTACTACTTGAGCAAAACGACAGCCAACTAAGATCAAGTAGAGTTCACGCACAGTCGTCGAGGCACTCCCGGAACGTCTGATGGCACTCGGCTCTGCAATCCAGGTATCCGGGCATGTCCGTGAAGTTGTCCTCGCAGGCCCATACACAACCGCTCTTCACCGGTGAGCAGAGATTGACACAGTTGTATGCGGAGTCGGCGCCGGCGCAATCCACGTAATCGTCCGAACAGGCCATCAGACAGTCCATGTCTTCGCTGTCGCAGTTCAACACGCAGTGCTGTGAGGCCCCGAGGCAGGGGCACCTCGACATGCACATGAACATCGCCATATTGCATTCGAACTCGTAGTCTTCGCAATCCCACATGCAAGAGACGTCGTCGGGGCTCGAACAGTCCTCCATGCAGGTCGCCGCGTTCTCTTCGCAGGAATCGACCGCGCCGGCATATTTCCCCGCGCAGCTCTGCTCGCATTCCTCGTTGTCGGCTTCATCATCGTCACAGCAAGAAAAGAAAAAAAGCAACCCGAAGCAACCGACTACCGCGGACAGTTGATGCATTGTGATTCCCTTGTAAATCGACATGATTTCTCCCCTTTTCCTGCTTGCTTCATGCCCGTGCCCCCTGGAATTATCAGTTAAATGATAAGACCGTGCAATACGGACAATAGCCGGCCGGAGCGTGGATTTTCTCTGCCTGTCTCGTTACAGGAGCAGCCACGGGGACCGCGCCCAACCGGCTCCGGAACGGACACGCACCACTTCACCTTTTCGTCCTGAACCGGGTCCGGAAAAACCTCTTGTGCTTTGTGTTCTCGGGACTCAACGATCCCTGAAGTAAGGTTTATCTCCGCGGTCATCTGCAGTTCGTAAAAGGATATGCCTTCTTCTTCTTTGTAGTCGTCGGGGTCGTAATTGGTCAACGCAACACCCACACCTATCGTTTCTGCACTCGCATCCCCGGAGACATCGAATTCAATATTATAGACTGTGACGCCATCTCTGATCTCCTTGCACTCAGTAATAAACGGCCACCATTTTCCGGGAGCGTAGGGAAAAGTCGGGGGGAACGCCTTTGCAAGATACTCCATCGGCACAAGAGCTTCCGGCTCGTCTTCCGAGGCTGCAATCAGTCGCGCCCCGTCCACCTTCCAACCCTCCGGCAACCAGACACCAGTCAGCCCATTGCCGCCCCATGTTTCGGGACCAGGCTCGCAGTCTCTATCCACAGGTTTGCCGTTTTCTTTTAGCTCGCACACCTCGCGTTCGTACTTGGCTTCGGCTCGAGCCAGGAGGGTGAATTTCCCCTTACTGTTTGATCCCGGCACCAGGGTGAGTTCGGTCACCGACAACTCCGGGCAGCCTGTTACGAGCAGCATGATGCCCGCCAACATCACGTGTGTTCTGAAGCGCAAAATCGTTGCAACCAATCGACTTGTCTTTTTCATTTTTGCCCCTTCTAACCTGCATAATTCGCCAGCCTGCCGGCAAAATCGCGTATCCCGCGCCGTCTTCACAATTTTACTTCGGCATTTGGCACATTAAGCAGGCTAAAGAAAAATCATCAATATGAGCAATTTTCATACCGTCGGAGCCTTCGCGAAATCATTGAACAACCCAGTCGCGAAATTGAAATATGTCGCAATAAAAATACGGTGGTGTGACACGTAATGTGTATCGCCCCCGCGATGCCCCACGTTCAACCGGGCTCTCTCGCGTAAGGGTTCGCGGAAGAATAAGTTCCCAGATTTGCGGCGTCGAGGCGCCCGTCCGGCAAGGCACAACGACGAAGGACTGGCATCGCCAATTCGAGGAGGAGTAACGCAGCCGGGCGGGATGGATCGGCGGTGGAAAATGGGAAGTTATTTTTCCGCGAGCCCCAAGGCAATTATTGCTCCGGAACCTGCTCCGCAGGATATGATGGACCTCATGGCCTCCTCCACTCCGATCTCGACCGCGTGAACATATTTCCCCTTGAGATGGAATACCTGACCCGAGGTTGGATTGGGGCCGGTGGGCACAAACACAGAGAACATCCCGTTGTCGTGCTCTTCCGTGATGAAGGCTGTCGCCAGGGTGTCGCTGCCGTAGAGTTGCACGATGGCCACCCGTGAGAACGGTGACTTTTTCTTTCCCAGAAATTGCAGCACCGTCTCCTTGACCAGCTTGTACCCGGGCGCGAAGCGAGACAGCTTGGCCTCCAGTTTTGTCTGAACAAACCGGCCGACGCCGGTCTTGACCAGCACGCCGAGCACAAAGCAGAAGACGATGATCGTCACGATCACAATCAGGTCGGCAAAGAACTTCCATATCTCAGACTTGGCCAACAACAAGCTGGTCAGCGGACCGATCAGCGCGGTGATCTTCCCGTACAACCAGCTGAACACGCCGAAGATGATAGTGGCCGGCAGGATTACCACCAGGCCGCCGATGATCGTTGTCTTGAAAAAGGAGACTGCGTTTTTCATGGAGCACCTCTCGATTGCGATCACTCCTCGCGGATCGCTGCTCCATTCATATCACAATGGTATCTCCACGCCGAAAGCTTACCGCGCCATGAGCTTGCAATCTCTCACGTACATCTTGGGGCCGCTGCATTTGGCGCATTTTCTATATGCGTCCTTGGATTGCGCCCGCCTGTTCTCGAGCTGATGAACATACCCGATGGCCAGCCAGGCCTGCGCGTTATCCGGGTTGGCTGCGACCGCCCGCTGACCATAGTCGAGGGCATCTGCCCTGGTCTTCTTGCCTTCCATGAAGATGACGGCCAGCTCGGCGAGCGCCACATCGCCCTGAGGGTTGGCCACGATGGCCTGCTTGAGCAACTCCACTTTCTTCCTGCGGGGTTTCCTCTTTGCCTGTGCCAGGAGATCCTCGTATGCGCCGGGATCCACTGCTGCTGCCGGCTCGGCGACGGGTTCCTCCACAGGCTCGGCGACGGGCTCCTCCACTGGTTCGGCAGCGGGCTCCTCCACGGGTTCGGCAGCGGGTTCTTCCGCTGGTTCGGCAGCGGGCTCCTCCACGGGTTCGGCGATGGGCTCGATTGTCTCGGGCGCGGCGCTGGTGCTCGAGCTCTTTGGCGCCGTCTTCGAGTAGCTGTAAGCGTAGGT
>JAUXHN010000116.1 GCA_030621515.1 Deltaproteobacteria bacterium | reverse complement strand
GGGAAGGTCGGGATGGGGTTGATCTCATCTAATCCCGGCGTTTCGCCGGATGGATGACAAGCTAATGCACGGATGCATGAAAATCAAGATCCGCAGATTCTCGCGTTTTTTGCATTTTTTAGGAAACTTCTTCGCGAAACGGCCGATTAAGGAGGTGAAGAGAAAAAAAGGAGGACCCCATGTCAAAAATAGGGCTACGCGTTGAGTTCAGAGATTCGGAATGGTTCATGAGCGCGAGAGAGATCGGCAAGGATGAGCTGGAGCACCATGAACTGTACATGCAGGCACACTCGAAGATGCCGTACTACTATTCCTACGATCCCGCGTTCTGTGGATGGGAGGTGAGGCGCAGCGTGGCAGTGTTAAATGCGCTGGAGCCCGATCGCGAGCAGCTGATGAGGGCCCTGGCCATCCTGGGTCATTCACCTTGCCTGGAGGCGGTGAAGGCCCTTCGCGCATACGGTGAATCGCAGCGGCCCCTGGCGGGGGTGGCGCGTCAGGCCCTGGACGAGTGTTCGATGATGTTCGCCAGGCTCGCGATCGATGACCTGGCGAGTTGATTACGAGCGGCCCCCAAAAAAACTATGGAAAAAACCTCGAATATTTGCACACTAACAAGATATCGAAATGTAAAAAGCATTCGCGCAAAGGAGTTCCCATGTTTTACCAATGGACCCAATGCCTGTGTTCGGTCGCCGTGCTCGCGTTGTTCGTGGTCTCATGCTCTACCTCCCCGCCCGAGTTCCTTGGGGAGACGGGGACCGATGCCGACTCGGACAGCGATTCGGACAGTGACACGGACGGCGACACGGACGGCGACACGGACGGCGACACGGACGGCGATACGGACGGCGACTCGGATAGTGACTCGGATAGTGATACCGACACCGATACGGATACGGACACTGATACTGATTCGGATTGTGTGAATGAAGGTGGACAGTGCGTGTCAATGTCTACCGATTGTCCAGCCGGGCTGTTCAGCACCGATGCGTATTCCTGCTCTTCCGGGCTGGACAAGTGCTGCATGGCGTGCAGTGAATTCCTCAACGTTGAGGTGACCGGCCCCACGCCGGTTCCCTACGATCTTTCCTGCTTGCGTGTGTGGCCTGTCATTCCGACACCCATGGGTTCCGGTGTTCCAGCGGTTATCGCCGATATTGCCAAAGCGATCGTTCCTGTGGGAGGTGCTCAACCGGGTAATCAGGACGGTTGTGACACATATAATTTTTCCGCCGGAGTTACGGGATTTATTGCTCTCGTCCAGAGAGGCAACTGCACGTTCTCGCAGAAGATCGCCAATGCCGACACCGCCGGAGCGGCAGCTATCATCATCTACAACAACACTTTCGTTGGGACGAATGATTTCGAGGGTGACGGGAGCATTCCGGCGGTTGCGATGGAGCAGAACGACGGCAACTTCCTGTATACATTTACTGCGAGCAACTTTCCGACGCCGGGTTCCACAGTTGTCATTCATCCCGGGTTATAGCGTTATTCCACTCTGTAGAGGCTGCCGTCGCCGGTCGAGCCGCACCACAGTTGACCGTTGTACTCGGTCATGCTGGCGGCGCCCTCGACATTGATCCCGCCTTCGACCTCGATCGGGCCGAAAGTGTTCGTATCGGGCGCCTGCGCGATGAGGGTGAACTCGGTTTCGTCGGTCGATCCCCAGAGCCCGGTGTGGCTCAGCAGGTACAGGTTGCCGTCGAGTTCAGCGAAGTCCGAGACGAACTCCCCGGCCACCTCCTCCACCTCGGTCCAGATCTCGCCGTCGTCTGTGAAGGACACTTGAAGCCCGCTATCGGTAACGAAGGACCAGAAGAGTCGGCCCTTGTCGGTCACGTACCAGCGCCAGGTGGAGGCCTCGCCGTCGACCGCGTCGATCGGTATGCCGTTGTTGTCGTCCACGTTGCCGTTCCAGACTACGTAGTCGGCAGGCGTGCCGACCATCCGCTTGGCCACGTACAGCGAGTCGTTGAATTCGATCATGAACTTGAGCCGAGATACCGAGGTGGCCTCGACCTCGGTCCACGGTGACTCGCCGTTGTCCGGGGTGCGACACAGCGACCCGGAGCCGCTCATCATCCCGTTGGAGCACAACAGATCGCCGGCGTAATCGATGACGTCGAAGGTGTGTACCGAGCCGATAACGGTGGTCTTGGAGAACTGGTCGCCGTCGTCGCTGATGTACACGTAGCTCGGGTCGTAACTGTTGGGGTCGCCGTCGGGGATGTAAAGGAAATCGTCGATCACCCTCAGCCTGAGGAAGCCCTGGCTCGTGGGATCGTCGATCACCGGGGTGAAGGACTCGCCGTCAACGGTGTGGTAGACGATCGCGCCGAAGCTCCCCAGCGGGTTGATCGATGTGGTCAGGTACAGGCGGTCGCGGAAGATCTCCAGGTCGGTGATCACCGGTAGCGCGGCCTCGGGCGTGCCGACCCACACGAACCCCACGTCGGACATCAAGGGGCAGTCCCCTTGCTCCGTGCAATCGGCGTCCGGCGCCCCCGCATCGGTCCCCGCGTCGGTCGCTGTTCCGTCGCCGTCGTCGCAGCCCTGTGTGGCCGTTGCCACCGCGATGCACAGGAGTAAAGCGGCTATTTCATTCCAGTTGGTCATTTTCCCCTCCTTTGACAAGGGTGCCAGACTCATTCTGATATGGCCAGACTCATTTTTGGGATTGGACACCATTTGGGAAGACCCGCGCAGGATCTGCGCGGGCTGGAGGATACGGGAACTCGGGATCTCGCGGATCCCGCGCAGGATCTGCGCGGGTAGGGTTCAGTCCTCGATCTCCACGTCAGGCCAGATTGTACCTGCTGCGTGATGGTGCTCTTGTTTCGAGATGTAGGCCACCACGCGATCCAGGTCCGACGAACTCACACTGAACGCGCCGTAACCCGTTTGCCAGGCAAAGTCGGGTAGGCTTGGCACGTCACGTCGAATCGTTCGAGTCAACGCCGCTTTGAGTCTGCGCACGAGATTAGAAATTGAGAGATCGGGGCGATATCGCAAGAGTACGTGGATGTGATCGGATACTCCGCCGAACGCCAACACGGCGGCCCCCAGCTTCCTCGATGTGCCGATGGCTTGCTCTGACAACTGGAAGAGTAGCGTACGGCTGAGGAGAGGGGCTCGTTCCTTTGTCGCCCACACCACGTGCACGTACAACTTGGCATGAGAGTGTTTGGTGGCAAATAGTTTCATGGTCGAGGTCGCTATTCTGAGGTTTGGGATCTGCCCAGGGTCCTATCATCGCATCCCAACCCGCGCAAATTCATGCGCGGGACACATCCGGCACCCAGGCTCCGTTTTCTCCAGCCCGCGCAGATCCTGCGCGGGAATATCGAAAGGGGATTGGACACCATCGCGGGTCAACCTGTACCATCCGCCCAATGAAGCGGGCGGACAAGGCGCGGCGAATAATGGAGATCCTCGATGATCTCTACGCCCTGCCTCCCATTCCCCTTTCCCACCGGGATCCTTTTTCCCTGCTGGTGGCTACTGTCCTGAGCGCCCAGTGTACCGACAAGCGGGTCAACCAGGTTACCCCGATTCTCTTTGAGCGGGCCGCGACCCCCGGCGACATGGCTCGTGTTCCTGTCGAGGAGATAAGGGAGATCATTCACACATGCGGTCTTGCGCCGGCCAAATCCAGGGCCATTCACGGGTTGTCCGAGATCATCGAGCGAAAGCACGGGGGAGAAGTGCCGCGAACCTTTGAGGAACTGGAGATGCTTCCGGGAGTCGGCCACAAGACCGCGTCGGTGGTCATGGCCCAGGCGTTCGGTGTGCCAGCGTTTCCTGTGGATACCCACATTCACAGGCTCGCGGCGCGGTGGGGGCTGTCTTGCGGGAAATCGGTGACGAGGACAGAGGCGGATCTCAAGAAGGTATTTCCGAAGGAGAGATGGAATGTCCTTCACCTGCAGATCATCTACTTCGGAAGAGAACACTGTCCGGCGAGAGGCCACGACCTGACCGTTTGCCCAATTTGCTCGTGGGCCGCGAGCAAGAAGCGCATGGCCGAGGAGAGCGAGAGGGGTCAGTAAATACTTGCTCGGGTATTGATGTCGATGGGTGTGACTATTTTGTCCGAAATGAGAATTTCGATCACGACGCGGGCGTGAATAGTCAATCGAAGCCTGTAGATGTTCTTTCGCCCGGACAGTTTTCTGATATTCAGCGCCTTGTTGAAAGGATCCGCTTCAAGGAGAAGCATCAGAATTTTGTATCGTCCTTTTAGCTCCGGATGTTTCTTGAAAAATTTCAGAGCTCTCTTTTTGTACGAGTCGGTAAGGCGGATCTCATACATCATCAATCTTCCTCAGATGTTCATCGAGATCCGTGGAATAGCGATCTGCTTCGATATCGCTTCGCGCCTCCCTCAGGGCCTGCTCGAGCAGGAATGCCTCATACGCTTCAAAGTGTGATTCCGGCAGAATCAAGTACGTGGGTTTCCCCCTGTATGAAATAGTGGTCACCTCATTTCCAACCACTTGTATTCCTCTTGCTTTCAACTCGCTTGCTGTGATGGTATTCATGATAGCCTCCTGAACAGTACTTATCATAGAACTATGCAGAGTACTATCAATAGTTCTTTCGGGCCGGGATGGGGTCGCCTACTCGATCACCCAGCCTTCGAGTTCGAGGAGCCACTCCTTCCAACCTTCGGGGCCGGACCAGCCGCCGAGCTCTCCGGTGGCCGAGATGACTCGATGGCAGGGGACGAAGATCGGGATGGGATTGTAGTGCATCGCCGAGCCCACCGCCCGCGACTTCCCCGGGTGGCCCGCGAGGCGAGCCAGCTCTCCGTATGTGATGGTCTCGCCGTGGGAGACTTCCCTCAATGCCGTGAAGACGTCGCGTTGAAACGGCGTGACGAATGAAAGGTCCACCGGGTACTCCAGGTCCTTGATCTCGCCGAGCAGATAACCCATGAGATCGAGCCCCGCTTCGATGGCGCGCTGTTTTCCCCATGAGCAATGGGCAATCCCGTACTTGTCCATCCGGGTGGCGATGTCGAAGTTGTCGAATCCGGGAAAGAAGCCCCCTGCAACCCCGACGACGGACGCGCTGATGCCGAACTTTCCGACAATGGTCGGTACCTCCATGTGGCTGACGGCGGTGCCGTCGTACTCGGCGGCCTTGGACTCTATCCAGGCGTAAGGCATGCGGTGAAACTTTGTCAGATCTTTTACTGACGGCCAGCTTTCGATCATTTGTATTCTTCCTTTTCTGGCTTCTCGCCCGTTAGGTATCTTCTCTCTTTTAATCGGACGTTTGGGTGAAGAGTTGCGAAAAAAATGAAAAAAATGAAAAAAGTCATTCCATGCGAGAACATGGTACGTGGAGAAAATGCCCTTGAATGATGATCACGAACGGCGTCTACGAGATCTCGGCGAGATGCTGGTCAACCGGATTCAGAAGAATCGGCGGAGGCTGCGTTCGTGGATCAAGAGCGAGGAGATAACCTGCTTTCGGCTCTACGACAGGGACATTCCGGAGATCCCGCTGACCATCGACTGGTACGAGGGCAGGCTCTGTGTCGCCCGCTACGAAAAGGGCGAGTCCTCCCCGTCCGACGAGGACTGGGTGTCGTCGGTGTTGGGGACCGTGGGGGAAGCCCTCGGCGTGGCCCCCGATCACGTGTACGTCAGAAGCAGGCGGCGTGGTCCGGGGGGATCCCGGTATTCCCACATGGCCACTGAGCGCGACTTCTTTCTCGTGCGAGAGGCTGGCAAGAAATTCCGGATAAACCTCTCCGACTATCTCGACACGGGGCTCTTCCTCGACCACCGCGCGACGCGGAAGATGGTGGGGCTCGAGGCTGCCGGCAAGAGATTTCTGAATCTCTTCGCCTATACCGGGGCGTTCAGCGTTTACGCCGCCGCCGCCGGAGCGGTCGGTACGACCACTGTCGACATGTCCAACACGTACCTGGACTGGGCGCGCCGGAACATGGCAATCAACGGGTTCGACGGCCGCGAACACCGGTTCGTCAGGGATGATATTTTTAACGCCCTCGACGAGCGACGGGTTGAGGGGGAGTACGATCTTGTGGTCTTCGATCCTCCGACTGTGTCAAAGAGCAAGCGAATGAAGCGCGATCTCGATATTCAGCGGGACTACGCGTGGATGCTCAACCGGATATTTGAGATCTGCGCCCCGGGCGCGGTCATCTATTTCTCGACCAATTTCAAGAAGTTCCGTTTTGACGAGGCCAGGGTGAAATGCGATCGGATCGTGGAGATCTCTGAAAAAACCATCCCTCCCGATTTTCGGGACGGGAGAGTACATCGTTGCTGGAGGCTTGATGCGCCGGGCAGTCGTCGTTGACAGCTTCCGGCTGCGGTGCTACACGCCCCACGTTGGTCGAGGCGAACCGAAGGCTCCGAAAGGAGAAGGCGGGCTGAGGCTGCGGTCTGATCCACACTTCGGCTCGTTTCTCCAAAAGAAAAAGATTATTGGGGCGTAGGCTAACGGTAGGCCCCGGGTTTTTGGTACCCGTAATTGCAGGTTCGAATCCTGCCGCCCCAGCCGGCAGAACTGAAAAAGTCGGTTCGCAAGGAGAGAGAAATGCCAATCGAATCAATTTGTCTCATCCCCGGCACGGCCAACATTCCGCTGGCCGAGAAGATCAGCAAGGCAGCCAGAATCCGGCTGGGCGAGGTCACGGTCAGGCGGTTCTCCGACGGTGAGATCTTTGTGCAGATCGAGGAAAATGTTCGCGCTGCCCATGCGTTTGTACTTCAGCCCACGTGCCCTCCTGTGAACGACAACCTCATGGAGCTGCTCATTCTCATGGACGCTCTCAAGAGGGCGTCGGTGGCATCCATAACGGCGGTTGTTCCTTACTACGGTTACGCCCGCCAGGATCGCAAGGTTGCGCCCCGCACGCCCATCAGCGCCAAGCTGGTGGCGGATCTGCTCCAGGCAGCGGGTGTGACCCGCATGGTGGCTCTCGATCTTCACGCCGGTCAGATTCAGGGGTATTTTGACGTTCCATTCGACAACCTCTACGGCCTGAACGTGATCACTCGCCAGGTCGAGGCACAGTTGTCGAAAGATGTGGTCGTCGTATCGCCGGACGCCGGAGGGGTTCTACGGGCCCGGGCGTTTGCAAAACGCATCCATGCAAACCTGGCGATCATCGACAAGCGGCGTCCAAAGCCCAACGAGTCGGCGGTCATGAACATCATCGGCGAGGTGAGGGGATGCGACTGTGTGATCGTCGACGACATGGTGGACACCGCCGGGACGCTCACCCGAAGCGCTCTGGCCCTCAAGGAGGCCGGAGCCAACCGGGTGATTGCGGCGGCAACCCACGGTGTTCTGTCCGGACCGGCGATGGAGCGATTGGAGAGTTCGACGCTCGAAAAATTGATTGTCACGGACACGATACCTGTGTCCGACGAGATGAAAAAGAGGGGAAGGGTTGAGGTCGTGTCGTGCGCACCGCTGCTCGGCGAGGCCATCAAGCGTATTCATACCGGTGATTCTGTCAGCGGGCTTTTTGGAGAACAATAAGCCCCCAAAAGAATCTGTTTAATTAGAAAGGCCAAGGGAAATGGAATTTGTGAAGCTCGCGGCAACAATGAGGCAAGCAACCGGGAAAGGACCCGCGCGGCGCATGCGCGTGGATGGCAAGGTTCCGGCGGTTATTTATGGAAAAGACATGGTCACCATGTCCATCGCAATCGATCCAAAGGAGATCGTCCAGGCGCTGTCAGGGCCCCTGCGAACCAACACGGTGCTGACCCTGGGGCTAAAAGGCGAAACCGGGGGCATGCCCAATGAGATCCATGCCATCGTTCGCAGCCATCAGTATCATCCGGTCAATCGCAATCTGCTCCATGTGGATTTTGTCAGAGTGGACGAGAATCAACAGATCGTAGTTGAAGTGCCGGTCGAGACCATCGGGCGCTCTGCGGGCGAGTTGTCAGGTGGAACCCTCACCATGGTGTACCGCAGTGTTCCGTTGAAGTGCCTGCCGGCAGCCATTCCGACCCATCTCGAGATAGAAGTGAGCCACCTCGAGATCGGATCGATAGTGACGATCGGAGAACTTGATTTGCCCGACGACGTGGAATGCATGATCCCCCTGAGCAATCCCTTGATCACGGTCATCGCGCCCAAGGTCGAAGAGGAGCCCGAGGTGGAAGGAGAAGGCGAAGAGGGAGTCGAGGGCGCCGAGGGCGAAGAGGCTGCCGAAGGCGAAGAGAAGAAACCCGAGGACGGCGAGAAGAAGAAACCCGAGGGTGGCGAGAAGAAAGGAAAGGACTAGATCTTGGAGGGCGCCTGGCTCGTCGTGGGACTCGGAAACCCGGGTCCCAGGTACGCCCGAACCCGGCACAATATCGGGTTCATGGTGGTCGACGAGCTGTTTTCCCGGGCCGCAGGCCAGAACTGGCAGGAGAAGTTCTCCGGTGAGTTCTCCACGATTCGCATCGGCACAGTTCCTTCCATATTGCTCAAACCGCTTACCTACATGAACCTGAGTGGTCGAAGTGTCGCGCGCGCGGCCCATTACCACAGGTTTTCGGCTGGTAGCATTGTCGTGGTCCACGACGATCTGGACCTGGAGTTCGGCACCGTCAGGGTCAAGGTCGGCGGCGGAACCGGGGGGCACAAGGGCATAGTGTCCTGCAAGGCCGAGATGGGCAGCGCCGACTTCGTCAGAGTTCGGCTGGGCATCGGCAGGCCGGTTCACGGGAGCGCGACCAATTTTGTGCTTGAATCTTTTTACGAAGGTGAAAAGAGTGTTCTTGTGGAAGTTATAGAAAGGGGTGCCAGCGCGGTGGAAACGGTTGTTTTACATGGGTCGGTAAGGGCAATGAACGATTTTAATCAGCGTCAAGGAGAGAACAATGAATCTTGAAATGATGATGTATGTTGCACCTGTTGCCGGGATCCTGGCGTTGATTTTCGCGTTCATCAAAGCGACGTCGATTAACAAGGCCGACGCCGGAACTGACAAGATGAAGGAGATAGGCGGATATATCCGGGAGGGGGCCATGGCCTTCCTCGGACGGGAGTACAGAGTCCTGGCGATATTTGTGATCCTGGTCGCCGTGATCCTGGCGGGCTCCAACTGGGGAGTGGAAGGATCCAGCTGGATGGTGGGGCTCTCCTTCCTGGTGGGAGCGTTTTGCTCCGGCCTGTCCGGGTTCTTCGGGATGCGTGTGGCGACCGCCGCAAATGTACGTACAACGGCTGCGGCACGGACAAGTCTCAACAAGGCGCTCGCCATAGCTTTCGGCGGCGGCGCCGTCATGGGCATGAGCGTTGTTGGCCTGGCCACACTGGGTCTGGGCCTCCTGATGATCCTCTACACCAATCTGTGGAACTTCACCGGTGACGAGACCATGGTTGTTCTCAATACAATCACCGGTTTCTCCCTGGGCGCCAGCTCCATCGCCCTGTTCGCCCGAGTGGGCGGCGGCATTTACACCAAGGCGGCCGACGTGGGCGCCGACCTGGTGGGCAAGGTGGAGGCCGGAATCCCCGAGGACGATCCCCGGAACCCCGCGACCATCGCCGACAACGTGGGCGACAACGTGGGCGACGTGGCCGGAATGGGCGCCGACCTGTTCGAGTCCTACGTGGGCTCCATCATCGGCGCCATGGTGCTCGGAGCCGCGTGGATCCCGGCGATCCAGGAGGCCGGTGGCGATGAGATGAAGCACAACGCGATCATGTTGCCGCTGGTCATCGCGGGCGCCGGCATCGTGCTGTCCATCATCGGAACGTTCTTCGTTCGCACAAAGGAAGGTGGTAACCCTCAGAGAGCACTAGATGGGGGTACCTTCCTCACCGCGGGCCTCATGGCCGTTCTGACAATCTTCATCATCAAGTACATGCTCCCCGACCAGTTCACCGTCAACGCGGGCAAGGCCTCGGAGGTCACATATCACTGGTGGGGGATAGCCCTGGCCACGATTATAGGTCTCGTAGCGGGCGTGATGATCGGCATGATAACCGAGTACTACACAGCCGAGGGCAAGAAACCGGCGCGGTCGATCGCCGCAGCTTCGGAGACGGGCGCCGCCACCAACATCATCAAGGGTCTGGCCGTGGGGATGGTTTCCACAACCTGGCCCGTACTGATCATCGCGGTGACGATCATCCTGGCCTACTACTTTGCGGGTCTGTACGGAATCGCAATCGGAGCTCTGGGTATGCTTTCCACCACTGGTATCCAGCTGGCAGTGGACGCGTACGGCCCGGTGGCCGACAACGCGGGAGGCATCGCCGAGATGAGCGGGTTACCTCCAGAGGTGCGCGAGCGCACGGACAAGCTCGACGCCGTGGGCAACACGACGGCCGCCATCGGCAAGGGATTCGCCATCGGCTCGGCGGCGCTCACGGCCCTGGCCCTGTTTGCAGCATTCAGGGTGCAGCTCGCGGCGCGCGGGATCGAGCTCTCGCTCAATATATCCGATCCGTGGGTCATGGCCGGCCTCTTCGTGGGAGGCATGATGCCCTTCCTGTTCAGCTCTTTCGCCATGAACGCAGTGGGTCGCGCGGCCCAGGCCATGATCGAGGAGGTCCGACGACAGTTCAGGACCATCGACGGTCTCATGGAGGGCAAGGCCAAGGCCGACTACGCCAAGTGCGTGGACATCTCCACGACGGCGGCCATCAGGGAGATGATAGCCCCTGGACTCATCGCGGTGCTCGTGCCCGTGGCGATGGGTATGCTGAGCCTCAACGCCCTCGGCGGTATGCTCGCGGGTGTGACCGTCTGTGGTGTGCTGATGGCCCTGTTCATGTCAAACGCGGGCGGCGCCTGGGATAACGCCAAGAAGCACATCGAGGGCGGCGCGTTCGGCGGCAAGGGCTCCGAACCCCACAAGGCCTCCGTTGTGGGCGACACGGTCGGCGACCCCTTCAAGGATACGGCGGGGCCGTCCCTCAATATACTCATCAAGCTCATGAGTGTTGTATCGCTCGTGCTCGTGCCGGTCTTCGCCGAGTGGGGAAACCTGCTGTTCCGTTAACCTTTTGTTCAGACAGGAAAAGCTACCTGTATTTCTTGCCGTTCGGACCCTCAACCCAGGTCTTGATATCGCCAGGAATGCGGAGCAAGGCAAGGATTGACTTGCGCTCCAGGTCCGGGCCCGCGAGGTTGACCAGTCCCATGGGAACCTTGACGGCGACCACATAGGCTATGAGAGTGCTACCGTTCTTCTGTGGAAAGAGGCGCCAGTATCCCCGGATGGAATTGACATCGTTCGGCATGTTCTTGACGAGCCTGAACGACAGGATCTTCTTCTCGGTCTTGCGCTCCATCTCGACATGGTAAGTGAGCGATACCAGGGGGTGTCCGAGCTTGAATCTCACCAGAGACTTCGCGCCCTTGCGGGAAAGTTCGACAGCCTCGGTTGTGTTGGGAAAGACCTGGGTATACGCGTCCCAATCCACCAGCAGTTTCCAGATAACATCCGCCGGAGCGTCCACGACGGCCCATCCGGACCCCCCGTAGAAGCCTTTTGTTCCGGAGGTGGGTAACTCCCGGTGGATGGTGTTGCCGGATTTCAGCTCCGCCAATTCCACGTCGGAGAACTCGATGGCCGCCACAATGCCGGAAACGAACAGGAGGCCCAGGAGTATGGAGAGGATGAGAAGTGCCCTCGGGATTCTCCCTTTGTAACATACGGATTTAGTACAAGACTTCATTTGCTCTTTAGACAAGGTAACTCAGATTATTATTCTGTCATTAGCAGTAATGTCGAACTTCTTATCAAGAGAGTTTTACTTGATATTGAATTCTACGTCCTCGACGCAAACGTGGCAAATACAAAACCACATCGTCACGGGTTGTGATAGCCTACTGAGATAGGCTCAAAAAAATACGGAGGCAACAATGAGAGCGGCAAGGTTGATCGTCATTTTCACATGGCTTGCACTGGGAGCGGCAGGAGTATGGTGCTGTGACAACAACGGAGGATCGGGTAGCGCCGATACGGACACGGATACGGACGGCGACACGGATAGTGACACGGATAGTGACACGGATTCCGACACGGATAGCGACACGGATTCCGACGGGGAATGCGGGCCGGGACAGGAGATTCCGGACAGTCAGTTCACCCACGTATATGACGTGGGGCCGAGCCAGACCTACGCGGAGCCCGGGGAGGTGCCCTGGGAGAGCCTGGAGCCGGGCACCCTCGTTCGGATCCATTATCGAGCCACACCCTACGCGGCGAAATGGGTTATCAACACGGTGGCCACCGCCGCCGATCCCCTGGTCGTGCGTGGCATACCGGACGGAGATCAGCTCCCTGTGATTACGGGCGAGAACGCTATAACCAGGCTGGAGTTGAACTACTGGAACGAGGTGCGATCGGTCATCAAGATAGGAGGTTCGAACCTTCCTTCCGACAGCCTGGTGCCCGCGTACATCACTGTGGAGAACCTGGATATTCGCAGCGCACGGCCTCCATTCCAGTTCACGGACGAAAGCGGGAGCACCGATTCGTACGCTTCAAACGCGGCGTCGGTCCACATCGAGGTGGGCGAGCACATCACCGTGCGCAACTGTATTATCCACGACTCGGGAAACGGGATCTTCTCCGGGCACACGACCTCGGATGTGCTGATCTCGGGCAATCATGTCTACGATAACGGAATAGAGAGCAGCATCTACGAGCACAACAGCTACACGGAGAGCTTTGGGATCACCTTCCAGTACAATCATTACGGCCCGCTTCGTACCAATTGTCTGGGAAACAACCTCAAGGATCGCTCGGCGGGAACAGTGATCCGGTACAACTGGCTCGAGTCGGGGAACAGGCAGCTCGATCTGGTGGAGAGCGATTACGCCGATTTCGTGAACGACCCCTCATACGACGAGACGTTCGTCTACGGCAACGTGCTGATCGAGCCGGACGGCGCGGGGAACAGCCAGATCGTTCACTACGGCGGCGACGGTGGCGACACCTCTATGTATCGGGCGGGGACCCTCTATTTCAACAACAACACTGTGATCTCGACGCGGTCGGGCAACACTACCCTGTTTCGCCTATCCACCAACGATGTGGACGCCGACGTGCGCAACAACATTATCTACGGAACTGCCGGCGGAGCCTACATGGCCATCTGCTCAGGGACGGGCAACACGGAGCTGCAAAATAACTGGCTTCCCACCGGGTGGACCGACACACACGAGTCATCCATGTCCGGAGGAACGGTCACCGACTCGGGCAACGTGGAGGGGTCCGACCCTGGTTTCGAAGATCTCGGCGCGCAGGATTTTTCGCTCGGATCGGGATCCGGGTGCATCGACACCGCCGGGAGCCTCGATGCGCCCTCGCCGGCCGTGAACTGTCAGTACACGGTTCATCAATCAGGCGAAACCCGCCCGGATGACGGATCGCCCGACATCGGCGCCTTCGAACAACCGTAAACTGCAAGAAATCTGAAATAAACTTCGTGATAGATCGTACGTTGAGGCGAGGGTCCATGACCCGTACGACCACGGAGTAACCTTGCAGCTCGAAAGCGAACCAGGCGCGCGTCGGAGCCGGGAT
>JAUXHN010000177.1 GCA_030621515.1 Deltaproteobacteria bacterium | reverse complement strand
GACTCTGTACTCAGCGGACAGCGTCACTGCGGGACAGAGCCTTCGCATCCCGGCGCAGCAGGGCGTCGCGGTGGAAGAGAGCGCCTTTATAATCGAGCTGGCCTACAAGGCCGAAAACGCGCCTCTTGACAACATGGGAAGGATCTCAGTGGAGCTACCGAGCCTTGACGTGGACACGATGCGCGCCACCTGGCACCTCTATTTTCCCGGCGCCCTCGATCCCATCAACTTCGACGCAAATCTGACCCAGTACTCCGCCATTCGTTACGACATCTTCAGACGGGCCAGGGAGTTTCTGGATCGCACCTTGTGGATCCAGTACGCATGGGCCGGCGGCAAGTACGAGAGCATCCTCAAGCAACGAAAGGCCATCTACCGCAACGAGCGCGACGGCCGAGGCACGGGCAGGAGCATCAGGGCGGCTTTTCCCCTGGTGGGCGAGCAATATCGATTCAAGCGGATCCTGCTGGGCAAGGAGACGCCCAAAATATCCATAACCTACGTCAATCGCACAGCGACCTTCGCCGTAAAGTGGCTGGCCCTGGTGGGAGCCTTCGCGCTGACCCTGTTGCTGCTCAGCCGTATCAGGGACATCAAGACCTGGATTGCCGTTGCGCTGAGCCTCGTCCTGCTGTTGATCGTCGCCCATTACATTCTCGGCGTGCACCGAAGGGTTGTGTGGGGCATCGACATGGGCCTCATCTTCATGCTGGCGCGATCCCGGACAGGTCGAATACAGACGCGACTGAAGGAACTGCTTCACTCCCCCTGGAACATCACGGAGTTCATATCCATCCGCAACCTCCTGTTCGCCATCGGCCTGTTCGCGGTGATCTGTTTTGTGCTCGCCTTCCCGTTGCTCGTATCGTGCACGGCGATGGTCGTGCTGATCCTGCTGTGGCAAAGGAGTGTCTCGACCTCCCGAAAGGAGGCGCGCGATGCGTAATCACATCACAAAAGAAATCTTGTTGATCGCGCTTGCCGTTTCCATCGGCACCCTGACGGCCATCGATTCCATCGCAAAACCCGACGATCATATGTCCGCAGAAGAGAACATGAAACGCCAGGCCTACGCGGACGACAACTTCGAGGCGATCATGGCGCCCCAGAACGCCGACTTCAACGAAGCCCTGAACGCCTCCAACGCTCCGGCCGCGGCTGCTATGCAGGCGCTCGACAGCATGGGGTACCCTCAGGGCGGCCAGGGCGTGATATCTCCGCCTCGCTCTGTAACGGCATCACCTGCTCAACCCATTTCCCTGCCCACCGGTTCCGACGGTTCCATGGTGGAGATAACCATGGACCAGTTCGAGGATCTCAGAGCCCGCGTCAAGGCCATCCGCGATCGCGTGGCCCTGCGCGAAGGCCCCACCGTGGCCCTCGGTTCTTCCAAATACACGGGCGTGGCAATCAAGGGCGCACTCGAACTCAACCTCCAGCTCCAGGTCACCCTCGGCAAGCCGGGAATCTGGAAGACCGTTCCCCTGATCGGCGACGACGTGGTCCTGGTTCGCGGAACGGTAGACGGCAAACCCATCCACGTCTCCGAGCAAAACGGCTATCATGTGTGGATTACCAGGAACACCGGCGAGATCACCCTCGATCTGGACATCCTCGTTCCCTCGCGCGGTCCAAGGGGCTCCCTCGAATACGATTTTCTCGTGGCGCGCACACCCGTGACCAGCTTTTCGTGTAGCTTTCCCAGCAAGGATCTCGAACCTCGCCTGGACGCGGCGGTCCAGTCAAACGTCAAATCCCTCGAGAATTCAACGCTCCTGGACGCCACGCTTCGCCCCACAACCCGTATTCACCTGGTGGGGTTCAAGGATCTGAGCGAGTCCGAGGGCAGGAAGGCGCGGGTCTTCGCAGAGAGCATGAATCTCCTGTCCATCGACGAGAACACCCTCGATATGTTCACGGTGATTCGCTACACAATCCTCTACGCGGGCACCAAGCAATTCGACATCGTGGTGCCGGAGGACATGACCGTGGTCTCCGCCGACGGAGAAGGGGCGTTTCAGTTCACCCAGGAAAAGCGGCCCGACGGCCGGATGATCATCAAAGGGGAAACCGCTTTCCCCATCAGGAACGGCTACGAGATATCCCTTCGCATGAAACGCCAGATGCCCCGGGGCGAAAAGAGCGCAAGCGACACCATCGAGGTTCCCATACCGCGCTGCTCGGGAGTGGAGCGCGAGCACGGCTGGCTGGCGGTTGAGGTTCCGGGAAAGCTGCGGCTGAAGGAAGCCAAGCTTTCGGAGATCACCCCCATCGACATGCGACAACTGCCCAGGGAGATGATCGGCTCGGCGGTGAGCCCCATCATCAAGGCCTATCGCTACCACTCGGACGACGCCTCGATCAGGCTCATCGCGACCCGATTGCCCGACAAGGAGCCGGCCTCGGGATCCGTGGATCGGATCAGGGCCTTCTCCGTGGTCTCACCGGAAGGCAAGATCCTCACGGACATGCGCATCACGATGCGAAACCGCCTGCGCCCTACCCTCACTCTTACTCCTCCCGACGGCACCGAGGTTCTCTCGGTCCATCTGGACGGCGAGGCGATTCGCCCCGCCAGAAACGAGAGCGGCGACATCATGCTCCCGCTCAAGCGATCTTCGGGACAGGACAAGCTCGAATCCTTCACCATTCAGATCGTCATGGAGAGCGAGGCGCCTCCGCTCGGCCTGTTCGGCACATCGGATCTGTCACTGCCGACCGTCGGGCTGCCCACCTCCACCACATCCTGGACGATCTTCCTTCCTGCCAAGAATACCTACTCGGCTCTCGAGGGAGACATCGACGCTCAGCGCTTCGCAACCCAGGCGCACTGGCATCAGCCCGCCCACTCGAACGCTCCTGTTCGCATCTTCAACACCCTCGATGAGGACGATGCTCCGGGCGCAGACGGCTCGTCCGGCGCGGATTCCGGGCTCATGTCCGTGCGCATAGAGCTGCCGAAGACCGGCACCAGGATGGACTACTCGCGATACTGGCTCGAAGGAGATCGCCCCTGCCGGGTTACCTTCACGTACATGCGCGGGTGGCTCGCAATTCCAGCGGTGGTGTTCCTGACCCTCCTGCTCGCGCTCGGCGGCTTCCTTGTCAACACGTGGAGAGACCGCCCCGTCCCGAGGTTCAAACCGATCATGGGATTGTTGCTGCTGCTCGTCTCCATCTGGCCGCTCTACGTCTTGGGTGGAAAGGTAGCCGTTGTTGCCGGTTTCGTTCTCGGCGCGGCCGGCATCGGTTTGCGTCACAAATGGTTGAAGACCATCCCGCGCTCGGTCGTGGAGTGGATGCGAGATCTCGCCCGTCGGCACGACGCAATTTCGGGAACCACGACCATGACCACCGGCGCGATCGTCAAGAAATCCCTCATCGCCACCGGCATGTTCATCGTCTTCCTCGGGCTCTTCCACGTCGGCATCCAGCTTATTGAGCTGATGCTGAATCCGTTGTAGATTAATATGTAGAGGTCACATTCGGCGGGGACTGCAATGAAATGGACATTGGAAACTTTGAGACAGCGGCGCGAGGAGATCCTCACCATCGCGCGAAGGTATGGAGCAAGGGAAATCCGCATATTCGGATCGGTCGCCAGGAACGAGGCCGGACCAAATAGCGATATCGACCTGGTCGTCGAGTTCGAACCTGGAACCAGCTTGCTGGATCACGGTGGATTGATCATGGATCTCCAGGATGCACTGGGTTGCAAGGTGGATGTTATCAGCGCCCGCGGAATGCAAGACCGGCTCAGATCGCGCGTTGAGGCCGAGGCAGTGGCTCTATGAGACACGATGAGGACCGACTGCTGGACATACAGGAGGCCATCGACGCCATTTTGCGACGCACGTCGGAACGCTCCGAGTTCGACAACGATGAACTCCTCCGAGTTTGGTGCCTGCATTACCTCACGATTATCGGTGAAGCCTCGGCGAAGCTGTCCGAGGAGATCCGCGAGAAGCATCCTTCGTGTCCCTGGCGGCAGATCGTCGGAATGCGGAACGCGATCGTACACGGCTACTTCGGCGTGGACTGGGATGAGGTCTGGACGGTGGTCGAACGCGACCTCGATCCGCTGAGGATTGCCATCGAATCCATTCTGGAAGCAGAGGGATGGATGCCTCATGAAAACAAGCAATCCCCTTGAAGTGTCATTATTGGTCGGCCGATGACCCCCATACCGATCGCCCTGTTCTCCAAAACGAGTTACTATGTCTCTATTCAACATAGGGTTCGCGAAAAAATAATGGAGGTGCATATGCGTATGCAGGCAATTCTACTTGTTTCGATAATGTGTCCGATCTCGGTCCTGGCCCAGGAGGCGGGTGAGGCCGTTGAGGACGCAAAGGTGACATCCACCGCTGTTGACGCGCAGGCTGCGGAGCCGGAGACCGGGGCTGATGAAAAAGATGATGGTCCGCCCACTATTGTGATCAACGGCGACGCCACGCTGATGGTAAACGGCGACATAACTCTGGACTCCGTAACGGGCGACGGGGCGGTTACCGTGAAGCAGAAGCCCGTCGCGGACGACGCGGACGAGCCGTCCATCGGCCGGCCCATCAAGATCCTCGAGATCTTTCCCGGCGAGGTGCGGATCGATGCGGGATCCAATGACGGGGTGAGCGCGGGCCAGCGGTTTGCCGTTTTTCGTCGACAGGTGGTGGAAACGGAATCCGACGACGAATTCGAGGGGGAGACGCTGGTTGCGGTGATCGAGGTCATCGCCGTTTCCGCGGATAGCGCCATCGCCGAACTGTGGAAGGGAGACCGGGTGCAGATGGGGGATTACGTGAAACCCGCCCTGGCCAATCATAAAAGTAGCAAGGTGTTTCCCAGACGGCTGCCCCATTTGGGGGAGATCGCCCTGGTGCTGCGCCCCCTGATGGCGGTCGGCTCCACCGGCGGATTCGGTGGGCTGGCGGATGTGACTGCGGCGTACTGGTGGAAGCACATGTTCTTCGATTTCCGCATGCAGCCTCTGGGATTCGGCTGGACCGAGGATGGCAACATCGTCTCTGCGAGCTTCATGGCGGAGGGGGGGTACGACAGCCGCGCGTTCGCTATCGGCCTGGGAGCCGGTGTCAGCACGGTCAACGGAGACATCGACGAGATGATGCAGTCCTTCGGTGGAAGTGAAATGGCATCCAATGGCGATGGCGGCGCCCCCGATGAGATAGAATGGGATCAACGAACACGGGCGGCGTTCACTATCTCACAGCAGGTGAGGCTGGGGGCCAGGGACGGGTTGAACGTGTCGGTCTACAACCTGCTGATGTACCACAACAACGACGACGGCGATGAGGACAACTCCGGATTCATCTATGCGGGGACCGCCGGCAAGATCACCGTTCCCCTGGCTGCGCGCACCTTTATATTTCTGGAGGGCGGCGGCGGTGTGATGGGTTACGGGTTTGGCGATCTGGGAGTGTTCACCTGGGTTCGCGGGAACGGCGACGCCGGCTCCATCGGGATCTCCGCCCTCGCCGGAGGAGCGGTGGTCTGGGGAGTGCGGGAGAAGACGACGACCCCGGCAGATCCGTATTCCGTGACAGAAACTGTGCTGATCGCCGGCCCCATGGTGGGACTGGGCATGACCTACAGGTTTGGATTCTAGAACGTTGCTCCCCTAACCCTTCAACACCGCCAGGGGCACCATTCTCGCCACGACTCTGGCCAGCCCGGCGCCGACGACGGTATCCACCACCAGGTCGACATCCTTGTACGCATCCGGCGCCTCCTCCTTGATGGTATGCGGGTCCTCGCACAGGAGGTAGACATCCTTCATGGTTTGCTCAAATCGTTTGTCCGAGATCATGCCCGGCTTGAGGATCTTGCCGTCGCGCCGCCTGACCTTCCCCGCCGCGGCTGTCCTGCTCATCACCCTCCCGGCGCCGTGGTTCACCGAGTAAAGCGACTCCCTGGCCGACTCGGTGCCCAAAAGGACATAGCTCGCCGTGCCCATGGATCCGGGGATGAGCACCGGCTGGCCCAGCTTGTCGAAAGCCGTGTGGCGCATCATCGAGGCGGGAAAGGCCCGTGTTGCGCCCTTCCTGTGCACGTACAACCGGCGGCCGCCGTGTCGCTCGAGCTTTACGATATTATGGGAGACGTCGTACAGCGTGGGCATTCCCAGGGACCTCTGAAGAACCCGGGCCACAGCGTTCCTCACCAGCGCGGCTATGACCTGACGATTGGAGAAGGCGAAGTTGGCCGCACAGCCCATGGCGTTCAGATAGTCTCTTCCCTCGACGCTGTCCGCAGGAACGTAGGCAAGCTGCTTGTTGGGCATCGTCAGTCCGCGCCGGGCAACACAATCGCCCGCGGCCCGCATGTTCTCCGACGCCACCTGATGGCCCAACCCTCGAGATCCCGTGTGGATCATCACCACCACCTGCCCTTCGTTGATTCCCAGCGCCCTGCCCGCTCGCCTGTCTTCCACGCGATCAATGCGCTGTATCTCCACGAAGTGATTCCCTCCCCCGAGAGTGCCAAGCTGAGAGGCTCCCCTGCTCTTCGCCTTTGCCGACATGACACCGGGATCTGCTTCGAGGCAACCCTCATCCTCGATCTTCGAGAGATCCGCCTCCATCCGTTCGGGATCGAGGATACGGCCGAGGTCCGCGCTCGACCGCGCCACGCTCAGAAGCCCGCTCACTCCACGCGCCAGAACCTTCTCCAACGCAGAGCCGCCGAGGGACAGCGCCGGGTTGCTCTTTCCCTCACCGAGGGGCAGGTCGCGGCGAATAGCGTCCGCAACGCGCTCCACGGGAAAATCGTCGGCCCCCATGGGCGTGAGCATGAGGCGCATGCCGCAGTTGATGTCGTACCCGACCGCCGCCGGCGAGATGAACTCTTCCGTGCCGAGCACCGAACCGATCGGAACGCCGTAGCCCACGTGAATATCGGGAGTGCCCACCACTATCGCGCCTGGATCGATGGACGCCGCGTCCCGAAGCTGGTTCAGCGCCTCACGCTCGGCGGTCATGCGCTCGTGCAGATATACCAACGCATCGGTCTTCATGGCGCCGGTCTTGCGCAACTCCATTCGATAGGTGTCTATCCTGTGCGTATTCACAATAGACATCGTACGCAGATTTTGGGCCTGTTGGTATTCTTTGCCACATGGATTATGCTACCTTCTCGTCAACACACCACCATCAAGGGGTACTTGAAAATGAGATTCATTTCCGTATTTGGACTCTTACTTTCCGTTTTCATCGCCTGTCCGACGGCGTTCTGCGATGATGAGACTGCCGCAAAAGAGGCCTTCAAGACAGGCATCGAAGATTTCAACGACAGCCGGTACGAGGAAGCCGTACGGGCCTTCAGAAACGCGAACGAGCTGCATCCCTCGTGGAAGATAATGTACAACATCGGGCAGTGCGAGGCGGCGCTCAAGAGGTACGGACTGGCCATCGAAGCGTTCGAGGGTTACCTGGGCAAGGGCGGGGACGATATCCCCTCCGCGCGGCGGGACGAAGTCATCTCGGAGCTGGAGCGGTTGCGCGCCATGGTCGGGGTTGTCAAGATCAACGGCCCATACAACCTGGACATCTACGTTGACGGCGTTCATCGCGGCAAGACCCCCATCGCCACGGGGATCATGGTTTCCGCCGGAGTGCCCCACGAGTTTCGAATTATGGACGGAGACGTGGAGTGGCTCGTTCAGACCGAGACGGCCCGAGGCGGGATCGACCTGACCATCGATGTGCCCGCTTCACCCGGGTCAGACTCCGGCGCAACCGCGGGACAAGGCGGGACAAAGGCGACGGGGGAATCTCCTGACGGCGAGGACGGCGCATCCGGGCTCAAGATAGGGGGATGGGTGGCTGTAGGAGTAGGCGCCGGCGCCCTCGTCGGCGGTGTTGTGTCGTTGGTCCTGGCAAAAAAAGCAGACGAGGACTGGGTTGCCTCCTGCACAAGCACCGGTTGTTCAGATACTGATGCAAGAGACAAACGCGACAAACTCAACCCCGTGGGCGGCGTGCTGACGGGTGTCGGTGGAGCGCTCGTCATCACGGGCGTGGTGCTGCTCATCGTCGATTACAAAAAGGGGAAAGATGAGGAGAGCAGAGAAGTAGACGTGTCACTCGTTCCCTCAGCGGGACCCGAGTTCTCCGGATTGATGCTGCAGGGGACGTTCTAAACTAGGGATTCAGACTGCTGACGACGAGGAATGTACACTGTGTTCCGGGGTAGCCGGAGCAGTAGGAGCCGGCGCCTGAGTCGTTCCAGATGTGGAGGAAGTCGGTCTCAGCATCCACCGATGGCGGTACTGTGCCCAAAAGATACTCCAGTAAAAACTGCGAGCGATTCTGACGTGCAACTCTGTTTATCACATCGTCTTCGAAAGCTGCGGTGACGTCGTGAATGACAATATCGTCAGCGGCCGGCGTCGGAGTCGCGGGTATGAATACTCCCTGATCGGCAATCACCGTCGCGCTCGCGGCCTCGGCATCGGTGTTGAAAATCGATGAGTGCCCGAGGGACATATCTCCGAAATCACCTGTGGGATCACCGGAAATACCTCGGATGGCGCTGTCGATCACCGCGCTCTCCAGCGAGGTGAGCTCGGTGGTTGGGAAGGGTGCGATATTGAAGCTCATGAAACCGCGCTTCAATCCATCGTTGACGTTATCTCCACAGCCGATGAAGCTCCAGTTCCCGGAGGGCGGGATGTACGTGTTTCCGGACAGGGTGGTGATAAGCTCGAGCGCGTAGATCGTCCGATTGAGGGTAGTAAAGGTAACGGCGTCGCCGGCCGAGAGCTGGTTTCCGGCCTCATCCTCCGCAACATCGGTCACGGTCACAGTGTAGCTGTTGGCCGATGACACCGTGGCGGGGTGGATGGCTTCCGCGCATTCGAGGTCGTACACCACGCTCAACTCCGTATTGTCCCCGTTCCATGTTTCACTTACCACCTCGGTAACGGGACTGATTGACACCGCCGCCTGCGTGGAGGCCTGATCCATGGCCTCGCTGAAAACAATCACAACGGCGTCGTCATCATGGACGTCGTCTGACCCGTCAGCCGGAGTGATGCTCACGATCGTCGGCGCCGTCGTATCGGAATCCGTATCGGAATCCGTATCCGTATCGGTGTCCGTATCGGTGTCCGTATCCGTGTCCGCATCGGTGTCCGTGTCGGTGTCCGATGTGCCGCCGTCGACTTCGTTGATCGTCACGTCGGAACTACAGCCCGCAAATGCAATCAATAATCCAAATAGAATTGTTCCCCTCAAGAAAAACATGGTTGTTCCTTTCTTTTTCGCGCCCCCTCATGGAAAAAGTCTATAAACAATGGAGCGTGGTTTCTCAGTCAATATACCCCATTTCTTTTTTTTTTAAACAACAGTCTTTTTGTGCAGGTTGCGCGTGAAGAACATCGTCGCGGCGACTGCGGCAAGCAATAGCATCGACCCGGCGAGCAGGGCGTGGCCCTCGGCCCTCAAGATCATGAACAGCACCGCATATAAAGCGATCAATACGACCATCACTATGAGGGCCAGCTTCTTTTTGCTCAGCATGGCCAGGCTGTACAGCGAATTCATGGCTATCACGCTGCCGGCGGCGATGACATACGCCAGGTTGAATCCGATGTGCTCGGACAGGGCGATGAGCAGCAGATAGAACAGAGACAGGGCGAT
>JAUXHN010000138.1 GCA_030621515.1 Deltaproteobacteria bacterium | reverse complement strand
GTTTGGTAGGCATCTGCCGCCGACTCGATGACGGTGCCGTCTCCGGCTACAGTCCCCGCCGACAAATTGAGTTTTTTCACAATCATCGCCGTGAGGCTGACGAAGTACTCCTCTGTCAGAACATCCGCATGCTTGCTGACAAACCGCCCAAGGGTGCTGTGGTCGGGATGCCTGCCTCCGCATAGCCACCAGGCCCCAACATCTCGTTTGGAGAGCATCTCCAACTCGCGCAGTGACCATTGCCTTTGCAGTACGCCGTAAACAATCAGACCGAGCATCATCACTGGATGAAACGGTCGTCGGCCCGTCGGCTTGTAAGCGCTAACAAATGGCGTCATGTCAGAAGATTCAAGCAACGAGCGAAGCCGTATCACCCAGCCGAGCCCGCTGTTATCAAGAAAAGCCCGCAAACTCTCATTTCCCACGAATATCTTTTCCGGGGACGGATTGACGAACTCAACTCGAACATTTTTTTCTTTTGGATCGCTAACAGGCTCGGGGCTTACCTTATCAAACAGAGCCTGCTGTGCTGTCTCGGGAAGTTTTTTCGATGGTCTCTTCTTGGGATAACTTCTTGAGTTGCTCATGCAGACCAATATACCACACATGCCATATACTTCAAACTATGCTTCGGGTAGAAATGCGACACCCTCTAAAGCTATGGCGGACAGGCTCCGGGTAGCACGACGGGCTAGAGGGCGGCGGCCAGCATTATGGCCAGGTTGGCAATCGCGGGCGACCAGTCATCATTGCAGATCGAATATACATAACCGTGATCGCCGAAACTATTGGCCAACTCTACGAATCGCCGTCCGGGCCGCGCTGTTGTTATCATCATCTCCCCCTCCTCGCGAGTGCAGGCCGGACTGTAGTTATAGTTGGCGGGATCGCCCTCCAACACCTGCTCGAGTTGCATGTCATCATGGTCGAGGCAGTTGTCGATGTCGTCCCCCAACCCCTGACACTCGTCAACCTGAGGGACGCCGACGATCGCCAGGAGGAAAACAGAATCAGCGTCACCGTCCTTGGCGTCGACAAGGCGCGTTCGGTAGGAATCTGCATTATAGAGGAACTGCGGGTTCTCTCCGCAGGCGATATTGAGCTTGTGGGGGTTGCCGAGGTTCTGGACCTCGTCTGTGGCGAACATCGCGTTGCTCTCCAGGGAGCAGTCCTGCTCATCGCTCACCACGATCACCGCCAGCAGCGCACCGTTGCGGATGAAGCTCTGCTGGTCGGTGCGTTCGATCCCTGCGGCGAACGACTGGAGCTGCTGCTCCCATCCGCAGCCGTTCGTCCCCAGGCTCTCGAGGCTGTCGATCGTATCTGAGGAGTTCTCGTACCACAGCCCGCTCGGCTGGAACTGGCCGTCGTCGCCCGCCGCGGTGCACGGGTTTGTTCCCGGCCATCCGTCGCCACTCTCATATGGGTTGCCGCCCCACTGGAGACCCATGTCCGAAGAAACGACCGCGACGCGAAGGTCGTCGACCACGGCGATGAGGCCGAGGATATCCTCCATCAGGATCTGCTGCTCCTCGCCCATCGACATCGAGTTGTCCACGGCGAGCAGAAGATCCACCGCACCCTCTACCGGCACCGGGTCGGTATCCGTATCCGAATCGGAGTCCGAATCGGAGTCCGAATCGGAGTCCGAATCGGAATCTGAATCGGAGTCTGACGAAGAATCATTGTTATTGACGCAGCCTCCCTGTCCGATTCCAGAAGTCGCCAGGGCCACGATACAGGCCGCCCACCAAATGGATGATCGTTTCATGCTATTCTTCCAGACAGTCCACGACGATCCACGGTGCGGCCAGGTTGTCGCAGTGGTTGTTGAAATGCCCCATCCCCGTGCCGATCTCGGTGATGGTTCCCGAGGTGGGATCGATCTGCCGCAGAACCGCGCCGTTTGAGCTGGTGCATGCGTAGATCTCGCCATTGGCGGGTAGCAGTTCGATACCCACGGATACGAAAACCATGTCCATTAACACCAGTTGAGTCGCGACGCCGGTGGAGTAATCAATGGTGTAGAGGTAGTCATCCGAGCCGTTGATGCCGTACAGTCCTCCGGCACCGAGGTTGAGATCATCGGACCACGTGGCGCCGGAGGTTCCGAAGTCGACGCCGAGGGGACCGATCTCGGTGCCCGCCCCGGTGCTCGTATCCAGTGAAAGCAGCACATCGATCGTGGTTTCAACACCGAAGAGCCCGGTTCCGTAGTCGGCGGTGATCCCGGGCAGCGAGGCGTATCCGGTGAGGCCTATTTCGGTGACGTCGCAAGTGCATGGATCGATCATGTCCAGTCGGCCTTCAGAGCTGTTGGACATGAACAGGAAACCATCCCGGGAGAAGGTGGATGAATTGTACGTGAAGGAATCGTAGGCGATGGGCAAGTCGCACAGCACCTGTCCGGCTCCGGTAACAATGTCGATCTTGATCAGTCTCGTCGGTGACGCCTGGTAATCGACGGATATCAGATAGGAAGGCAGATTCTCGCCTCCATCGGGCCCCGCGTCCGCATCCGTGTCGCTGTCTGTATCCGTGTCGCTATCTGTATCCGTATCGCTATCTGTGTCTGTGTCGGTATCCGTATCGCCGTCCGTGCCCGAATCCGCACCGCCGTCTTTACTGCCCACGCCGGGACTGTTGTTGCTGCACCCCATGGCAACCCCGGCCACAAGCCCCAGCACAACACAAATGCTCAACATTTCGTTTCTCATGAATGTTTTCCCCCATGATGGGTCAGTGTTCACAGTTATTGAGATCGCTTTTCGGGTCACCCCGCGTCGGGCGTGTCGCAACAGACATGAGCTGCGCTGGTACAGGTAAAGGCGGGCATTTCCGTCCCTCCTCCGTTGGCGCACGCGGTGGGCGGCATGCAATCGTATGGACACGTGTTGTTCGTATCCGTTCCCGTGTCGGTATCCGTATCAGTGTCGGTGTCGGTATCCGTATCAGTGTCGGTATCGGTATCGCTGTCCGTGTCGGTATCGGTATCGCTATCGCTGTCCGTATCGCTGTCCGTATCGCTGTCCGTATCGCTGTCCGTATCGCTGTCAGCGTCCGTGTCGGCGTCAACGTCCGTATCGGTCGACGGCGGAAAAAGGTTCTCATCCGAGTAGCAAAGAGAATCGGCCGGGTTGCATAGCCATCCGGGGGGGCAATCGGAGTCTTCGGTGCATTCGAACTGCCCCTGTCTGGGTTCGAGATTGCACGCAATGACGAAGAAGGACGCGACCAACGCGATAACCGAAAATAAGGCGCTTATATTTTTTTCCTGCATCAGAACGTTCCTTCCAGAGTCAGGCCTCCGGGGTAGGGATTAAGTTTAACCGATATTTCCCCCTCGGATTTGTTTTTTTCTCCCGTCGCCAGCATTATCATGCCGGTAGCAGCCGCAACTGCGCCCACTGCGAAGCTGACGATAGCGCCGATCTGAAAGGATTTCATGCGATCCTTCTGATCCCCGAATTCGCCGTAATCAGACGTGTCTTCACCATCGCTACGGGCCTTGCCTGCGAGTCCCTGGAATACGGCGCCCAGTACGAGACCCGCACCTCCGATACCGAGCGACACCCCCCCGATCAGTTTGAGATTCGGCCCGTCGTCGACGGGTTCGATCGGCATCGCCTCCTCGGGTTCCGGTTCAGGCTCCGGTTCGGGTTCCGGTTCGGGTTCCGGTTCGGGTTCCGATTCAGGCTCCGGTTCGGGCTCCGGTTCGGGCTCGAGTTCGATCTCGAGTGCGGCGATATTGGCCCTGGCTTCGTCCGCGCGCGCGCCCTCCGGCTCCAATTCCAGGTACCTCTGGAAATGGGAGAGGGCAACCTTCTTGTTTCCCGCCATCTGGGCCACCAGGCCAGCGTTGATGAGCGTTGCCGGGTGTTCCACTGTTTTCAAAGAGCAGCCGAATGCTCCGAGAGCCTCGGCGTACATTTTTTCCTCCACCAGAACCTCACCCTTGGAGAACCACTCCCCGGCCAGCTTTTGCGCCTTTGCTTCATCATCTGGACGTTCCGGGCACTCCGGCGACACCTCTCCGGCGGATAATCCGGAGGCGACGAAAAGAAACGCGATTACAAACAACATGCAATGTTTGATCATGATTTGTGGCCTATATTAGCAGGCTCTTACCCAAACGGGTTGGACTCCCAGTTCTTGCTCTTTTTCTTCCCGGGCTTCTTTCTCTTTATCGAACCGCGCGACTTCTTCTTGAACTTCTTCTGCTTCTGGGGCGGTGCCTCTTTCAGGTCATTCATTTCCGCGCGGATCGCCTGATCCGCTTTTAAAACCAGCGCTCTTTCGAAGGGCTCCCGCCCCGGCGCCTCCACCTTCAGCAACACCGGTTTCGATGAAGCCTCGCGCGTGATCTTCGATTGTACCTCCAGGCCGTCCAGTGTGATGGTCCCGTCCGGTGGGACGCCCGTTACCTCCAGGGTTACCATGGGTTTCTCGATTGTCAGGTTCTCCCGCACCGTCGTGATCTCGGGGGATGTGGGCGACGAGACACCACTTGTGGGCGATACTATATCTTCACCGCCTCCCATGTTGACAAAAGCGAAGCCGAGAATTGCGGCGATCGCTGCCAGCCCGGCCCCCGCCGCTATAACAAATGGTGTATTCGAACGCCGGACGATCGGGGCGGAGATGCTGTCTGCGTACTGCAGGTCGTCCGGTTCCAGATCCATCGTTTGCGCATTCGGGTCACTTTTCCGCAACTCCTTACCCTTGTCAGGTTGCGGTGTTGCTCCCTCTCCCGAGCCGAGGCTGTGCGCTGTTGCCGACGGGTTGAGCGTCTCGAACACTATCGTGCTCATATCCTCGCGATCGATGCTGTGGAACGGCATCAGCGCGGTCATCATTTCGCCCGCGTTCGCGAATCGGTCCTCCCGCTCCTTGGCCATGGCCCTGGTGACCACCTCGATGAGATCATCCGGAACCGCCGGCGCCAGATCTTTGAGCGGGGTAGGCTCGGTCATCAGGATATTGCTCAAGATCTCGTTGTAGTTCTCACCGCTGAACGGCAACGATCCGCTGAGCATCTCGTAGAGGAGCACGCCCACGCCCCAGATATCCATGCGCAAATCTACGGATTTACCGCCGCGCGCCTGCTCGGGAGACAAGTAATAGGGGGTGCCGACGACGTTACCCTCCTTGGTAAGGCCCAGATTCGCGGTGTTCCCTTTCTCGATCTTGGCGATCCCGAAATCGAGGAGCTTGATCTCTTCGCGGCCGCGGGCGTTCAACGACAGGAAGACGTTGTCCGCCTTGAGATCTCTGTGGATGATCCCCTTTTTGTGAGCGGCCGCAAGTGCTGACAGGATCTGCAGCGCAATATGAACCGAGTGCTCGATCGTGCACCCGCCGTCACTGTCGATGATGCTGTCGAGGCTCCTTCCCGCAAGGAGTTCCATTACGATAAAAATCGTGTCGTCGTCTTCGCGGCCGACGTCGTGAATATCGATTATGTTCGGATGTCCGATGGCGCTGGCAGCCTTGGCCTCCCGGAAAAAACGCTCCACGGATTCGGGATTGGACACATACTCGGGGTGCATGACCTTCACTGCCACCTTGCGGCTCAGAAGGATGTGCTCGGCCTCGTAAACCGTGCCCATGCCTCCGGCCCCGACAAGGCGCTTTATTCGATACTTGCGATCGAGGATCTGCCCGATGTGATTTTGCCCGACCGAATTCATGTTTGATCTTGCGCCGAATAAATTACCACGCCGCCGCACTCCCCGGTTAATGCTTACAATTTAATAGTCACTCTTTATTAGATTTTCCAGCTTTTCACAAGGACTCCTTGTCCGCGAGTGTGATATGCTCTGGATAATTCACGACAAACGGAGGTATCATTATGGGAGAAAGTATATACAAAGTCCTCGAGCTTATCGGAACCTCGGAGAACTCCTGGGAGGAGGCGGCCAAAAACGCGGTCGACAAGGCCGGCAGGTCGCTTCGGGATCTGCGCGTCGCCGAAATAGTCAAGCTGGACATGAAAGTGGAAAACAACGTGGTCGTAGCTTTCAGGGCCAGGGTGAACGTCTCGTTCAAGTTCGAAGGAGAGTAGACGCCCCGGTCTTTACAAAACAAGCCCGCCGTCAATCTCGATCAACACATCGAGGGCCATTGTCTCCTCGCTCTTGCGGGCGACCAGGGGATGTATCTCGGCGCGGGATATCTTGTCGCCAAGGTGGCCGATCATATTGCCGAAGAGGGCCGTTGCGCGTGCGAGTTTTTCGGTTTTTTCGTCCGCAGTGTCGAACCCCATGGAGCAAAGCGCCTTTCGCGCGTCATCCTCGAAGATCGGAAGAGAGAGCACCATCTGTGGCGATTCATCCCGGATGTCCCCGCATCCTCCGATCACCAATCTTCCGAACACGGGATGATCGGCCATCTTCAGCCAGATCCTGGATCCGCCGTCTACGTGCGCGGCTACCAGAATACCGAGGGCGGTTGGCGGTGAGAGGGATGTGCCGAGGGCTTGCAGGGAGTGGTACTCCCGCCGTACACGTGCGTGGCCGGTCACTTTCGGGGATATGGCCCCGAGATTGGATTTTCCCTCCAGGTACGGGCGCACGAGCTTGAGCACGACCGGGGTTTTCAGATCGGCTGCGAAGCGCGACGCCTCCGTGGGAGATGTGCACAGGCGCTCGGGACCGCTGTGGATTCCAAATGCCGAGGCAAGTCGTTTTGATGTGGTCTCCGAGAGCAGACGCCCCGGGGGTCGGGCGATGAGGTCCACGACCTCGGAATCGATTTCATCGAAACCGACCTGACGGCCCCCCCCCCCAACCGTTGCACTCCGTGCGCGGCAAAGGAGCGACAGCGCGGTGGCGATGACATCGGGTGCGCCCAGGGCCAGGCGGCGTCCGTTCGGAGATTCGATCTCGATCTTTCCGTCCCGGCCGATCTCGATCACAATGTCATTCGGGAAACGCCGTCCAATCGGAGCGAGATCCGCGTGTGCGAGGGCGCCGTGCAGGCGCGACTTGAGAGCGCTCTTGCGACCTTTGAGGCGAACGTCGAAGGGGTCAAGCTTCCCGAGAAAATCGGTAATCCTCACGGCCTCGACGAGTGTGGTCAGGCTGCTGCTCACGATGGCGCCTCGCTGGTCGAGGAGCTTGTCCATCAATAGGCGGTCCCCCCGGGCATCACCGTTGTGCGGTCTCCCGCTCCAGACGAAGGTGACACCGCCCGTTGCGACAACCCGCTGCGCCAGATCGAGCTGTTTGTTCGGGAGTCGGTTCGATGGAACCAGGAACAAGATCGGTTGCGTCAGGGAGTCGATTGCCTCTCGAGCCCGGGCGTTCCAGTCTCTGGAACCGTCGAGGGCAATGCGGGGTACGACTCCTTGTGCCTTCAACATTCCGATCACATGCGCGAACGTCGTCGAATCGGGCGCCGCCAATACGATCTGGGTTTTCTTGGCTTTCATTTTCGGGTCGAGTGTACAGGCTGGTCCACTGCGGGATCAACACTTGGTGCCCGGTTCTGGTTGGGTGTATGACAACAAGATGGAATGGAACCTGTTTACATGGATCTTTCTGGCCTTCCTCGCGACCCGTTTTGCGCTGGAGTCCACGCTGGATATCCTGCAGGCACGCTACCTCTCGAGACGGCCCGATCGGGTGCCGTCGCACCTCGAGGGTGTTGTCGAAATAGAAACCATTCGCAAGGCAATGTCTTATAACCGCGACAAGCTTCGTTTCCGTTTCGTTTCAAGGATCGTGGACATGGCGCCTTTGTGGGCCATGGTGCTGTTCGGTTTTGCGTTCATCGATCGCGCGGTGCTCCATGTGGAGATCGGGCAGCCCTGGTCCGGCCTGCTGTTCTTCGGAATTCTCGGGGTATTGGGTTTTCTGTGGAACCTTCCTTCGGACGCATATTACACCTTCGTTATCGAGGAGAAACACGGGTTCAACAAGCAGCGTCCCGGCGGGTTCGTCACGGACAAGCTCAAGGGTCTGGCGGTGGCGGCCGTTGTGGGCGCCGTCCTGGGGAGCGTGGTGTTGCTGATGATGAAACACGCGGGTACGCTGTGGTGGTTGTTTGCCTTTGCCGCCGTCACGATCCTCCAGTTGCTGATCACCTGGATATACCCGGTGTTGATAATGCCTCTTTTCAACAAGTTCGAGCCGGTGGAGGCGGACCTTGCCGATGATGTGGCCCGGCTGGCGAGGAGCGTGGACTTTCCCCTGCGCAAGGTGGTCACCATGGACGGATCGAAGCGCTCCTCTCATTCGAACGCATTCTTCACCGGGTTGAGGGGCGCGCGCAGGATTGTCCTCTACGACACCCTGATGAGCAGCCTGGAGAGGTCGCAACTGCTCGCCGTGCTGGCTCACGAGCTGGGCCACTTCAAGCTCGGGCATGTGACCAGGAGAATCGTGATGACCGTCGTCCTGATGCTGGCCGTCTTCGCCGTTATGGGCGGGCTAGGAGGGCAGGGCGATGTGTACACCGGACTGGGGTTCGAACGGTCGAGCGAGCACGGGTTGGTAGTGGTCTTCGGGTTGCTTGCATCCGAGATGCTGTTTCCATTTGGGTGGGTGAGCAGGGTCCTGTCGAGGCGCGACGAGCGCGCGGCGGATCGGTTCGCCGTGGAGGCGACGGGAGACGGGGAGGACCTGGTCGGGGCGCTGACGGCGCTCACAAAGCAGAACCTCGGCAGCCCGGGTTCCCACCGTCTGTACCGGGCATATCACAACACCCATCCCACCTTGCGCGAACGCATGAAAACCATCCGGGGATATGCACGTTGATCCGCCCCGGGTCGTTTAACGGCACACGCTGTGTCACTGAAATCCTGCTCGTTCTGTCCCAATCTGTTGAAATTAAATGAACAATCCGTCTGGACCGGTATGGTACTATGTTTGCATAACCACGCTCATAGTACTTGATAACCCCTTCCTGAAAGGGTGAAACGAGGTTGTGAATATGATCTTCATTATCAGACGAGTAATTGCATTGTTGGCCTTGGTTTCTTTTTCGATTACCGGATGTCTGAGTGTCGATGAGCTGGATGATCTGGATATTTTAGGGCCTGAAGATGGAGGTTCAGATACCGACACGACCGATACCGATACCGGTGACACCGATACGGGTGAAACCGAGGAGGGCTGCGGCACGTGGTACGAGGACGTGCTCGGTCGTTATTGGGAGAAATGCATGGGGATGGTTGAACGCGTCTCGTTTGAGGATGCCCAGGAATACTGCCAGAACCTTTCCCTGGATGGAGAGAGCGATTGGAGATTGCCCAACATTGATGAATTGAGGACTCTGATAAGGGGATGTCCCGACTCCGAGTACGGGGGTGCGTGCATCGCTACGGATGGGAGTGGTCCCGATTCGAATTGGGTGGAGGAGGACTGTCTGGGATGTCCATATATGGAAGGTCCTGCCATCGGAGGTTGTTATTGGCCCGACGAGCTGGAAGGCGAGTGCGCGGATGGCGCCGGCTTCTGGACGACATCATTCTTCCCGTCTTCTGAAAACGATGTGTGGGCTTTTGGTTTTGCGAACTGTCGACTGGAGAGTACCTACACCGATGAACACGAAAACCGGGTGAGATGTGTGAGAGACCCCGGCACTGGGGGCGGATAACGGCACGCCGTTTAAATCTGTGAGAGGTATCGGCTGCGGTGACGCCACAGGGAGATTACCGCGAAGACGGCTGTGACGGTTGTCGCGCAGGCGATGAGGATCTCCCCGAGTGGAATATCGAAAGACAAGTCGAAATACCAGATTGCAAGCGCGCCGCCGGCGAAGAGTATCTGAAGCGATGACTTCAGCGCCACCCACCTGAATCGAGGGGAGATTTTCTGCGACGCCAGGAGGTTGCCCAGGCCGCCGACCGCGAGCTCCAGGGTGAAGGCCAGGATGATGAGCGCGCTCATGCCCACCATTTCGTACTTGCCCATGAGGAACAGGAAGACCAGGGGCACCATCAGCCCATCCAGGATGAATCGTCCCATCTCCTTCATCAACCCGGGTTTGCCGCGAAAGGCGCTCCAGGCGTCCGATAGGTAGGACAGGCCGGTTATCGCGGTGAGGCCCGTAATTCCCGCCATGATGAGGTATCCCGCCAGGTTCGTGCCCGCCACCAGGAAGATCATGACGCCGATTGCCATGAGGACGATCATCGTCACGCTGCGTAGTCCCTGTTTCTTTCCCTTCACCAGACGGTAAACGATCAATGAGAGAGGGATGATTATGGGTACGCAGAGGAAGCAGATACGCAGGTAGGTATCCAGATCCGAGAGATGAGCCGCCAGAAAGAACAGGACGTAGCCGATACCGATCATCTGGATCGCGGTCTTGAACTTTGCCAGCGTCGAGGTGCGCATGGGGGCGTCGCGCAGACTCAGGCCGGTGCGCAGAGACGTGACGAGAAAATCACGCGAAAAGATAATGGCGATCATCCACAGTGGGATCACCGTGCGACCCCATTCCGGGACGTATCGCTCGGTCAGCGGCAAGTAGATGACCGCGATGAAGATCTTGTCGGCGATGGGATCCAGCAGACTTCCCAGGACCGTCGGCCCCTCGCGGCGAGCCATGATGCCGTCAAAGTAGTCCGTAATCCCCAGCACAGCGATCACCACAATGCATACGAACAGGAGGTTCGCATCCTGGTAGAGCAGGTATCCGGGGATCGGCATGAAAACAATCCGAGCGATCGTCATCATGTTTGCCGTTATCTTCAAGTGTGCACCATCTTCTCGTTTCTATTTGATGGGAGAATGCCGTTGACTGGAGTTGAAGTAAAGCCTCTTCCGTGTCGAGGCGGTTCGATGTAGGTTCAGCACCGTGAGGAGAATCAAGGCAATGGACGGCGATCTGTTTCGTCCCAGGGGACAGATGGGGCGCGAACTGGATCTTGCGAAGAGCAATCCCGGTCAGGTCATCCGCGTGCTCGGACCCAGGCTCAGCGAGGAAAGAAAGCGCCGTATAGACGAGGTGGCGTCCAATCGCACGGGGATGCTGGCAATGGCCATTGAGGGTGTCCACGATCCGCACAATACAGCCGCGGTCATCCGGACGGCGGACGCGTTCGGGATCCTCGAGGTGCATATCATCGAGGGCGCCGCCAGATTCAGATCTTCGCGCAAGGTGACCCAGGGCGCGCACAAGTGGGTTGACATCGGAATCTGGAGCACCGCCGAGATGTTCATAGAGGCCATGAAAGCGCGCGGCAGGCGTGTGCTGGTTGCCTCCATGGACGGCGCGCAAAGCGTCGGGGATCTGTCGCCGATCGCGAAGCCGACGGTGCTTGTTTTCGGCAACGAGGCCGAGGGTATCTCGGATGAGATGCTCAATGGGGCCGATGGAACCTTTCGGATCCCCATGTACGGTTTTGTGGAGAGTTTCAACATATCGGTGGCCGCCGGAATATCGGTAGCGACTTTACGCGCCGGCGGCGGCGGCGATCTCTCGGCGCGGGATCTGGAGGTTCTGCGCGCGAGGTACTATCTGCGCTCGGTTCGTGCAGGTTACGATATAGTCAAGCTCGCTCAGGAGCGGGGCCGCTAGCTAAAACCCCGAACACACAGAGAAAACATAAGTGACGGAAAGGTCAATTTAGCATTGACAAGGCGGCGTTGCAAGCGCAGGGTTGAAATGTGACGACTGCGTCACTATGAAAGGCG
>JAUXHN010000311.1 GCA_030621515.1 Deltaproteobacteria bacterium | reverse complement strand
CCCAGCGCTCGGATTCCTCGAGTTGTCCCATCGCCAGGTGGGCCCAAGCCAGATGCCTGCAGCACGTGCGGAGTTCCTCCGGATTTCCACCGGCGGCCAGCGTCGAGCGCGCCTCCATGAGAGGGCCCAGCGCCTCTGCGGCTCTCCTGGACGACACCAGCACGTCACCCTTCACGCACAGGGCCAGGGCCTTCACGCGCGGGCTCACGTTTTCCTTTTGCGCATCCTCCACGGCATTCGTCGATGCTCTGAACGCTCCATCGGTGTCCCCAAGTCGAAGCAGGAGCTGTGCATAGTTGGCGCCTGCCTGGACAAGCTCCCCCGCCCGACCGACCAGGCGCAGGCGATGCAAGCCGTCCCGGTATCTCGACAACGCTTCTCTCATTTCGCCCAGCTCCGTCAGCGCCGCCGCCAGATTGACCGCATATGTGGCGGCCCCGTGGGCGTCTCCCGATCCGTCCGCCATATGAAGGGCCTCCGAGTACCTGCGAGCCGCTTCATCCCAGCTCCCCCGACCGTGGGCAACCATTCCGGCGAGCGCGAGGAAACGGGCCTGTTCCCTTGAACTTCCCTCTCTCCGGGCCAGGGCTCGCCCCGATTCGAAGATCTCCAGCGCCTCTCCCGACTCTCCTCTCGCCAGGGCAACGAGCCCCGCCGTTGCCATCAACCCTGCCTCCAACGGGACCCCCGGATCCTGCGAGACATCCCCCATCAACTTCGACGCACTTTCAATCTCCCCTCGATCCAGCTCGATACGCGCGGAGATTGCCAGCGCCTCCATCCTCACCTCGGGGGATCCGGCATCCAGAAGATCTCTCAACAACTCCAGAGCCTCTTCGGGGTTTCCGCTCAGCCTCAGGGCGGCGCCCCTCTCCAACCTCGCCCGGTCACCGGTTACGCCGCTTGCCGAAAGGAGGGGCTCAACGGTTTTCATGGCCCTCTCGTATCTTCCGACCTTCCGCAAGAGCCGCGCCGCTTCGAGAAGGGTCTCGCTCGTCACCCGCTCGCCTTCCAGATCTATAAGGATCTCTATCTGATCCGCCGCCCCTCTCAGATCCCCCAACTCCTTCATGCGATCCACCGCTGCGGCGACAAGATCGGGGACACCCTTCGCGCCCGAGGAACGGACCGCATGCCGGGCGATGCTGATCGGATCGGCGCCGGGTTGCGCGCGCGCGAACGCCAGAGCGGTCGAGTGATAGACCTCTCTTTCCACCGCGGGCATCGCCTCCTCCACCTCCCGCGAGAGGAACCCCGAAAGTCTCATATCCTTCTCGCCACCCTTGATCGAGATCCCTCTGCGCTCCAGTTCGCCGACGGCTTCATGCAGGTTTTCGACATCCGCAATGCCGGATACCGCCATGACCTGATCGACGCCCGTCGCTCCCTCGAGAACGGCGAGCGCCTTCAACAGCGCACTGCCAACCTCGCTCAGGCTCGACAACAACCCGACCGCGATCAACCGTTCCGAATCGCCCGGCAAGTGAAAGTCCGCGAGATCGCCGCGATCGAGATCATCGACACTGCGCCTGGAAACGATGGCGGCAAGGGTCGCCTCGGTGAGCAGGGGAATTCCACCGGTGTACAAATGCAGATCCTTGACGAATCGTCGCGCGGGAGGTCTCCCCATAACCGCCGCGACGAGCTCGTATTCCTGCTCCTCGCGCAACGGCTCCAGAACCACGGTCATGAACTCGTTCTCCCCCGTCACGACGCTCGTGAGTTCTCCGCGTTCCGTTTCTGCGATAAACACAAGAAGGGAACGTGCCTTTCCGGCTTCGACTTCGGAGAGCCAGTGGAGAAGACTCGGACCCCATCCCAGATCGGCATTTTCCAGAAACAACACCGTCGGCTGATGAACGCCGGCCAGGAGCACGGCCATCTCCCGAATGAGGGTCTCATCCAGCGCCGGCAACTCCCCTGTCCCGAAACCACCCTGCTCCAACCACTTTTCGATCCCGCCGCCGACCGGACGCTCTCCCGCCACTCGCGACGCTGCCTCCACCAGCTCAACGAGATCGCCCTTGATGAAAACCGGCGGGTCGATACCCTCCTCTATCGATCTCACCTGACACCTGACCGCCGCAGCTCTCACCAATCTGGACTTTCCCACTCCCATGGGACCCTGAACCACGGCGATGCCCGGAGACCCGTCCGGCCCGGCGAGAGATGTCGAGATCCATGCCGACAGCGACTCCAGTTCCCCGTCGCGCCCGATGATCTCCATGGAACGCACCATGGAAGCCCGGGTGTGCGCGTCCTCTGTTTCGCCGGCGGCGTCCAGGATCTCCGAGTAGGGGCGCAGCATGCTGCGGCCGTACCCATCGAGGCCCAGAACCCCGGAGCCCACGGCGCGGCCCAGGGCCAGCACCACCTCCCTCGCGTTCGAAAAACGCTCCTCCGGTTTCCTCTTCATCAGGCGCTCGACAACGGTCCACAGAGCCGGCGATACCCCACGCGGCGTGTTTCGTGTCGGCGAGCCGCCGTGAACTGGACGCTTTCCGGTGAGCATATGCGCCATCGTCGCGCCGAGACTGAACAGATCCGAGCGCTCCGCGGCAAATCCATCCGGAACTTCCGGGGCCATGTACCCCAGGGTTCCCGCCCGCAAACCGCCGAGACATGCGATCCTCTCGGAAAGGCCCAGGTCTATCAGCTTGATGATGTCCCCCGTGGGCGACACCAGGATATTGGATGGTTTCACATCTTTGTGAAGCAAACCCCTGCCGTGGAGAAGCCCCAGAGCACGGGCAACAGCGACAGCCACCCGGGCAATCTCCAGATCTCTGTCCTTTTTACGCAACGCATCGGACCAGTTATCGGCGGCGCTCCCGTCGATCAGCTCCTGAGTGAAGAACGCCGTCCCCTCGGACAGTGACAGACTGCCCTCCAGTGTTGTAACGATACCCAGATCGTACACCTTGACAAGATGGGGATGATCGAGCTGCGCCAGTCTGGAGAATTCAAAACGAAGAAGGATTCCCGGGGAGGAACGGCCCAGGAGCTTGAGCGCAATCCTGCGATCGGGGAACATCCGATCGGCCACTTCGAAAACCGCCCCCTGAGCGCCGTCTCCGAGCAAGCTCAGGACCGAATAACGATTGTTGATCAACGGTCGTTCGTAGGCCTTCATTGTCAACTCCGTTGCCGCAATCCAGATCGCCGCTCACATCCTCTTCTCCTTGTAACACTTTAATTGTCATGGCGAAATGGATTTAACAAGACCACCTGGGCAACATTGTTGTCATTCGAAGGTCCACTTGACACGCATCGTTGACCGAATAAAATGAGCCTTGAAAAACCCCATTGGACTCAACATATTAATGGAACGGCAATCACATATTGCGCCGAAGGTGGTGGAGTTAAGACCTGGCTCTCGGATTCCAAAAGATGACGCAGCTCTGCTGGAAGGCCTTGTGCAGGGACAACCAGGGGCGCGGGAGAAATTCTATAACCGTTACGCGGAGCGCGTTCAGAGGGTTGTGTCCCGGATTCTCGGCGACGATCCCGATCTGCCGGACGTGATGCAGGATGTCTTCATCAAGGCGTTCGAGAAGGCCGGAACCGTACGGGAAGCATCCAGAACAAAGGTTTGGATCACGCAGATAGCCGTGCACGCGACGTATGGCCTTCTGCGCAGGCGCAAGCGGAGGTCGTGGTTTCGTCACGATCCGATCGAGCGGGTCGAGGAGAGGCCGTGCTCGAAGCCGACGCGCGAGTACTTGATGAAGCTGTAGGAGCC
>JAUXHN010000099.1 GCA_030621515.1 Deltaproteobacteria bacterium | reverse complement strand
CACCGAGGTGATGCCGCTGAGACCGTCCAGATTGGTGAGGGCGTCGTTTTTATCTATATACAGGCCCCCGCCAATCGAGCCGGTGATCCCGTTCAGCCCGTCCAGGTTTGTGAGGGCGTTGTTCCCTGAGATATACAAGCCGCCCACCGAGGTGATGCCGCTCAGATCGTCAAGGTTTGTAAGGTCTGGGTTGCTACTACTATGACCACCAATTACCAGGCCCCCGCCCACCGAGGTGAGGCAAAACAACTCGCTCAATTCGGTGCACGAATTGCACTCGATTGTAAGGTTTCCCGAGATCGATGTGTATCCCGCGAGGGTTGCGACATCAGAATAATTGATTATCTCAAAATCGCCGCTGTACTCTCCCAGGTTGCACTCGATCGGGCCGGTATCGGTATCAGTATCGGAGTCGGTGTCAGTGTCGGTCGTCCCACTGTCTCCGATGGACGAAACGTGCGAACAGCCGGCGAAAACCAGCGTCAAGATCAACAGAAGATATTTGATATCGATCATCACAACCCACCTCCATCTGTTGAGGCGATGATAACATTTTTGGTCCTGCTTCGCTCGCAAGCGAGCTTCGCAGGATGATCGTCATTATATGCCGATGACGGCAAGTCCCATCGCTCGCGCGGCGCTTGCGAGCATCTTGTCGTGGGTGGCCATGGTCAGCTTGATACCTCGAATATCGCGATAGGCGAGCGCGGTCGAAAGGTGGATGGCATCCAGAGTTCCGAGGGGCGTGGGAAAAGACGACGAGGCCCTGGAGAGAATCGGGCGCGATATCTCCACCACTTCGATGGCGTCGAACAACTCGAACATCTTGGTGTGGTGGCCGGTCGCTTGCCTTGTAGTCAGCGCGCCGCGCAACTTCAGACGATCGATTGTTCTCAGACACTCCACCTCTATCAGTGCGCTTGAAACGCCGGCTTCCACGTCTTTCCATTCGGAAAGCATGCCGGGTTCTCCGAGCACCTTTCGAAGCAGCACGGAAGAATCAAGATAGGCCCTCATCTGTCGGAACGTTCTTCCATGAGCGCCTGGAGGCTGTTGCGTTTCTTGTTCGCGCGCGACGGCAGCTCGACATCTTGCAGGTGGCGCGATGCAGGTTGCGAGGGGAGGGCATCGTTCTGGTCGGAATGCGGTATCAACCTGGCTACAGGCGTATTCCTGTCAAGGATCTGCACCTGGCGTCCCGCTCGAACAGTCCGAATGTAATGGCTCAGCTTTGCCTTGAGCGTTGCTATGTTGACACTGTCCATAGTCACTAATATGACCACTTATGGTCACATTGTCAACCACAGGGCAATAACGGTCTCGATCAGGCCGGGATCTCTCGAAGGCCGGTCGCCGACGGTATCGCATCCGCAGCCGTCATCGCCGCCGCCGGGGGGACTCTCGACGACGGAGATGTGCGCCAGAGCTTCGGCGAAGAGACCCGTGTCATCCCGAACCCTGGCCTTGAGGATGTACTCGCCGATCTCTTCGAAGGTCACCTCTCTGTTGGAGGCGGCGGTGTAGTCGTCATCCCAGGTGCCGTCGTAGTCGTCATCCCACTTGATCTGGAGCAGGCTCTCATCGCTGTCTTCGTCCTGAACCACAACTTCTATTACCATTGGCTTTCCCGCAAAGGCTTCTCCGGGGACCAGGCTGACTGTGGGCGCCACGCCTTTATTTAATACGCCCAGCGCGCCGGCGGCGTTGAGCCTTCCCCAACCGTAGGCGTAGTTGGGAACATCGCCCACCATGTCGTCCACGTGCGCGCCGTTCCTGATGGCCTGCGTTGCGTCGTCGCCGAGGATTCCGACCTGCGCCAGCATCGCCGTGACCCCGGTTACGTGAGGACCTGCGCCGGACGTTCCGCCGAACGGAGCTACCGCGCCGTGCGGTACGAGGTTGCTGCTGGCCTGTCCGTGGGCGGTGGCTGCCCATGGGTTGTCAGGGGCGGTGATGTCCGGCTTCTGGCGGCCGTCGATGGTCGGCCCCTGGCCGGAGTAGCTACGCACTTCGCCGGGAGCACCCTCCGCAGAGAACCACGGTTCTTCCGGCGTGGTGGGGTGTCCGGTGTGCGAGCCGATGGCGATGCAGGTCTCCGAGGTCGCGGGCCAGCCGATGGTCCTGTCATCTGTGGCGATGCTCTCGTCCCAGGCAACGCCTAATCCCCAGCTGGAGGTGTTGTCCGACAGATACGCATCGATATCCAGATCGCCGGCGCCCTGTTCGACTGCGCTCAGCAACCAATCGCCCAGGGGAATTTCACTGGCAGAGCTACCCGCATACAATATGACCTCATGAAAACGGGTCCCCTTCACAGTCTCCAGATAGCTATGAAAATACTGCGCGCCGCCGCTCAGCGAACCGGTCTCCATGATGGTTGTCAGGACGATGGGATCGCCGACGGGCGGAGTCAGAGTCAGGAGCGCGGTTCCCATCCCTCGGAGGTTGATCGAGAGATTGATGTAGTAGAGTCCTTGAAGGTTTGAAACTTCGAAGGCCGCTTGCTGCGAGCCTCCTGATGGGAGTTCCATGCGCGTATGCTTGCGACCGCCGCCGGTGTTCCCGACGGGGCATGTGTGCGTCACCCCGTCTGTGACGGTGGATTCATCGACCATTACGGAGGTGATGTCCGTTCCGTCGAGCGGCTCGCCGTACCAGTTGGCCCGCTCGTGCAGAACCACGTCTGCGCCCTCCGAGAGCACCCATGTGAGTCCAGTGCCGGCGTATCCGGAGTCCATGTCAACTGCGAGCATGAGGTCCACGCCCGGCGCCACACCGACCCATCGCCGGCCTGCCAGGGGAACATCACCCGCGATGATGGACATCACTCCGGTAGCGTGTCCTGCCGCAGAGAAGATGTCCGATTCGTTCAGGAAGTTGGTATCAAACTCCGCCAGATCTACGCCACGTTCGTAGACGCGATCGATCGTTTCGTAACCGGAGTAGTTGAAGAAATGGAAAACCTTCGCGATCTTCGAGGTGCCCAGCCGCGCAACCCGCTCGCCCTTGTCGAGAATCCCGTTCGCGTTGAGATCGTCGGGTACGAAGAGCGGTTCTCCCAATGCGGGGGTTTCGTCGTCAAAGCCGTTGGCTGCGCCGTAATCGCGTTCGTCGTTGGCGTTCTCGTCAATGTAAAGCCAGTCGATCGCGGGATCGAAGCCATCCTCCCGTGCGTCGAGTGGGTTGCCGTAGCCGAGCATGACCGTCTCCGAGCGCAACAGCAGGCCGGTTTCGTTCAGCGCGACGCCGTCGCCGTCCAGATCGATCGCGTCGATGCCGGGTGTAAACACCTCGTCGCCGTCCACGTCGATCCAGTCGAAATACCCCGCGTCGGCGCGGAAGAACTTGGGGTGGAAGATATCGGCGTTCGTATCGATGTCCGCCACGAGGATTCCTTCTCCGGTGAGCAAATCCATGGCCGGTCGGCTCCCCCAGGCGGCCTTCAATCCTATCAAATCCGCGCTGTGATCCATCGGGGTGGGCCCCTGCGCGGGCGCGGATACTATTTGCTGTACGTGGGACAATCGGGACAGCGCCTGCAGGGCGTCGCGGTCTACTGTCGCCGGGACGAACTGCCTGTAATGTAAAATGTTGGCTTCCAACTTTTTGAGGCGTGCGCCGGCCGTCTCCAGAGAGGAAAGAATTTCTCCGGTGGCCGGTGTATCGAGGAGGATCACCACCGGTGCGAAGTTCGCGTAACGCACGGCCGCTGTTTCACCTATCGAAGGACCGCGCACCAGCCGGGGTGCGGCGTGCTCTATCTCGAGCAGGACCCTGGAATCTACCTTTGCCTCGAGTGGGCTACCAGTGTCTGGTTCTGCCCATGCAGCGTTTGCGGCAAGAAGTAAAATGGCTGATAATACAAGGCTTTTTTGCATCGTTGCCTCTCCTGGGTCAGAAATCAATTTGTCAATGTGGGGTTATAATGCCCCATATAATTGGCACTGAAATCTAACACTAGCATAAACCATTCCATGGGAATTCAAATTGGCGCCCGAATGGCAAGTAGAAGAGAAAAAAACGATCAATTTTTCTCAACTATGGATACGTTTTGGTTGGGGCGAGGGGAAAGTAGCTGTACACTTTCCCGGCGGCAAGAATACTGAGAGCTATTACTTTGAAAGCAGGCTCAAAAAGGGAGGCCCCGAAAGATCCTCGTGAAAAGGGACTCCTGCGTCGCGTTGCGTCGAAGCTCCTGGGTATCGTCAGGCAGAAGGATCCTCCGCACAAAATTGCACTGGGCCTGGCCCTTGGAATCTTCGTGGGGTTCCTCCCGATCATGGGGATCCAGATGGTGGTGGTGTCCCTTATTGCGATCCCTTTTCGGGCCAATCTCAAGGGCGCCCTGGTGGGTGTGTGGATGAGTAATCCCCTCACGTTCATTCCCCTGTACTACGGCAATTATCTCTTCGGCCGAATGTTCGTTTCAACCCAGGCGGTGGGATGGAAGGAGTTCGCCGGGACCATTACCCACGCCTCCGACTGGAACTGGACAACCATCCGATCGAGCCTTGCAAACCTGGTGGACATGGGCTCCGATATTCTGCTGCCCTTGTGGGTGGGTTCCGCCATCCTCGCCGTACTCTTTAGCATACCCGTTTACTTTTTCACCTATCGTTTCGTGATAACGTATCGTGAGCGCAGGGCGCTTTAGAACTAGGAGGGATTCCAAAACATGCTGCCCACAAAAAAGGAAATCACCATCGACGCGGACAAGTGCACCGGCTGTCACGGTTGCGAGATGGCATGCTCCATCAAGCATTTTCTGGTGTGCGGAACACACTACTCCCGGATTCGCATCCAGGAGTTTCGAGAGGTCAACACTTTCGTCCCCATCAAGTGCCAGGCGTGTGAAGACGCGGCGTGCATGGAGGTCTGTCCGATGACGGCGCGCGTTCGTCAGGAGAACGGCGCTGTGGTGACCGATCCGCTCAAGTGCATCGGTTGTCACGTGTGCATCCAGGCCTGCCCGTTCGGTGCGGTGGTCGTGGATCCCACCGACGGCAAGACCATGAGCTGCGATCTCTGTGACGACGACCCCATGGGACCCTGGTGCGTCAAGGCGTGCACCATGCAGAAGGCGTTGCGGTTTGTTGACGCAAGGGACGCGGCCCGGGGCAGAGCCAGGGAATGGGCTTCAAAGTTGAAGGTCGAGTTCCAGCCGCCGGGATCCGCGCAGGAGGAGACGGAGTTCGAGTTCAGTTTCTGCACGGATGGGGGGAAGGAGCAATGATGCACGGATTTATGGGACGCAGACTCAGGCTGGATATGACCAGGCTAACATATGAGATCGAAGATCTCCCCCCGGACTATTACCGAAAATGGATCGGTGGGCGCGGCATGAACTCGGAGGTCGTGTACAACGAGACGTGGCAGGGCATGGACCCGTACGATCCGGCCAACCCGCTGTGTTTTGTGTGCGGCGCCCTCGGGGGAACCTTCGCGCCGCTGTCCGGCAGGGTGACGGTTAGCACGCGCTCGCCCATGACGTGCTCGGTCATGGGGACCGATATTCACGGTCACGGCGACACCAACATGGGCGGATCGTTCGGTCCCATGATGAAGTACGCCGGTTACGATCAGATCATTGTCAAGGGGCGAGCGGACAGGCCCACCTGGGTCGTCGTCAACGATGACAAGGTCGAGTTTCGTAGCGCCCACGGTCTGTGGGGGATGGAGGTCAAGAAGGCCACCCTCAAGATCATGGAAGAGCTGGACGATCCGGACGTGCGCGTTTCCATTATCGGCCCCGCCGGGGAGAAGATGGTTCGCTTCGCATGCGTCATGAACTCCTTCAGCGCTTCCGGCGGAAGGACCGGGATGGGCGCGGTGATGGGAGCCAAGAATCTCAAGGCCATTGCGGTCAAGGGTTCGAATCCGGTGACCATCGCGCAGCCCGAGGAGTTCATCAAGGCGGCCTGGGCGTTGCGCGAGAAAGTTCACGTGTCACCGTCGGCCATCCGCAGGCGGCACGAGGGGACCATGGACCTGTTCGACGCGGGCAACGACATCGGCATCAACGCCCACAAGAATTGCTCCACCGGTTACATGAAGGACATCGAGAAGATATTCGGCGGGGTCCAGTGGGCAGACGAGTTCCTGTTTCGGCGCAAGGCGTGCTGGTCGTGTCCTGTGGGGTGCGGCAGGTACACCTACATAAAAGAAGGCAAGTGGGCGGGCTTCCATTGCGGTGGCCCCGAGATGGAGAGCGTGTGCAATCTCGGACCGAGAATCGATTCCGTGGACGTGGCGGGGATAAACGTGTTGTGCGGCCAGGTAAACGAGCTGGGCATGGACAGCATCTCTGCGGGAGCGGCCCTTTCATGGACCATGGAGGCGTTCGAGAAGGGCTACATCACCGAGAAGGATACTGGCGGGATCAGGCTGGAGTGGGGTGACATCGAGACCTCCATGAAGGTGCTCGATATGATAGCTCGCCGGGAGGGTTACGGCGATCTTCTGGCCGAGGGCAACATTCGCGTGGCCGAGAAGCTTGGCGTGGGCATGGATATCGTGCCGCACTGTCGCGGCCTGGAGCATATCAGCGTCGATCCGAGGATCGCGCTGGGGTTCAGCCTGGGATACGCCATGTCCACCCGCGGATCGGACCACCTCAAGAATTACTCCTGCCTGGAGTTTCCGGGCTGTGCCCAGAGCCGCGCGTACCAGATCGATGAGATTTTCGACGCCGACGGGGCGAAGAAGTTCTGGGACAACTTCCCGTCCCAGATGTACCAGATCGACACCAAGCCCGAGCTGTGCACCTGGTCCGAAAAGAACAAGTGCGTATCCGATCTCGTGGGGTGCTGCTGCCAGGCCATCGGATCGTGGGGAGGCGCCGGAGATTGGAAGGAGGCCTACACCCCCATGTTCCGGTACGCCACGGGTCTCGATCTGAGCGACGAGGAGATCTTCCTCGGGGCGGAGCGGGTGATCAACATCGAGCGCGCTCACTGGTGCAGGGACGGAAGCGCCCGGCAGGACGACACCCATATCGACCGTTATTTCGACGAGGGCGTGGCGGATGGTCCGTACAAGGGGATGAAGCTCGATCGCGATGAATGGGCGTGGGCGCAAACCGAGTACTACAAGTTCCACGGATAAGACAAGGACGGGTTCATCACCCCCCGGAAGGCCACAGAACTCGGCATCGAGAACATCATTCCCGACATGGAGGTCGGCAAGAAGATCTACAACGCCTGGCTGGACAAGCACGGTCTTCGCGCCAAACCCAAGGCCAAGCCAAAAGCCAAGGCCAAGCCAAAAGCCAGGGCCAAACCCAGGGCCAAGAAAAGAACCCGCAAGAAGTAGGGGCGAACCTGCGTGTTCGCCCTTTGTCACCCGTGTTCGCCCTTTGTCACCCGTGTTCGCCCTTTGTCACCCGTGTTCGCCCTTTTTTGTCATCAGGGCAGACACATAGGTCTGCCCCTACGTGCGCCTGCATCGCCCTGTCATCGACTTTTTTTGAATAAAGAAGAATCAAGAACATCAAACGGCCATCGAGTGATAATATGTGTTACGTAAAAATATAGTTTCACGGAAATCCATCCGAAAAAGAGGGGAAATCATGCGTACCAACAAGACATTGCTTCCGGCATTTATTCTTGCACTGACCGTGCTCGGTATCTGTGGGCGGGCCGATGCCCTGGATGTGGGTGGTCTCATCGCCACCAACACCACATGGGGTATCGCGAGCAGTCCGATCGTGATGATCAGCGATGTGACCGTGCAAGCGGGTGTCACCCTGACCATCGAGCCGGGCGTCGTTGTCATGGCCAACTCCGGGATCGATCTCGTGATCAACGGCGGTCTCGTGGCAGTTGGTACAGTGGCCCTTCCCATCAGTTTCCAGGCGAACGGATCGACGACCCCGGGGGCCTGGCCGGGTATCGACTTTGCCACGGGTTCCACCTCGACGATATCGTACGTGGAGCTTCATCACGCGGCCACGGCGCTTGATTTTCTGGCGCCGGTTGCGGCCAACCACGTGATCGGCCAGGTGCTCATCGACTCCTTCTCTTCAAGGGGAGTCGAGACCACCGGGTCGGGCTCCACCCTGTCCCTTTCCTTCATGGAGATCGACGGCGCCGGATCGGCATCTTCCTACGGCATCTATTCGGACTACACGAATCTGACGATCACAGACTCCTGGATCTATGATGCCAACTACGGAATCTACCAACTCAGGGGCCAGGTCACGGCCGAGCGAACCATCTTCTCGGACAACGTTCGCGGAGTCTATTTCTACACGGCCTTGGCGGGAACATTCTGGGCGACATTCTCGCACTGCACTTTCTGGAACAACACTTACGGTATTTATACTTATGACAGCTCCAGTTCGAGTTCGTATATTTCACGTCTGGATGTGGATCTCTGTGTATTCGGGGAAAATAACTATGCCGTTTACGATTCCAATTACCTGGATTCGCTTTACTTCACCGACAACGTGTGGTGGGGCGGCACCGGAATATCCGGGATCACCGCCTCTCCCAACACCGGGAACCTGAATTACAACGGACTGCTGGTGGATCCGATAAACGGCAACTTTGAGCCGACGGATCGTTCTCCCGCTCGTTACCCCGATCCCGCCGTGCCGGCGTCCACGATGGGCGCCGTGCCTCACGCGGGGGCGTTGACCGGCGCCGGGGCCCACGGGTTCTGGTACGTGAACACCACGTTCGCCGCCTCCTCCGTGAACAACCTGGACGGCGATATGGTGATCGCTCCCGATGTGACGGTCACATTCCTGCCCGGCGCACAGTTCCTGGTTGCGGCGAACTCCGATCTCATGGAAGGCGGTGAGAACGCCAATCTCACGGAGATCAGGGTCGAGGGAACCCTTGAGTCGGACGGTACCGTTACGATACCCATCATCTTCACGTCGGCAGCGGGGACGCCTGCGCCGGGGGATTGGTACGGAATTGTAATTCCCAGCACCGCCCAGGCGTTCAACGTGTCCCAGGTGGATCTCGGTTACGCGTATCGAGGCGTGTCCCTGTACAGCAACGATCACAAGATCGCGGGATCCACAATTCATCACTGCAGCAGCTCGGCCGTGTATGTCACCGGCGGAACCCCCGAGATCATAAGTATCGATGCACACGACAACAGCTACGGCATCTATGTCTCGGGCGGCGCAAGCGTTGACATCACCGACACCAACGTCTGGAACAGCGTGAACGATGGTGTTTATGTTTACGACTCATCAGTCAATTACGACCATGGAATTCTTTACGACAACGGTCGCGACGGGCTGAACTGTCGAATGTCCAGCGGCGTCAGTCGGGTGTGGACCATCGATCATGTGACATCGGCCAACAACGTCCAGGACGGTATTGAACTTTACAAGACCACGAGCACCGGCGTCGTCACTGTCGTCCTCACCAACACGTCGGTCACGCACAACGGCGCGTACGGTGTCAAGGAGACAAGCGTCAACACATCGTTCTCATGCGGAGGCTCCAACTCATGGGGGAACTCGAGTTCAAACTACTACTCGTTGACCGTGGGAACCACGTGTTACCAGTGGAATCCTCTGTACGCGAACCTCACGATGCGCAACTACGAGCCCACAACTCATTCTCCCAACAGGAAATTGGGCCAGTCGGGTACGTACATCGGCGCCCTGGACTACGCCGGCGCCTCGAGCCCGCACATCGAAGGTTTTCTCTGGGATGGATACGCTTTCACGGCGGCGGCGTCACCGTATCCGGTTCTGGGTGACCTGATCATTCCGGACGGCGCGACGGTCACGTTCGAGGCGGGGGTCGATCTGGAAATAGCGGCAGGTGTTGACGATATGGGCGGCGGACAGGTCAGCTCCCGGACGGAGATCTATTTCCGGGACGGGGCGATCGTGACGTTCCCGACAACCGGAGACACAGTTCTGTTCACGTCCGACGCCACCGATCCCGCGCCCGGCGACTGGTGGGGAATTCGGTTCGACGACGGCGGCGCCATCGCCGTGGACAACGTTGAGATCGAGTACGGCAAGTACGGGCTTTACCTGTATGGCCCCACGGCGCCCACCGTGGAGGATACACAGATCTTCTTCTCTTCGGATTACGGTATTTACGCGACAGATGTTTCGGGCACGAACTCCGTGGATATTCTGGCCACCTGGATCATCGGCGACGGAACCGGGTACGGCGTGCGCACTGACAGCAGCCACGTGTACATTCGCAGCAGCTACATCACGCATACGGACTACGGTATCTACACCTACACAACCGCCAATCACAACGCGTATCTGATCAACAATACGATCGTGTATCAGAACTACGGCATTTACTATCGCATCGCCAGTTCCTCCGGCGACTACCTGTACATGTATATCTACAACAATGTGATTTCCAATAACGCCAACTATGCGATCTACGCGTACGGCTCTTATTCCCACTATTATGATTACGTGGAGTACAACAATTTTTTCGACACGGTTACGACGTACGGTTCCTTCAACACCAACATCGGCAACCTGACCTCCGATCCCCTTATTGAAGATGATGACTGGGACGAATACCCGCGCTGGTGGGACGGCAAGTTATGGAGCGAGTCGCTGGCCCGCAACGGGGGCGGGTACGGGGGCTCCGATCTACCCACCCGTGACATTCTGGGCAACGCCAGAAATCTTGACGGGCTCGTGGACATGGGCGCTTTCGAGTTTGACATCACGGCCAATGTGGAGCCGAGGGCGGACAGCGTGGAGGCGTCCATCATGGCGCCCACCGGAGAGGTCTTCCAGTTCGACGGATCGACGGCCTACGACCCGGACGGCACCATCGCGGTAGCTTTCTGGACCATGTCGGACGGAACCGTAACCGGCGGACAGGTCGCGGATCATACGTTCGTCACGGCGGGTTCCGGGCAGTGGGGCTATCTTACCGTGATCGACAATGACGGCGCGGAGGACCACGCAAAGGTGGACGTAAACGTCAACACACGTCCCATCGCCAACGCCGGTCCCTCTGTTTACGCGGATGTGGATGAGGACGTCTTCTTCGACGGCACCCTCAGCACCGACCCGGACGGGACGGTTGTCGCGTGGGATTGGGACTACGGCGACGGCACTCCCCACTCCAGTCTTTCGAGCCCGGTTTACGCCTATGCCAGTTCGGGCAACTATATCGTGACCCTGGTCGTGACCGACAACGAGGGTCTGACACACACGGACACCACGGACGCGACCATCTACGGCACCGTGGACACCACCGGGCCGTTGATCGTCCACACAGAAGTGGCGGACGGTCAGCCCCTCGGCGTGCCGGTAGTCATTTCCGCAAATATCCAGGACACCTCCGGAGTGCAGTACGCGTTCCTGTGGTATCGGGACATAGGCGCCGGCGGGGGTACCTTTGCCGCCATGGTCAACACCTCGGGCGACATCTGGGAAGCGACAATTCCGGGCTCTGCGGTCACTGCAGCCGGGGTTGAATACTGGATAGAGGCGGCGGACAATCAAACAATACCCATATCAAGCCTGGCTCCGCCCGGCGCGCCCGGCGCGGGCGTGTTCGATTTCCTGGTAACCGGAGATCCGGATCCTCCGGTCATTACTCACACGGAGATTACAGACGGTCAGTCTCCGGGTGTGGCCGTCACCGTGAACGCGGACATTACCGACGTTACCGGCGTTGGGAGCGCCACCCTGTATTACAGACCGATGGGTGGAACAACCTATGGAAGCACATCCATGGTCAATATAGTCGCTGATACGTGGTCAGCTCAGATACCGGCGTTCATGGTTGCCGCACCGGGTGTGGAGTACTATATCGAGGCGGTCGATACTTCACCGGTACCCAATACGGGTGTGGATCCTGCCGGTGCTCCGACCAGTTTCTACGACTTCACGGTGGGCTCGGGGGATACCACTGATCCGATCATAACCCACACTCCGATCCCCAACGGCCAGCCCGAGAGCGTGCCCGTTTCCGTTACCGCAGATTTCGCCGACAGCGGCGGGGTGGCGAGCGGAATGATCTATTATCGGGACGCGGGCTCCGCTGCGGCGTGGGACACGGTGGCGATGACCTACGTGGGTGGAATCACCTGGAGCGGAGATATCCCCGGGGTGGATGTTACGACGGTGGGCATCGAGTACTACATCAGCGCCACCGACAACTCGTCGAACACCGCGACGGATCCGTCATCCGCGCCGGCCACCTATCACTCCTTTACTGTTTCGTCGGTCGATACCGCCGGGCCGTCCATATCACACACACCGATTCTGGACGGACAACCCGTGGGTGTGGCCGTGACCATCCAGGCCACGGTCACTGACCCCAGTGGTGTCTCCAGTGTGACGCTTACCTATCGACCCGAGGACTACCCCATCCCGCAGACCGTGGCCATGGTCAACGTGAGCGGTGACCTGTGGGAGGCCCAGATCCCGGCGATCTGGGTCAACGCTTCGGGCGTTCGTTACTACATCAGGGCCGAGGACTCCGTGTCCAACGCCAGCTACTCGCCCATCGGGGCGCCCACTATCTGGCATACGTTCACGACGTCGGTAGTCGACACGGATCCTCCGATCATCAGCCACACGCCCATCACCGACGGCCAGATCTCCGGCACCGCGGTACAGGTGAGCGCCAACATCACGGACGCGAGCGGAATCTCAGCCGCTACCCTGTACTATCGCCAGACCGGCGCCGTCCCGTGGACAAACGGCGCGATGGTAAACTCCACCGGGGATACCTGGATCGCCAACATTCCGGGCGCTGCGGTCACCACCGCCGGCGTTGACTACTACATCCACGCGGTGGACTCCGCGCCGGGCTCCAACTCGGCCGTCGATCCCGTCGGGGCGCCCACTACCGCGCACCACGACTTCACCGTGACTTCGGGTGATACGGCGGGGCCGTCCATCACTCATACTCCTGTGACCACGGTGGATGACGGAGCCGACCTGGTGATCACCGCCACCATTACCGACACGTCTGGAGTGAGCGGCGCCACCCTGTACTGGGCACTCGACGGCGGATCGTTCACCCCGATTTCGATGGTCAACACCGTCGGCGACACGTACGTAGGCACACTACCCGCGGCGTCCATCACTGCGGGAACGGTTGTGGTCAACTACTACATCGAGGCGACGGATACGCTGACCAACTCCTCCACGGATCCCGTGGGCGGAGCGAGCGCACCTCATGATGTCACGGTCATCTATCCGGATATCACGCCGCCGACTGTTTCAGTCGATGCGATCGCGTCGCCCCAGACGGCCGGGGTGGACCTCCCGGTCAGCGTGACCGCCACCGACACCGAGAGCGGCATAGCCGCGGTTGTCATTTACTATCGTACCGGGGGCACCACTGCGTATACATCCCTGCCCGCCACCGGGACCGGCCCGTACACGGCAACGATCCCCGGCGTCGGTGTCGAAGTGCCGGCAATAGAGATATATGCGGAAGCGCTCGATGGAGCGACACCCGGCAATACCGGGGTTTCCAGCCAGATAACCGTAACCGTGATTCCGCCGCCGGATACGACACCTCCGACCATAGTCCTGACAGCCATACCAGACGGCCAGGTTTCGGGAGTGGCGGTTCCGGTCACCGCGGATATCACCGATGCATCCGGAGTTGCCTCCGCGACGTTGTACCATCGGGTGCAGGGGGCGGGTTCGTACAACACGGTGGCCATGTCAAACAGCACCGGCGATACCTGGACCGCGGATATTCCGGGAGGCGGAGTCACCACGCCGGCGGTCGAGTACTACGTCGAGGCCCTCGACGGAGCGACCGTGCCCAACAGCGCGGTAGCTCCCGCCGGCGCGCCGGCCACGCCGGCTGTCTTCACGGTGACAGTCACCGACACGGCCGGGCCGACGATCCTCCATGTGTCCCCGGCCGGGCCGCTGACGGATGGGACAATGGTTGCCATCGACGCGACCATCGCGGACCCGAGCGGTATTTCCACGGCTTCCGTTTATTGGCGCACGCTGGGAAGCTCTACATTCATCGGTGTGAGCATGAGCAATACCGGCGGTGACGACTACACCGCTTCCGTGGGGCCGGTGGCCGCGCCCGGCATCGAGTACTACATAACGGCGGAGGATACGCTCACCAACGGGTCGGCGGATCCTGTGGACGCTCCGGTATCCTGGTACACGGTGACGGTAATAATTCCCGATACAACGCCGCCCACCATCACCCATACGGGAATAGTGGATGGCCAGACGGCGGGAACTCCGGTGAATATCGAGGCGACCATTGTCGACACCAGCGGTGTCGATGCTGCGTATGTCTATCACCGTGTGATGGGTGCGAGCACCTTCGACGTGCTCGCCATGACACAGGGAGTGGGGGACTCATGGTCCGTGTTGCTGAGCGGCACCGACATAGTCGCTCCCGGTGTGGAGTACTACATCGAGGCGACGGACAGCGCCGTTCCGGCAAACACCGGGACGGATCCCGCAACGGCTCCCGTGGCCCTGCACGATTTCACCGTGGGAACGACCGTCACGGTAGGAACCTGCGTTGATCCCATCGAGGCGGATCCGGTTCCATACACCGATACCAACACCACCAACGGGAGGCCCAGCTCGCTCAACTTCTACGGAGGCGGCTGCGGTCTCAGCGACCAGAGCTCACCGGATATCATTTACACCATCGATCTTGCGACGGGCGACGAGCTGGAGGTCACGGTTACTCCGGACTCCACGTACAACACCGCAATCAGGTTGCTCGGTTCCTGCTCGGAGTACGTGGGTTGTCTCGGGTCGGAGAACATGGTCGGTGTCGGCGGGGGGGAATTCCTCTCTTACACTTCGACCAGCAACCAGACTGTGTTCATCGTTGTTGAAGGTTTGCCCAATGGGCCCACCGGAGACTTTGATATCGACATCGATATTCTCGGCGACGATCCCGATGCCGGGCCCGACGGGAGCACCGATACGGATACGGATACTGACACGGACACCGATACGGACACCGATACGGATACAGATACCGACACAGATACCGACACGGATACCGATACGGACACTGATACCGATGCGGACACTGATTCCGACACCGATACGGACACCGACACGGATACGGATACGGATACGAGTACGGATACCGATACGGATACAGGCGGTGATGATGGGGGCGGTGGTTGTAGTTGCGATGCGGTCGGAAACTCCTCCACCGGTTCCCACGGTATCCTGGTGAGTCTCCTGTACAGTCTGCTGTAAGGCATTTCCACGAGAGTGACATGAAAAAACTACTTCTTGCCCTGGCCATGTTGGCGGCGGTTTCGTGCAGCTCCGAGGAGCCCGAACGAAAGGAGCTTCCACCGGTAGAGAAGGAGCTTCTGATTCTGGAGGGGGATGCGACCATAGCTTCTCCGGAGGATCTTGCGCGGCTCGTCAAGTACGATTCCATCGCCGGCAAGCTCGTCGTGAAGAGGTCCACCCTTGCGCGGCTCGATCTGCCGAACCTCAAGTCGATCAAGGGCAGGCTCTATATCCAGAAGAACGCCGCGCTCAAATCCGTGAACCTCGGATCCCTCCAGCAGGTAGGCACGAGGGAAGGAGATGAACTCGTCATCGAGCGAAACAGCGCGCTGGAGAGTATTGATCTCGGTGGGCTTGCCACCGTGGCCCACAGTTTCTCGTTGCGAAACAACAGCGCCCTGAAATCCGTTGACCTCAATTTGCTTATGAGGGTTCCGGGGCACGGACTACAGATTTCCCAAAACCCATCCCTCGTGCGGTTGGAGATGAAAAGTGTGGTGGACATCTCCTATATTGCCGTTCGCGATTGCGTGCGGCTCGAGGCGATTTCCATGCCCGAGTTGCGTTCGGTGCTTCACGTTGTCATTCAAAACAACCCAAGGCTGTTGAAACTGGATATGACAAACCTGTTCAGCATTTATATGGACCCCACCATCAATGCCGACAGGGCAGGGTTGCAAATAGTTGGAAACGACTCGTTGCAGACGCTCAAGGGTTTGGAGAATTTGCAGGTCATCGGACGCAACGCGCCCCTCGAGATAT
>JAUXHN010000225.1 GCA_030621515.1 Deltaproteobacteria bacterium | reverse complement strand
ACCAGCTCCGCCGTGTACAGGCCGGGAGCGGAGAAGGAAACCTGTGGATCTTGATCGGTGGCAGCGGTGCCGCCCTCGTATGTTACTGCACCGGGGCCGGTGAAGGTCCAGGCCCAACTGGTGGGATCGTTGCTTGAGAAATCTGTGAAGTCTATGATGTCGTCGGGAAGCACAAGTGTTGCGTTGGCCGCGAACTCCGCTATGGGCGGCATCGGCTCACTTACAAAAATGTCGTCGACAGCCATGTCGCCGTAGTAGCCGGCGCCTCTTGTTCCCACGAACTGAATTGTAATAGTGCTGCCGGCATAGGCGGTGAGATCCACAGTCGCCTGACTCCAGGGGTCGGTTTCATCAGTCTGCTGCTCGCCGGTCATGGTCCAGACGTTGGTGTATCCGGAGCCGTCGTCCACTTCGAGGGCCAGGTTGTCGATGTCTGCTCCGTACATGTGGTACCAGAACCCAATTTGAGGAGCTGTGGCGCCGGTGAGGTCGATGGAGGGTGTGATCAACATGGTGGTATCGCCGGTAACTCCATTGGACGCTTCCGTGTAGATATAGGTGCCGGTGCCCGTCGTGTGATCCCCGTCGGGGCCTGTGCTGGAGGAGATGGTTGTGCCGGTATCCACTTGCCACGCGTAGCCGGTTGTCGGACTGGAAGTCCAGCCGTTCTGCGTGTCTGGATAGGTTCCCGTAAAGGTCTCGAAATCCTCAACGAAGTAGGGAGCAAAACCGTTGATGGCAATATCCACCGCAGCCGCAAGGGTGTTGCCGCAGGTGTCTTCCACCGCAGTGCCTACCGTGAGAGTGTAGGAATCACCGTCCGCTACTCCCGAGAAGGCCACCGTGTAGCTGGAGGCGTCGACAGCCGTAATACTGTCGAGGGTTCCGGAACCGGTGGTTGCCGCCCAGGTAACGCTGGTGGTGTCAACGCCGAATACATCTTCGGAAAAGGTCAGAGTGTAGGTGTCACTGGTGACTCCCATGACAACGGACACTGAGAGCGCCGATGTGACAGTGGGATCTCCAACCACCGGATCGACACATGGACCGGTATCGGTATCAGTGTCTGTATCCGTGTCGGTATCGGTGTCGGTATCGGTGTCGGTGTCCGTGTCGGTATCCGTGTCGGTATCAGTGTCGGTGTCAGTGTCGGTGTCGGTGTCCGTGTCGGTACTGCCGTCGGTGCCGCCGTCGAACCCCCCGCCGCCATCATCGTCACAACCGGTCTGCATTACCCCGATAGTCAATGCAAGACACACAATCAGGATTAGTTTTCTTTCCATTTTCCTCTCCTTTAAAAATGTTTCCGGCCGCTTTGTCCACGGACCTAGTGGGCAACAGTTTATAACCGGGTTTTGGAAGCGCAAGAGTTTCTGGAAAAAAAGTTGAACTTTCTCCATTTTGAGTTGCCATTTTCAGGTGGGGAGCCTGAGCCTGTTTTGGACGTCTGTGCAGTGCTTAGAGGAGATCTTTCATGTTTTTCTTGAACGCCTCTACTCCGGGCTGGTCGAAGGGGTTGACGCCCATGGCGTAGGCGCTTATCCCGCATGCGTACTCGAACATGTAGAGCAACGCACCCATGTTCCTGGCGTCCAGAGAGGGGATTTCTATCCTCGCGCAGGGTACTCCCCCGTCCCGATGAGCCCGGATGGCCCCCTCGACGGCTGTCCGGTTGACCTCTCTCATCGGGCGTCCGGCCAGGTGTCCGAGGCCGTCCATGTCGCTGCTCGAGGCGGGGATTATCAGATCGCCGCTCGCGACGATGTCGATGAAGGTTTCCATGACGTTGCGCTCGCCGTCCTGCATCCACTGGCCCATGGAGTGAAGGTCCGTGGTGTAGGTTGATGTCGCGGGGAATATCCCCTTGCCGTCCTTGCCCTCGGATTCTCCGAAGAGCTGCCTCCACCACTCGCACAAGGAGCGAAGTCGCGGCGTAAAGGACACCAGCACCTCGTTCTTCTTGCCCGCTCGATAACATGCCAGTCGATACGCGGCGTAAGCCAGGGCAGGGTTTGAATCTGCGGTGTCGTTGTCATCGGCCCTCAAGATCTCGGAGATCTCTCTTGCGCCGTCCACCAGCGAACCCACGTCCAGCCCGGCGACCGCCATGGGCAGCAAGCCCACAGGCGTAAGGACGCTGAACCGGCCTCCCACGTCTTCGGGAACAACGAAAGTGGTCAGCCCCTCCACGCGCGCGATATCGTTGAGGCAGCCCGTCTTCGATCCCGTGGTGACAAGGACCAACTTGCCGGCCTCTTCCGGTCCGAAGCGATCGGTGAGATCTTGTCGAAAGAGGCGCAGCGCGATCGCTGGCTCCATCGTGTTGCCGCTCTTGGAGATGACGTTCACGCAGTAGCGCTTGTCCGAGAGGTGGTCGAGCAGAGCGGTGTGATAGTCCGGATCGAGATGGTTTCCTCCGAAGAAGATGGGAAAATCACTTGCGAACGGCGATACGAGAGCGTCGATCACCGCCTGAGCGCCCAGGTTCGATCCGCCGATTCCCAGTACCACCAGCGCGTCATTTCGCCGGATTTCACGCGCGGTGTCAGCCAGGGAAAGGAGGTCTTTTTTCGTCGTGCGGCGCGGAAGATTCAGCCACCCCCGCATGTGGGAACCCTTTCCAGATCCCGTCTCCAGGGTTCGCCTGGCCTCCCTGGCCTCCTCGATCGTCGAGTTGGGGTCGATATTTCCCGTGTATGCAAGATCGACTTTCATTTGCCTATCCCCTCGGATGACTCCGCTTGTGGACTCCGGAGATCCTCGTTTTCGTCACGTGTGTGTAGATCTGAGTGGTTGAAATGTCCACATGGCCCAGCATTGCCTGGACCGATCGAAGGTCGGCGCCGCGATCCAGCAGGTGGCTCGCGAACGAGTGTCGCAGCTTGTGCGGGCTGATCTTCGTGCCGATGCCGGCTGCCGCCGCGTACTTCTTGACCACAAGCCAGAAACCCTGGCGGGTCATGGGCGCCCGGCGGTGGGTGAGGAAGATCGCGCTCTGGGATGGAATGGCCCACATTGGTCGGATTCCGACCAGGTAGCGCTCGATCATGTCGACGGCCCATTCCCCCAGCGGAACCAGACGGCGTTTATCGCCCTTGCCGGTCACGGCCAAAAAACCCGCCTCCAGATCCACATCCGCGAGGCGAAGGGACACCAGCTCGGAGACGCGCAACCCGGAGGCGTACATCGTGTGAAGCATGGTCGCGTCGCGCATCCCCCGGGGGGTTGAGATGTCGGGCGCCATGAGCAGGCGTTCCATTTCATCGACGGTGATGATCGTCGGCAGGACCCGATGGGGTTTGGGGGCGTCGATGTCCTCGGTGGGGTTCGTCGCGATCAATTTTTCCTCGTGAAGGTGACGAAAGAAACCGCGCAACGCGCTCAGGACGCGGGCCTGGGATCTGCGCGCGATGCCGTTTTGAGAGAGATGGGCCATGTATTCGGAGATCGTTTCAGCGCTCACCGGCGTATTGTCCGTACCCCGATCCTGCGCGAAATCCGCGAAGGAGGCGATGTCCCGCGCGTAGGCCTCCACCGTGTGGGGCGACAGGCCACGCTCCACTTTTACGTGGTTCAAGTAGAGATCGATTGGAGTCGACAGATCTTCCATGAGAAAGATGGTATCATCGAGTCTCGTCGGGTTCCAAAAGACCGGCGTCGTGGAATGGAGAAGATATGCCCGAAATTTCCAGCGAGCCGTGGACAAGGGGCTGCCTGCAGGTCTACACAGGAGATGGGAAGGGCAAGACCACTGCTGCCTTCGGGCTGGCGCTTCGCGCGGCGGGCAGGGGATTGCCCGTTTTCATAGGGCAGTTCATGAAGGGTTACGAATACGGAGAGATTTTTGCCGTGAGGCGTTTTTCGGACCTGGTGGCCGTGGAGCAGTTTGGATCGAAGACGTGCATCCCGTGGAAGGAGGCTCCAGGCGAGGTCGACGTGAAGCTTGCGGCCGCCGGGCTCGGCAGATGCCGCGAGATTCTGGAGCAGGCAAAACACAAGATCGTGGTGCTCGACGAGATCTGCGTGGCGGTTCATTTTCGATTGTTCGGCGAGGCGGATCTTCTGGATCTGGTGGACATGAGGCCGTCTGACGTGGAGCTGGTATGTACTGGTCGTTATGCGCCCGAGGCGCTGATCGAGCGTGCCGACCTCGTCACGGAGATGAAGGAAATCAGGCATCCCTTCAACACCGAGAAACTATGCGCAAGGGACGGGATAGAGAGATGACCATGAAATCCATCCATGTAGCTTTGACGGCGGCGCTGTTTCTTGCGCCGGTTGCGGCGTGTAACAACGGCAATCACAAGGTGAGCCCGCTCGATTCCGGAACGAGCGACGACGGAGGCGTTGACTCCGGCGATACCGACACCAACGATGAGTGCGAGGGCGTGGATTTCCCGGTAGCGGGGCACCCGCCGCTCATGATGATTGTGCTGGATCGGTCGGGAAGCATGGGGATGGAAGGCACAAACGCGTGGCCGGCTTGTGTCGACGCAATTACGGCCAGCACCGCTCAGATGGACAACCAGATCCAGTTCGGGCTGCTCCTGTTTCCCAACGAGGTCGGTTGCGGGGTCAATGACGAGGATCCCGTCGTGCCCATCACCCCGATCAACGCGGGGGAGATCGAGGACGCGCTGACTGCGGGCTATCCCAATGGGGGAGGGACGCCCACGGCCGCAGCGCTGCACAAAACATACGAGTATCTCGTAAACATCGAGACAGAATCCGAGAGATTCGTCATCCTCGCGACGGACGGCGCACCCAACTGCTCCAGCGATCCCACGTTGAGCTGCAGCACGTGTATCTCAACCGCGCCTACCTGTCCCACCCCACTCGCGTGTCTCGACGATCAGAATACCTACTCAAAGGTTATCGAGTATCACGACTTCTGGGGAGTAGACACTTTCGTCATAGGCCTCGGCGGTGTGTGGGATGTATGGGATGAGGTGCTCTCCACGGTGGCCTCCCTCGGCGGGACCGGCGATTACTATCCTGCACAGACCGACGAAGGCCCCGATCAATTGGTGACCGCGCTACAGGAGATCGCCGCGACGACCACCGAATGCAAATTCGATGTGGACTGGGATTCCCTTGATGCGAGCGCGTCCAAGGATCCCGCGATGGTCAACCTTTACGTGGATGGCGAGATAATTCCATTCAGCGAGGACTGCGCCAATCCCTCCGGATGGCACTGGCTCGACGAGGATACCATCGAGCTGTGCAGCCAGCTCTGCTACGACTATCGGTGGGGCATTGTTTCCGAAGTGTACGCCTCTTTCGGATGCGAAACCATAATCGAGTAGGGGCGGGTTCCCGTGCCCGCCCTGATGACGTGCCCGCCCTGACGACGACAGGGCAACCACGGGGGGGTTGCCCCTACTTCTTCCGTTTTCTCAAATTCTCAAAGAAATCCTGGAGCAGCTTCGACGATTCCTGCGCCCGGATGCCGGAGACGACCTCGCAGCGGTGGTTGAGGCGGTCGTCCGCAAGGATGGTGTACAGGGTTCTGGCGGCCCCCGCCTTTGGGTCGTCGCAGCCGTACACGACCCTCGGGATCCGGGCGTTGACTATGGCGCCGGCGCACATCGGGCAGGGCTCCAGGGTGACGTAGATGGTTGTGTCGTCCAGGCGCCAGAGCCCGGTGTCGTGGGCTGCCTGCGAGATGGCCAGGATCTCGGCGTGGGCGAGGGGGTCCTGATCCTGCTCGCGGCGATTGGAGCCGTGGCCTATTACGCGACCGTCCTTCACCACCACGGCGCCCACCGGCACCTCTCCGCGCGATGATGCCTGCCTCGCCAGGTCCAGGGCCAGGCCCATGTACATGTTGTGCTCTTCGTCGATCACGCCAACAGGCTATCCGTCGCGCCTGCAGATTGTCAAACGACGATATATCGAATGAATGGACCAAACCGTTCGCTTTGGGTAGACTCTCAGGAACGGAGGAATGAAACATGTTTAGGACTTTGGTGATATTGACTTCAATTGTGTTTTGCGTTGCCGCGTGCGACCCGGCTCTGGGCGTTGCCAAGATGTGGAACGATCCACCGCCGGATGCCGGTGATACCGACGACGACGGCGGCACCGATGGGGACACCGATACGGACACGGATACCGACGTCAGCGGCCCGTGCGATGACGACGAAGCATACGATGACGGCGCGGATCTCTGCTGGACAAGGTGCCCGATCGGGATGAGCTGGGATGGAGCGGCTTGTACCGGCAGCGCCTCCTCCACTATCGGCGCCGACGCGCCCGGGGAATGCAACGGCAACCGGCGCCTGCCCACTCTCGACGAATACAAGGGAATACTGGACAGCTGCAACTCGAGCGGATGCGACTCATGCTCCTCGAGCGACGCCTGTTCCTCCATGTTCACCAGCGGAATTCAGAGCATGGATTTCTGGATGGACGAGGAGTGCACGGTAGATCCTCCTCCACCGATCGGCCCGGACGACGGCAGATTGGTGATTTCACTTGATGGTGCTGTCTGGATGTGCATACCGCTCAACGATGTCGGAACAACCAGCTACGAGTTCCTCAACCTCTGTGTAAAAGACGCCCCTTAAAGAGACTTCCATCATTTCTTTTTGAAATATCTCACAATCCTGGGACCCCACCAGGCGATGGCGATGGCCACGGCGATTACCAGGAGCGACTTCGGGTTCTTGAAGATCCTGAAGATGTAGGGGAGGGCGGCGAAGATCAGCATGATGATCAGGATGCTCCTGAACGTTCCGAAGACGCCCCGCCGCGACGGAACCCCCGCTGTGCCGGAAGGCGGTCCGGCAAATGGCGGAGCCGCGCCTCGTCTGACCGCGTCGTAGTTCGCGCGGGTCTCTGTGCGGGAGAGCACCGAGTGAGCCTTGTTCAGCTCGGCGAGCTTTTCCTGGGCCAGTTCCTCCAGCTCGTTGCCCTGGTGTTTGTCGGGATGGTAGCGTGCCGCGAGATCGCGGTAGGCCCGGGTGATCTCCGCCTGACTCGCGCGGTGGCCGACACCGAGAACCGAGTAGTAGTCGATGGATGGATCGAAATCTCTCAGCGCTGAGATCCCTTCATCTTGCTCAGGTGATGAATGTAATCGGAGTCGGTGGTCAGCAGCAGCCAGGTGTCCTCGTCGATCGTTTGTTCATAGCTCTCCAGGGTCTTGAGGAATTTGTAAAACTCCGGATCCGTCTTGTAGGCCGCCGCGTAGATACCCGCTGCCTTGGCGTCCGCGCGACCCTTGATCTCCTGGGATTTGCGATAGGCCCCGGACTGGATGCTCTTGAATTCGCGGTCCTTCTTTCCTAAGATCTCCGCCGAGAGGCCCTGGCCCTGGGAGCGGAAGGCCTCCGCAACCCGGCGTCGCTCGGAGATCATCCGATCGAACACCTTGACCTGCACACTCTCGATGTAGTCGATGCGCTTGATCTGCACGTC
>JAUXHN010000269.1 GCA_030621515.1 Deltaproteobacteria bacterium | reverse complement strand
CGGCTCAGGTCTCCCCTTTCTGAAGGACAAAATAGTGGTATCATTATCTTTCAACAAACATTGAAGGAGGAAATGCAATGAAGTATTTCTGGCTTATTCTGCTGGCCATGGGCCTCGCTCTTGACGTTGGAATGCTCGCTTGCACCAGTAACGGCGATGGCGCTTCGGACAGCGACTCCGATTCCGACTCCGATTCCGATTCCGACTCCGATTCCGATTCCGACTCCGATTCCGACAGTGACAGCGACACGGACAGCGACAGCGACACGGACAGCGACAGCGACACGGACAGCGACAGCGACACGGATACTGATGTCCCCACCGGATGCGACCTTGCCACTCCCATGGACACGGCAGGAACCTTCGTCGATTCCAATCTGGCTACGCCCGACGAGATCGACTACTATTCAATAACGCTCGCTGCGGGTGATTTCGTTCAGATCTTCACCGATATTCACGATGGCGACGGCACCCCGGAGTTGCTCGATCCTGTTATCACCCTCTGGAACGAGGACGGAACCACCCTCCTGGCCACCGCCGACGACCAGATTCCGCGTCAGGACATGGACAGCGAACTCATCTACCGCGCGCCGGCCGCCGGCACCTATTGCGTGGCCATCGAGGGCTGGGAGAACTGGAGCGGCCAGAGCGCCGGCACCACCACCGACTGGAACTACGGCATGGCCGCCCTGCTCATGGACCCGTCCCAGGCCGGCTGGACCGCCGGTTTGCTCAATCCGGAAGCCGAAACCAACGACACCATCGCCGCTGCCAATACCATGACCATGGCCGCCGGCACCGGCAACGCCACCTTCGGCCGCGCTTACGGTGACCTGGGCGGCGCCACCGATGTGGACGTCTTCACCTACACGCTTCCTTCGGCGGCCGTGGCGACCTCCATCGGTTTCTACAAGCCCTTCGGCGCAGGCTCTTCCGGTGTGCAGGGTCACGGCTCCACGCTGACCGACGGCATGGTCACGCTCACAGACATGAGCGGCAACGTAATTTCCACCCTCGACGTCAGCTTCGACGGCACGTACTGGACAGGTATCAACACTCCGCCGGACGCCAACATACCCCTGCCCGGCGGCACCCAGGTCGCCGTGCACTTCGAGGGCGGCACAGGCTGGACCCCGGGCGCCAATGATTTCTACGTGCTCGAGATCATGAACCAGACCAGCGACAACACCGGGGAGGTCGAGACAAACAACACCGCGGGCACCGCCAGCACAACAACCTTCGCCGCCAACACCTCCGGCGGCTACTCCGGCTTCGTGATGGGCGCCATCGATCCCGCGGCCACGGACGTGGACTACTGGTCGTTCAGCGCAGTGGCCGGCGAGGAGATCGCCCTGGCATGCGGCGCGGCCAGCAACGGCTCCGGCCTCGTGGGCGCGACCTTCGCTATCCACAATGCCTCCGATACGCTGCTTCAGACGGAAACCGAGAGCGGCTACGACACCATTCTGTGGAGCAGCGTCACCGGCGCCTCCATGGCGGCGATCACGGTGACCGCGAGCGCCACCTATTACCTGGTGATTTCGGCCACGAGCCAGAGCGCCGCCATGTCCGCCAACCATTACCGCTGCGGCATCCACAGAAGCCCCTAGGCGGCCTCGCTCTCCCCCTTGTCGGCGGGCTTCTCCTTCTCGTCCAGAACGGGCTTGGCGTCGGGCGTGAGAAGTCTTTCTTTCAGGGAGGCCGCGATCTGGGGATGCTCGAGGAGGTAAGCCATGGCATTTTCCCTGCCCTGGCCCATTCGCTCCCCGTCCAGGGACAGCCAGGAACCCGCCTTGTCCACGATCCCGTCCTCGATACCCATATCCACGAGCTCCGCCTCCCGGTTGATGCCCTCGCCGAAAATGATCTCGAACTCGGCCATTCTGAACGGGGGAGCCATCTTGTTTTTCATCACCTTCACCCGGGTGCGGTTTCCGATGGAATCATCCGAGCCCTTCTTGATGGCGCCGATCCTGCGAATATCGAGCCTCACCGAGGCGTAGAACTTTAGCGCGTTTCCCCCGGTCGTGGTTTCCGGGCTGCCGAAGGCCACCCCGATCTTGTGGCGTATCTGATTTACAAAAAAGATTGTTGCTCCCGTGCGATGGGTCACGCCGGTGAGCATGCGCATTGCCTGGCTCATCATCCTGGCCTGCAAGCCCACGTGGTGATCCCCCACCTCCCCGTCCAGCTCCGCCTTGGGCACGAGCGCCGCGACGGAGTCAACGACCACCAGATCCACGCACTCCGACTGGATCAGCGTGTTTGTTATCTCCAGCGCCTGTTCTCCGTGATCCGGCTGGGACACGAGCAGCTGATCCACGTCGACTCCGAGCTTCCTGGCGTAGGTCACGTCGAGCGCGTGCTCTGCGTCGATGAAGGCTGCGATCCCGCCCGCCCGCTGGGCCTCGGCGATGGCGTGGAGGGTGAGGGTTGTCTTTCCCGAGGACTCGGGGCCATATATCTCGATCAGGCGACCCCGGGGATATCCTCCGACGCCCAGCGCCCGATCGATGCTCAGAGAACCGGTCGAAAACGACGGGATGTTGTCCCCCGAGGGAACATCCCCGAGACGCATCACGGCGCCTCGACCGAATTGTTTTTCTATCCTGTCCACCGTCGCGGACAACTCCTTCATTTTTTCTTTCAGTTTCATGACGCTCCTTCTCTTTTCTTGAGCAGCCCGGCCAAAAAAATCAGACCTTGCTGCGATCCAGGTTTCGGTAGCCGATAGCCTCGGCCACATGTTGAACGCTGACCGATTTCGAATGATCCAGATCGGCGATGGTCCGGGCCACTTTCAGAATTCGCGCGTATGCCCTTGCGGAGAGTCCGAGCCGCTCGATGGCGCGCTCGATCAATCCCCGCGCAGGCCCGTCCAGCTCGCAGTATCGATGGATCTGTTTGAGATTCATCTGGCCGTTGGTTCGAACTCCGCTTTTTCGGAATCGTTTCTCCTGTATCCCGCGGGCCTCGTTCACCCTGGCGCGAATGATCTTCGAGCTCTCCGCCGGGGCGCGGCCGGTCAGCTCCCTGACTGCCACTGCGGGAACCTCTACGTGGAGATCGATGCGATCCAGCAGGGGTCCCGAAATTCGGGATCTGTATCGCTCCACGGCTCCTATGCTGCACGTACAGTCCCTGTCGGGTGTGCCGTAGTAACCGCAGGGGCAGGGATTCATGCTGGCGATGAGATTGAAGCTCGCCGGAAAGGTGGCCTGCCCCGCCGCCCTGGAGATGGTGATGGAGCCCTCCTCCAGCGGCTCTCTCAGCACCTCGAGAACGTGACGTTTGAACTCGGTGAGCTCGTCCAGGAAGAGGATCCCATTGTGCGCCAGGGACACCTCCCCGGGCCTCGGAGGGTTGGAGCCTCCCACCAGACCGGCGTCGGAGACCGTGTGATGTGGTGATCGAAAGGGGCGAGAGGTGATGAGGGGGTTCTTTGCGCTCGTCAACCCGAGCACCGAATGGGCGGCGGAGACTTCCAGCATCTCGTCGAAGGTCAGGGGCGGCAGGATGGTTGTGAGCCTTCGCGCGAGCATCGTCTTGCCCGAGCCCGGAGGCCCTATCATGATCGCGTTGTGCGCTCCGGCCGCAGCCACCTCCAGCGCGCGCTTGGCGTGCTCCTGCCCACGCACCTCGGACATGTCAATGTCCTCCCGGGCATTCGTGGGCACGGCCGTCGTGGGCGGGTGCGGCATGATGGGGCTCTCGCCGGTCAGGTGCATGACCGCGCAGGGCAGGTCCCGCACGGGCAGGATTTCTACCCGGGAGACAACGGAGGCCTCGGCGGCGTTCTGTGACGCCAGCATGACCGAGGAACACTTGCCGCTCCTGTCTGCGCGAAGGGCGTACGGCAAGGCGCCGGGCACGGGGCGACACCGCCCGTCGAGGCCGAGCTCGCCGATAATCATCATATTGTCGAGTTTCCCCGGGTCCACCAGGCCGACTCCGGACAGGAGGCCGAGGGCTATGGCCAGGTCGAATGCCGAGCCCGACTTCTTGAGGTCCGCCGGAGCCAGGTTCACGGTGATCTTTCGGGGCGGAACCACGTAACCGCAGTTCGACAGGGCCGCGAGCACGCGCACCTTCGATTCCCTGACCGCGCCCTCGGGCAACCCGACGATGGTGAAGGCCGGCAGGCCCATGGCCAGATCCACCTCTACCCGTACGATGTCAGCGCTCACCCCCGAAAGCGCAGCGCAGGTGACGGATGTTTGCATGCATCTCCTCTCCGGCCTCTGCCGATGTCCGGATGGACGCATAGCAATCTTCATGCCCACTTGTTCGACGCTTGTCCTCGTTCATCCGCCGTAGCCTGTCCTCTTGATCGCGGAGGCGGACAATCGTCTATTCCGCCGCATTCCGCCGCCGCCCGCCGCACCCCGCCGCCGCAACGCTTGTCCGCCGTCGCCCTTCGGGCTATGGCGGATGAACGAGGTCGTGTTATAGAACTCTCGCAACAGATAAATTGCGGAGTAAAAATGCACAGATTTTCCATATCGATCCTCCTGGCCACGGTGCTCGCCCTGGGCTGCGGGGGAACCTCCGTGGACGTTCGGGACGCAGTCGACGACACGGCGCAGGCCGACGCCGGCGCACCCGACGTGACCATGGTCGTCTTCATCCTGGCCCGCTGCCCCCACTGTGCCGGCTTGTTAAAGACGTTGCTTCCGCTGAACAAGGAGCTGGGCGACTCGGTTGCGATTTCATTCGCATGGATCGGCCTGGTCGACGCCGAGGGCAGAGCCGATCTCTCCTACGGCGACGCGGAGGTGAAGTCAGCCGAGATCCAGCTCTGCGCCGGGTTGAACTCCACGACAGAGCAGTGGTTGGATTTTATGGAGTGCCTGTACGAGGGCGAGCGGTGGCAAACCCTGCCGAAGGGATGGACATCGTGCGCCAAGAAGGTGGGCATCGATGTCGCTGCAATCACCACATGCATCGACGAGGGCGATGGGGAGATCGAGCTGGAGAGATCCATCGAGGTAGCGGCCGCAAGGGGTATCGAGGGCGCGCCGGCCTTATTCATCAACG
>JAUXHN010000233.1 GCA_030621515.1 Deltaproteobacteria bacterium | reverse complement strand
TCCCGATTAAGGTTGGTCGTCCCGAGCAACCCCTTGTGCATGGGCGTCAATACCTGGGTGTCCTCGACGGGATCGAACCCGAACTTGTCGGGGATCCGGCTGGACACAAGCTCCTTGATGACCTCGAGGCACGCCTCCGGATCATCCCTCTCCACCATGAAGAGATCGGCGGAAGATCCGCGTTCTCCCACGCGCGGCTCCCTCCCCGCCAGCACATCGTGGGCTCCGGTCACTATCAGGCTCGACCGGGCCTGCCGGAAAATCTCCGTAAGACTCACGACGGCCAGGCGCCCGCCCGAAGCGGAATCCAGGGCCAGGAGATCCGAGAGCACCGTCCCGGGGCCCACCGAGGGCAGCTGATCAGGATCCCCCACAAGGATAAGTCGCACCGATGACTTGAGCGCCGCCACGAGCGCGGCGAAGAGCTCAACGTCCATCATCGAAACCTCGTCCACTATCACGACATCCTCGTTCAGCGGGTTTCGCGCATTGCGCTCGAAGCTCATGGATCGGGGCGTGAACTCGAGCAATCTGTGAATGGTCCGGGCGTCTCTACCCGTAGCCTCGGCCATGCGCCTCGCCGCACGCCCCGTGGGCGCGGCCAGCGCCAGCGAGAGACCCAGATCCGCCAGACAGGCCGTCAATCCGCGCAGCAGAGTCGTCTTTCCCGTGCCCGGTCCCCCCGTCAACACCATGACCTTGGCGTGCTGAAGAACTTCGAACGCCTGTCGCTGCTCCGCGGCCAGCTCTATTCTCGACAGCACCTGCGCCCGTTCTGCAGCCTCCGATGCGTTCAGGGGCAACCTTCGCGCAGACCCCGACAGGATCCGCTGGAGACCGCTCGCCGCCTCACGTTCCGCCCGATGCAATCGCGGAAGGTACACTGCCGCATCGAGCCCCGTCCCCTCCATCATGACCCCGCCCATGAGCGCCAGCCTGGAAAGGGCTCCCTCGAGTTGATCTATCTCCAGATCGAGAAGATCCTGAGCCCTGGGCACCAGATCCCCCTGGCGGGCAAAGACGTTTCCCTCCGACGCCAGCTCCTCGAGTGCGTAAATCAAACCCGCTTCCGCTCTGTACGGAGACTCCCGGGACACGCCCAGGTGGGCGGCGATCTTGTCCGCCGAGAGAAACCCTATTCCGCTCACGTCCATTGCCAGGCGGTAGGGATTCTCGCTCACGATGCGAATGGCCTTCACGCCGTACCGCTTGTAGATACGGTGGGCGAAGACCGGCGAGACCTGCGCCGACTCGAGAAAAACCATCACGTCCCTGACGTCGCGCTTGGCCACCATGGCCGAAGATATCGCGGCTCCCCGTTTGGGTCCGATCCCCTCGACCTCGGAGAGCTTGCGAGGGCGTTTCTCTATTATCTCCAGGGTGTCCAGGCCGAATCGCTCGACCAGGCGCCTCGCCATGACCGGGCCGATCCCGGGCACGAGCCCCGATCCCAGGAACTTCTCTATTCCCAATAGGGTCGCGGGCGCCAGGGACAGGCAGGTCTGCGCCCTGAACTGACGGCCGTGCTTCGGATCCGTCTTCCATTCGCCCGAAAACCGCACGCTCTCTCCCTGATCCAGCCGCTGAAAGCTCCCGACGACGGTCTGGAGAAGAGGATCGCCGCGCGAAGACAACCGCAGAACGGTCCATCCGTTTTCGTCGTTGCGAAAGACCACGCGCTCGATGGTACCTTCGATGGTAGTGGGGGATCCTGTCTGACGGGCCATACGATTGTTTACTCGGATTCGATCCGGCGGGCAATTGATATGACGATATCGTCACACGGTGGTTATCGAGGTTTGTCTTTGCCACGGTCTTTGTCTGCAATTTTGGTTTTGGAATTGTAGGTGATTCTGAGACCGAGCATGCTGAAGTGTGAACCGCCCAGATCCGTGATCTCGGCGAGGATCATGTGACGATCCGTGTCGGACAACCCAATCTTTTCAACGTAAAAAACGCCGCGGTCTTCGTCGTCGTAGTAGCCGGATACTTTTACCCACATTCCGACAAGGAGGCGCTCAAAATCAAACTCGTCTTCATCCCAGTCGTCCTCATCCCAGTCGTCCTCATCGTCGCAATCATCTTCATCATCGTCGCAATCTTCTTCCTCATCGTCGCAATCTTCTTCCTCGTTTTCGTCCCAATCCTTCATGAGAACTGTCAATCCGCTGAAGACAATAAAACTGCGACGCTCGATATCTATCGCGTTGATTTGCGTATTGAAACCAATCGCCCGGCCCCAGTCTCCGCGATCATCCTCTTTGTCCCAGTCTTCTTCATCATCGTCCTCGTCATCGCATTCTTCTTCGTCGTCCTCTTCCCAATCCTTGTCTTCATCATCCCAGTCTTTGTCTTTATAATCGCCGGGATCTTTGTCGCCCATTCCTTCAATATAGGCAGCATAGAGCGTGCGGTCGGGTAGCACCTGCAGCGTCACGAGATACACGCCACCCTCCACAAGTCCTTTTTCCTCATCCGGACATCCCTGAAGGAACAGGGACAACCCCAGTAGGCCGACACACAGGAAAAGACTCACAATTGTTCTCTTGACGTTTCTCATCGCGCTTCCTCCCCAAAAGGCTGCTTCAGTTCCCGGACACTCTCACCCTTTTCTATTTGTACCCGCTGGTGACGGATTCCTTCAGTGAATTTCCATTATTATATCTCAGCATAGTCAACAAATGTCATTTGTTTACGGGGCCGGGGAATGCCCATTGAACGGCGGGGATCAGATACAACCGAGACTGTCTTTCATGGAATCATATTGACAGAATTCGGCGCTCTCGCAGTCTTTTTCATAGTACTCGATGCTACCACCGTCATCCCAGCAAGCGGCCACGGCATCGAGATCGGGTGAACAGCAGCCATGAAATTCGTCCTTGGAAGACCATGACCACGATGATGTGTCGCAATCTCCGGGTTGCGGCGAAGGACAGCATATCATTTCGGCGTTTGTCTGGGCCTCTATCTCGCAGGGACTCATACCCGTATCGGTGTCAGTGTCGGTGTCCGTATCCGAGTCGGTGTCCGTATCCGAGTCGGTGTCGGAATCGGTATCGGTATCGGAATCGGTATCGGTATCTGTATCTGTGTCGGTGTCGGTGTCGGTTGCTCCACCGTCGAGTAACGGCGGGTTGGCATCCCCACAACCAATGGCAACCAATATCGACACCAGAATGGCAGCAGCCAGCACATTCATCATGTCAACAAACATGGCTATCTCCTTTTTCGAGTTGTTGGGTTCAGCATACCCTTTTTCTATTGGTGCCCGCTACAAGAGATTCCTTCGAAAGATCCTTTCATTCAGGAAATGACTCGTTCGAAACGGATTAGCCATTCCACTCGTAACTGTAGACTGCGTTCTGATCGTAGCCGCCGGCGATAACCTCGGCATTCCCGTCACCGTCCATGTCCACCACTCGCCCGAGAACCGCACGCTCTCTCCCTGATCCAGCCGCTGAAAGCTCCCGATTACGGTCTGGAGTAGTGGGGGATCCTGTCTGACGGGTCATACGATTGTTTACTCGGAATAGATCCGTCGGGCAATGGATAGGCGATATCATCGCGAGTGAATCATTCTGGAGGTCTTGCCCGGGCACGGGGCTGTTGACGCGCAGTCTGGAAAGGTGCTTTGTTTGCAAAATAATGGACAAGGCACTCAAGCTGCTCGAGACCAACCCGATGATCGCGGCGACGGCTTATATGCTGGGGGCGCTGGTCATCGCGTTCGTAATGTGGATATTCATCTCCAGGGTACTCTTGCGACTGACCATGAAGACCCGCACCGTGGTGGACGACGAGATAGTCAACGCGCTGCGACGGCCCGTGTTTTTGTCGGTGCTTCTGATAGGCGCGTGGCTGGCTTTTGACAAGTTTTCCCCGCAGGACAACATACGTCAGGTTGTTTACGGCGTGATCGTCACGTTGAACATCATCCTTTGGGCCGCAGCCGCAACAAGGATAGCCAAGAGTGTCCTGGGCGCTTTTGCGCGCAACATGGGCGAGCACAAGTTGATCCAACCGCGCACGCTGCCTCTTTTTGAAGTCGTACTCAAAACCCTCATCGTCGGCGGCGCGATTTACGGGCTCTTCATTACGTGGGACATCAACGTGACGGCATGGCTGGCCTCCGCCGGAATAATAGGAATCGCGGTCGGTTTTGCCGCCAAGGACACCCTCGCGAACTTCTTTTCGGGAATTTTCATCATGGCCGACGCCCCGTACAAGATCGGCGACATGATCGTCCTCGATTCCGGAGAGCGGGGCAAGGTCACCGACATCGGTATTCGATCCACACGCATTTTGACCCTTGATGATATTCAGATAGTCATACCCAACGCCTACATGGGAAATTCCAAGATCATCAACGAAACGGCGGGCACCGATAAAAAACGGCGGCTCGTCATCAACGTTGGCGTGGCATACGGAAGCGACATCGACAAGGTGCGCGCAGTTCTCGTGGATGTTGCCGAAAAATCCACGTACCTGGTAGAAGATCCCGAACCGCAAGTGAGATTTCATCAGTTCGGTGACTCATCGCTCGATTTCAAGCTCCAGGGTTGGATAGAAGACCCGCTCCTTCTGGGCCCGGCGCGCGATGCCCTGAACACGAGCGTCTATAAAAGCTTCAAAGCCGCCAACATCGAAATCCCCTTCCCACAGCGGGATGTGCATCTCATCAAGGACAGCTGAATCCCATTTTCGGCTCAGTCAACCAAGAACCTATCCCGGCGCAGGCTGGCGAATTATGCGGGCTACAATACCGAAATGATCATCTGCACGAGCGACGGACCGGCTTTCGCAGTCCCGGCAATTTCACAGCCACATCCCGAACTCCCCGGAAAGAGTGAACCTCCGTCGAGACCGCCGTCACCGTCACCATCCGGCGGCTCGGCGCTGTAGACAGTAAGCAAGGTATTGGAATCGGCGCTTTTCCCGTTCTGTCCAACGCGATACTCCAGCGTGGCCGAGGTTTCGTAGTTTCCGTACGACGCGAACTCCACCTCCGAAGTAATTGTCACGGAGTCCAGCGGGCCGAAGTTGCCGAGGCTCCAGGACACTGAATCATTCGTGGTCGAAGAAGTGGCAACGTCACTATCCTGGAAGGTCATCCCCTGATGCAGCTGCTGGGTGAGCTCGAGGTCGTATGCAACTCCGTTGCCGGTGTTTGAATACTTTATGCTGTAAGTAACCTGGGCGTCCGGTGTCCACTCAGGCCCCGTCACAACAACGTCTATGATTGGCTGACCAAAAGTCGTGACGCAATCCGCCTCGAACAGTGAATTGAGGAAGAGCCTGGTCCCCTGAGAATCCGGATTCTCGGAAATGGGCGTGGCCGTATTGTATTCATGACCGGCCAGGTAACTGACCTTGCCGACTCCCTCGTCGCACTCCTCGTCGCCATCGTCCTTTTCGAGCACCGGATCAATGTCGCAGATCCCATCGATGTAACCCGTCATCCATACATCGCGTGTTCCAATGGGTGTTCCGGCCTCGGTGAGCATGACCACACCCTCATCGTAATAGCTGTCTCCCTCGGGCAACGTGTACGACGGCTCCGAGCCGCCCACGGTCTCAAACTCGCCGTCCATCTGTGCGAAAGGAAGATGCGGGTTGAGCTCGTCCACTGCGCTTGGCTGGTCGTCCATTATGTAGCCGTTGGGCGTGAGGAAGTACCCGTTCGGGCTGTTTTCCAGCGCGTTCACCGCCTGACACTCGGCAAACAAGTGCGTCGGAAAATAGAGGAATTCGCGCATCTCGGCGATCGCGTCGTCATCGGCGTCGTTCACACCCCAGTGCATGGTCATCAACTCGCAATAGGCGGGCAGTGCGCCGTCGTCAAACAAGATCCCGTCGGTGTTGCTACTGGTTGTGGGCCCGCGAATCTCATCCACATCCAGCACGTCCGGATACCCCGGATACTCGGCGGTGTTGTCCTTCGTATCCGGCCATGCCTGACCAAGGGAGTCCGGTACCCCTGCCGAGTTGAGATATCCAAACGCGATATCCTCGTTGCCATCCGCAAAAACTCCAATGATGGGCGCCGCGGTCAAGGTACGCTTTACATATCCGGTAAACGACGTGGTGAGGCTGTGCACAGCAGTAACGTGCTGCTGTTGCCAGTCCTCGATGATCGGCATCGCTTCGTCGGCCTGGGAAGCCTCAATGACGAACGGTCCTCCACGATACTCGTGTCCGTCGATCGCATCCGAGGTCACCGTGTCCACTGCGCTGGTAAGAAAGTCTATCCCACCCGGATCCTTGTCCTGGTTGATAACCCAGTGGATAGTAATGTCATTGAGAAGCAATTGATAGAGAAGACCAAACGCCTCCAGCATTCCCTCGTCCTGGTACTCGACATCCATTGGAATGATGAGCGATCCGTCTGTGAAAGTCATTTCGTCAGCCTGAACAACGGATCCAAGCAGCAACGAAAATGCAACGATGCACGAGGCTATTCTCTGTCTCATGATTTCTCCTTCTCGCGTATAACCCCGCCAATAATAAACAGGAATCAACACAACCGTTCTTGCCTATTTTATATAGTAAGCACTCGGATGTAGATCCGCAAATGGCGGAAGGGATTGTTCTCAATTATTCAGGGGCTTGTTGTCGAATGACTCTTGGAAGAACGACTTCGTAAAATGTGTCTGACCCCACTGTAAATGGGTCACCCGAGTAGAAGACCACAGTCTCCACACGCGCCTTCAACCAGCGGTCCCACGGTTCCACAGGCCGGGCAGGCGACCTCCCCCGCAGAGTTGGGACCCACCGGCACAGCAGGGGCCACCGGTACAAGGCCTTCCCTTAGCAACCCTTCCTCCCACTGGACGCGCATGAGAGCGCCCAGCCTGGGAACATCT
>JAUXHN010000022.1 GCA_030621515.1 Deltaproteobacteria bacterium | reverse complement strand
TACGGTTGGAAGGATGCAAAGTTCGATTTCACCAGCGTGGAGAATATCGATTGTCTCGTTTGCCACGACCGTACAGGGACCTACGAGAAGTTCCCCACCGGCGCGGGGTATCCATCTGTCGAGGAGAAGGCTTTCATGGGCAAGAAATTCCTCCCCCCCGATTACACCAAGATCGCGCAGAACGTCGGCAAGACAACCAGTCGCAACTGTGGAACGTGCCACTTCTATGGCGGCGGAGGGGACGGCGTCAAACACGGCGATCTGGACTCCAGCTTGATCAAACCCTCCGAGGATCTGGATGTGCATATGGGTGGCAACGATTTCACCTGTGCGGACTGTCACACGGCACAGAAGCATGAAATCAGAGGCTCGCTGTACGCCACGGCGCCGATGGGCGAAAGTGACAGCCACTTCACCTGCCTGGAATGCCACAAGGAAGTAGATCACAAGAACAAGAAGATCGACTTGCACCTGGCGGCCGTGGCCTGTGAAACATGTCATATCCCGCTCTTCGCGAGAGAAATACCGACAAAGACATGGTGGGATTGGTCCACTGCGGGAGCGGATCTGAAAAGCGAGAAGGATAAGTACGGCATGTCGCTCTGGTCGAAGAAGAAGGGAACCTTCAAATGGGGCAAAGAACTTATCCCCGAGTATGCATGGTCCAACGGAACACAGGATACCTACACCAGGGGCAAGAAGATCGAGTTGACCGGGGATGTGCTCGTGCTCAACAAGCAACTGGGTAGTATCGCCGATTCGGGATCCAGGATCGCGCCGTTCAAGGTAATGCGCGGCAAGCAACCCTTTGACGTCAAACTCAAAAAACTGATCGTGCCGAAGCTCTTTGGTGAAGACGGCTTCTGGAAGACCTTCGACTGGGAGAAATCGGCTGTGTTGGGCATGAAGGCAGCCGGCTTGAAGTACTCGGGCTCGCTGGAATGGATCGAGACAGCGATGTACTGGCCGATACACCACCAGGTCGCTCCAAAGTCCAGTGCGCTAAAATGTGGCGCTTGTCACAGCAAGAAAGGTCGACTGGATTGGAAGGCGCTGGGGTACGAGGGAGATCCCATGAAAACAGGTGTCAGAAAAACGGGGAGATAATCTCGCGACCCGGCCCCCACCCTTCCACGCCATGCCTCACCAGTTACCAGTTGGTCTGCCATATGGCGGCGACATCCATTGATAGTGCGACGCTGACGTGAACGAGAAAACCCGCCCAGATGGATCGTGTTCGCAGCGCAAGAGTTCCCAGAACAACCCCGGCAATGATGGCGGCGAAGCACTCGGGGAGAGGTTTTCCGAAGTGGATCATGACATAGGGAATCATCATCGCGAGAATTACCGGCGATCCCATTGTCCTGCGCAACGGCTGTATCATGAACCCGCGGAAGAAGAACTCCAGGGATAGGAACTGGGCAATGTAGAATGCCTCCCACACAACGAAGTTGAAGATGGAAAGATGCGCCTCCGAGTAAAACGGGTAGTAGGTGGAGAACTCATCGGTGAAGGAAAGGACTATAACCATTGCCAACACCGGCAAGAAAAGGACCCCGTAAACCCACGCGTGTTTCGAGAATCCCTTGAAAGACAGGCCGCTTTCCGCAAGCTTCATCTTCGGATGCGCGATGACCGCTATGACTGGAATGATCAAAAATCCGATCACCCTCCAGCTCGCCCAGTACCCCAGGCTGCAGAGTTCGAAATAGCCCGACCGAATGATGGCGCTGTAAATGGATGTTCCGTCGTCGGGCTTCAACCAGCCGACAAGCGCAAAGAGAAACGGGCTCGATTGTGGGCTGTTGGCGTCGTCGATGAAATCGAGTATCCCGAGAAAGGCTGCTTGCCCTCCAAAATATTCGTCATCCATCAAGATCAGGGAGATCGCTACCACCGCAAACACGTAGATGGCGCGCAGCAGATCGCCACCCTTGTTTCTGGACGATGATCTATACTCGGTGGCCTCAACGTCGACATCTCGCCATGACTCTATGAAGAACCGCTTCGGATGGAGATCACGCAGCCGCAAAGATCACTCGCCTCCAGATGCGCGGCGAAGCCTGTCAAGCACCGATGCGCGCCCGAGCACGACCATCATTTCAAAAAGTCCCGGACCGGTAGCCTCTCCGGTGAGTGCCACCCGCGAAGGCTGAGCGACATGCTTGAGCTTGATATCCGCGGACTCGCAGAAACCATTGACCGCATCCTCGATGGCCTGGGCCGTCCAGTCCGGCGAGGCCTCCAGAGCAGTGGTCATCCCATTGATGTGTGCCCTCGATTCCTCGGTAAGGAATTTCCCGGCGGCCTTTTCGTCGTACACAATGGATTCGTCTTCTATAAAGTAGAACTTCATCTTGGCGGCCATCTCCACCAGGGTCTTCGATCTCAACTGCACAGTCTCACACGCCGCCGGCAGCCGGGGATCGGCGGCGTCAACTTCAACTCCGTCGCTCGAGAGGAACGGGGCCACCATGACCGCCAGGTCCTCCAGGCTGGAGGCCATGAGGTGCTGTTGATTGATCCACTCCATCTTCTCCACGTTGAGAGCTCCCTCGGAGCGGTTGACATCCGCCAGATCGAACTTGTCGACAAGCTCGGCATCGCTGAAGATCTCCTGATCTCCATGGGACCATCCCAACCTGGCGATGTAGTTGTTCACCGCGCCCGGGAGGTAACCCTGCTCCCTGTATGACTCGATCCCCGCTGAGCGCAGGCGTTTGGAGAGCCCGAGTATCAACGGCAAGTGAGCGAACCTGGGTATAGGCAAGCCGAGCCCATTGTAAATGGCTATTTGCTTGGGCGTGTTGGTGAGATGATCCTTGCCGCGAACCACGTGGGTTATGCCCATGGACGCGTCGTCGATGACGACCACGAAATTGTAGAGAGGTGTTCCGTCTGAGCGCGCGATCACCAGGTCCTCGATCTCGTAATTGGGCGTGACCACCCTGCCCTGCACCAGATCCTCCACCACGGTTTCCCCTTCTTTCGATATGCGAAAGCGCCAGACAAACGGCTTGTCCGGCTCGTCGGGCTTGCCGTCGCAACGGCCGTCATAGATGAACGTGCGTCCTGCGCTCTTCGCCTCGTCCCGCATTACCTGGCGTTCCTCCGGGGTACAGTAGCACTTGTAGACCTTGCCTTCGTCGATGAGCCTGCGTAAGGAGGCCTTGTGCTCCTCGATTCGAGCGGATTGGTAGATGGGTTCCTCGTCCCATTTCATTCCCAACCACTGAAGGGCGTCGAGGATCGCACGGGTGGACTCCTCGGTGGAACGCTTCGAGTCAGTGTCCTCGACCCGAAGCAGGAACTCACCCCCAGTGTGCTTTGCGAAAAGCCAATTGAACAGAGCGGTACGCGCTCCACCCAGATGGAGAACTCCAGTGGGGGACGGCGCAAAACGAACGCGAATTTTGGACATATCTTCACCTTGCGTGGAATAAAACCGGTAGGTGAGTAGCAGATTTTACTCGAAGTGGGCAAGACCCCCAGATGAGATCTACTCGGCGCGCTCCTTTATGTGGAACTCCACACGCCGATTGCGGGCGCGGCCGTTCCTGGTGACATTTGGAGCGATGGGTTTTTCAGGCCCGAACCCCCTGGACTGCAGCCGTTTTCGCTCAACACCCGAATCCGCCAGATAGACCTTGACCGATCTGGCCCGACGTTCGCTGAGATCTATGTTGTAGTCCTTCTTGCCCCTGTTGTCCGTGTGACCCTGGATCTCGACCAGTTTGATGTCCGGGTTATTTATGAGCGTGTCCGCAACCTCGTCGAGGAGACCGAAGGAACGTGGATCTATCTGATCGGAATCGGTCTCGAAATGGATTTTACGCTTGATCCGGATCCGGGTTTTCTTGATCACCACAAGGGACTTTTTGGGCTTGGGACGAAGCTGCATCTGCACCTGGGTTCTGGTCTCCAGTATTGCATCGACCTTCGCCCGCTTGCTCAGATATCCCTCGACGTCAATCATGAGCTTGTGCTCGCCCTCGTCGGTATCGAACTCCAACTTGCCGTCCGAATCGGTTGTAAAGGTCTGGTCTGTCGGACCCTTCACCTTGACATCGATACCGGCCATGGGACTGTCCTTGTCGTCGATCACTTGGACCGCGATAGTTCCCTTCTTGGGTACCGCCTTGAGCGGGAAAGACTGCTCCATATCTCCCGTCTGCGCGATTTCCACCGTGAAAGTACCGTCATTGTAGCCATCGGCACTGACGTTCAGAGTCAGCGGGCCTTCCGGCATCTCGTATGAGACGAACCGGCCATCGTTACCGGAAACCTGCGCGTTGAGGTCCATGCCCTGATAAGAGATAACCGCGTGGGCCACCGGAGTATCCACCGACTCCTCGTCATGCACGAGACCCAGGATCCGAACGGGAGGAGGTGGCGGCGGCGGCGGTTCGACTATCGGCGGTGGTGGCGGCGGTGGCGGCGGCGGATCGACGAATGGATCGAAATTGTAGCTGGCGCCGAATATGATGCGATACGGAGCTTCTGCGGCCATTTCGTGAACCGTCGGGGCATATCCTGTGAGCCCAATGTCAACACCGAGATCGATGGCGAGATCTTCCACCGGCAGGAGAATCCTGGCGCCGATTGTCAGCACCTGACGGAAGCTCGACCCCGACTCTGCTACCATGCAACTGTCGTAGCTGTCCGGTATGTCCTTGGGGCAAATGAAGTCCTGTCTGTTAACAGGGATCTCGAGGTTGTATTCGACCATGGGAGAAACGTAGGGAAGCAGCGCGTCGATGCCTATACCCACTCTGAACTGATCGTTGCGATCGATTCCGAGGGCTGTCCTCTCCACGGGGCTAAGGCAGCCCTCGTATTCCACGTTTCCGTCCCCATCCAGATCGGAACCGCACCCGCCGTGTTCGGTCTCTATGCCCTCGATCAGATTTGACGCACGATCGAAGAAGTAACCCGCCTTGAGATGAGCGCGCAGGGGAAAGTCATCGGTGAGCGCGGCGAAATCGAAGGTGGCCAGGGCGTCCATACCGAAGCTTGTACCCGACCAATCGAGGGCCACCTCACCCACCGAGTTGAGCATGAAGACCGAGAGGTCCAGGCCCAACGTGAGCAACTTGGTGAACGAGTAGAAGCCCTTGAGTCCCAGCTCCATGTCTCCGAGAGTCTGGAAGAGGGAGGGATACTCCTTGTTGTTATAATTGGCTGAAGCCGCGATTCCGTAATGGATCTCCAGGAAATCGAGGGGTGTGATCCGCAGGTTCACGTTGCCCCACATACCGACGTTCTCGTCACCCTTGATGAGGTAATCGGAATACTTGAAATAGGTTCCGTGAACGCCGAACCCGAAGGTGCCCGCCGGCCCGGATCCGGCTTCCTGCATGCGCAGCAGGCCCGTGCTCCCGGTCAAGTTGGAGTGATGTCGCATGGCGCCCCATTCCCAGGGTTTCAGCTTCGCGCGATCATCGCTGGAGGCCTCCGCTGCGGAGGCTTCCCACAGCATCAGGTTTTCGCCCGACTCCTCTTGCGACCCCTCCTCGGAATCCTCCCCCCCGTACGACAGGGACCAGTCCGATTCACCTTCCGCGGATCCCTCCACGGATCCGGCGGCTTCCTCGTCACTGTATTCGACATCGCCTGTCGCTTCCTCGTCGCTGTATTCGATGGCCTCCGTGTCCTGGGCCCACCCTTGCGCAGAGTTGAACAGCAACGCAGACATGCCGGCCACGATCCACACCCCAAACGGATTTCTCATCTACAAGCTCCTTCATGCAAAACATGTATCATGGTCTTGACTTGAAAAAATGGAGACAACATGGGTCTACCAATCAATTACTTGCATCATTTTACTTACGCAGGAAAAAGTAATTGGTTTTTTTGACAAAATCAAACATCGGATCGATGTTTTCTCGGTTAATCAGGATTTAAAGAGATGAACGATGTAGAAGAAAGAGAGCAATTGCCTGCTCGCAAGATCACCTTTTATTGGCTGATTTTTTCACTTTGATCGTGAGGTTGACTTTCTTTCCGGCCTTCACTTTCTTTTTTACCGGGCCGCCCTTTGCTCCGCCCGATGTCTTTGCGGTGACCGTCCATTTCCCCTTTTTCAGGCCGGTCAGGGTGCAGGTTCCGGCAGACGTCTTGCATGTCTTGGTTTTGTTGCCTTTTTTGGCAATCACTGTGCCGTTGGTGGTCGCGCCGAGGTGATTGACCAGCTTCACCTTTATCTTTCCCTTGCTCTCCGCCATGGCCGTCATTGAAACAGCCAAAAAGACCGCCATGACTATCAATGCCAGTGTTTTCTTGGGCATTTTCATTCCCTTTCGTTTCTACAAACCCCTGTCACTCTTCTGTGACGCAACATGGAACCTGACTATTCAAACGTAAACCCGTTCTCACTTTCCTTCGGCAGGAATTGTCGTCTCCTCTTCCTCCTTGGATTTTACCTCTTCTATCTTCTTGTCCACTTCCGACACAATTTTTTTGGAGCCCCTCACTGCGGCCTTCTGAACACCGGCTATGAAGATGTAAAGCGACTTCTCCTCCAGCGGAGCAGGTTGCCAGAGGCCGCTGTGGGGGTTGTAGGTCGAGGCGTTCCCGTACCCTATGCTGCCGGTCGCACCAATCGAAATGGCGTACCCCTTGGCCCTGAACCCCATCGACAGCCCGGTTCCATACTTGTTGACCCTCGCCTGCTGTGGAACATCACCCTCTTTTATCGGGGGCGCCGCCGAAAAATCAGTAAAGAATCCGTTTCTCAGAGTCCAGATCTCATTGATTATCAACTCCCAACCGATGTTCACGTTGGTCACGGTCCTGCGATTTATCGATTTGTATATGCCGTTGTCGAACCACTCGGGACTTGCGGTCTCATCCGGGTCATCGCAATCATCGACACCATCGGGACAACGCCTCTCCATTACGGGATCGCCCTCTATCCGGCGATAGCTGACGGGAAGGTGAAGAGCCACGTCCAGATCGACAGCGAACTGCTTGCTCCACACGTAGGCTACGCCGGCCCGAAAGGACATGGGCTCGTACGTTTTAACATCCAAATTATAGGAATCAGAATAGTAGTCTGCCCAGTCGTCATCGCTTCCCGATACCCACGATGCTCCATAGGTTTGCTTCAGGCTGCCTTCTGTCTTGAACAGCTTCAGATCTCCGAGCAAAATCGTCGGCGCCGTCACAGTCAAGCCGAAACGCCAGTTCTCGTGCGGCTCCCAGAGCCCTCCCAGCCGGAACAATAGAGAAACGGTATCTATGGAAAGACTCGATTCCTTGAATTCCAGGTACCCGCATTGGTCCAGATCGCAAGTGTCTGTGTCCGCCCTGCGGGAGAAGGTCATATGCCTGCCCAGGGAAGTGTTTACCAGAAACGCCGAGAGCCCCAGCCCAAACTCACGGGAAAAACGAAAGGCGTACGACAGGCCCGTCCAGACCTGCTTGTATGATTCCGACAACCTGTACGTTTCCTTGTCGCGTCGCGCCCCCTGCGACTCCCATGTGGAGTGGAGAGTATATTCGTCTTGATTGGGCACCAGAATGGCGATGCCGATGGCATGACGTCTCGGCCCCCTCCCCGGCAACCTTGCTCCGAACTTGGAGCTGAGGGCCAGAGTGGACGGCAACGTCAGATCGTTCTTGTGCTCCAGCGTGAGCGCATCGGCAGTAGGATCGCCCGAGAACGAAGACCATGGAATATACCCCCCTTTTATCTTTCTGGAGTCGAAACTGTAGAGAGCCTTGCTCGCGGATACCATGGTGGACGACGTGAACGCCATCGCGGCCGGGTTATAGTAGTTGGCCATTGGGTCGTTTACCGCCGCAGTCTGAGCGCCCGCCATGCCCAGAGCCCGCTCCCCAATTACATACCTTTGATAGTTGGTGGGATCGGCCTTCGCGCCGGCTCCCGAACAGAGAAATCCGCCCAGAATAGCGACGCACAGGATGAAACGCCTGTTTACTTTTCGTTCAAAAGAAGTTGACATGACCGCATGATAACATGAAGGCGTTCAAAAAAAAGATTTCATGGCGACTTCTCATGTTCGCTGACGGATTGATTGGATGAGGGGGATATCATACCCCCCCTGGCGTTGGCGGCTCTTCGTGGGCTGGCTCGCCTTCGTCTCAGTGGCTGCGCTCCTGGCCTGCACCGCGCCGTTGCTGGAAAACCTGGGCTACGAGATGGCCCTCTTCATCTCCCTCGTCTCCTCCCTTGGTGCGGGACATCTGGCCTCCGTCTATCCGTCGAGGGTTCGGGCTCGCAAGGCAGCCTTCCCCGGAGTGAGGTACTCGGTGCTCGCCATGTACGGCAAGACCGCCGCCCACGGTCTGCTTCTTCTACTGGCCCCGCTTTTCATCGCGCTGTTCAATGGCCTGAGAGTGTCTCCCTGCAATCTGTGCGAGGGGCTCGCCTTCGTTGCGCTCATCCCCCTGCCCTCGGTTTTGCTGGCATCCGGGTTCGGGTTGCTGGTCGGCCTGTTCTCGCCCGGCCCGAAGACCGCATCCGCCATATGGTTCGTCGCATTCGCGGGCAGCATCGCAGCAGCCTTCCACGAGTTCCACTCGACACCCGCCGTGTTCGCCTTCGGCCCGTTCTTCGGCTACTTTCCAGGGGTCCTCTACGACACGCTCATCAAAATAGATCATCGACTCGTCACTTACCGGCTGGCGGGGATCGCCCACCTGGTTATGCTCCTGTCCGCGGGCGCCCTCCTGGCGGACCCCGCATCGTTGCGACTCTCGTTGCGACGTCTGTCGGAGCGCTCCCGTGTGCGCAGTCTGGTCCCCCTGGGAATATCCATCATCGTTGCGCTATCCCTGTACGCGGCCGGGAACAAGCTGGGTCACCGGACCGATCGGGCCGACCTGGAACAACTCCTTTCCACGCATGTCTCCATCGGCCTACTGGATCTGTACTTCTCTCCCGAAACCCCGAAGGACTCGGTGAAGGAGCTGACCCGGGATGCCGCTTTCTCCCTACATCAGGTTGAGAGCTTTCTCGAAGAAACCGGGCGCGAGTCGATAGCGGTCTTCTTCTTCAAGAACCGCAGCCAGAAGGGCGACGCCATCGGGGCCAGGCGCACCAACATCGCCAAGCCGTGGCGATCCGAGGTATACGTGATCGTGGATCGGGTTCCCCATGAGGTGCTTCGCCACGAGCTGGCCCACGCCGTCTCCGCGAGCTTCGGCCACGGACCGTTCAAGATTGCGGGAGGTCTCGGCGGATTGTACCCGAATCCCGGACTCATCGAGGGGCTTGCCGTCGCCGCCCAGGGGCCACGGGGAGATCTCTCGATACACCAGTGGTCTGCTGCAATGAAGCGCCTCGATCTGCTTCCGACCGCCGATACCCTTTTCGGCCCGGGTTTTCTGGACACCCACGCATCCAGGGCATATTCCGCCGCCGGCTCCTTCTGCCGGAGATTAAAGGACCGACACGGCGCGCGAGCCCTGAAGAAGGTCTACTCGGGGGCCTCCTGGAAAGACGCCACGGGAGTGGATCTGAATGATCTCTGGAAAGATTGGCTCGATTTTTTGGACAAAATCCCACTTCGCGAGAACGATCTCATCGCGGCCCGGCATCGATTCGATCGCCCTTCTGTTATCAGAAGTGTTTGCGTACACGAGGTGGCGCGGCTCCACGACAGAGCCTCAAAGTCGGCCGATTCGGGCAGGCGGGACGAGCTGATTGCGTTGCTCGATGAGGCCGTCGAACGCTCAGGCGGGACCGGGTCTACACGAATGGCGCTGTTGGGTGGGCTCATGAGATCCGGTCGATGCGACGAGGCGCGGGCAATGGCCGATGACATGCTCGTAGACACGACCGTGAGCAAATCCAGGAAGAACGCCCTGCGCGAGATGCTGGCGGATCTGGAGTTCGGAGCCGGCAACACCGGCGAAGCAGCAAGGAAGTACGCCGAGCTCTCGGCGGACGCGCCGTCAAACGCGGATCGCAGGCGCCTTCAAATGAAGGCCGCCCTCGCCGCCCTGGACCCTGGTGTTGTCGCTCCCGTCATCGAGATCCTGGCCAGGAGCCCGGGTCCGGACGGTCTCTCGGAGCCGCTGGCGATGCTGTCCATCGCCGATGCCGCTCGCGTGTACCCGGATAACCCGTTCCTCGCGTACCTGCTGGCACGCCAGTACTTTCGCCACGGCGATCCGGAGGGAACCCTGGCCAAACTGGAAGATATGGAGAGGATCGCCCTCAATGAGACGACTCCGGATATCGCTCTTGCCGCCCGCCGGATGCGGGGGCAATCTCTTCTCGTATCAGGGCGAAACACGGAGGCCGCCCTGATTTTTCAAAAGATCGTCAATGACGATATTGCACCGAGCGGCGCCAGGGAGTATGCGCGGGACTGGATGGATCGCTGTAAATATTACTCGGGCCTGGAAGAAAAAAAATAGGTCCCGTCTTTTTTTGACGTGCATATTCGACCATTGATTGTGATATGTTCCCTTGAGTTCCCTTGACCCCATCCCGGCATTCCCCTGCGAGGGGAAGGGGAAGATGTTGGAAGCCGGCTTTGTTATGGAGGAATCCGGAGTGTCGAAACACACACCACAACGCCTGGGAGACCTGCTGCTCGATTCCAATCTCATCGACGAAATCCAGCTGCGTGTTGCGCTCCAGGAGCAGGAAAACACCGGCGAGAGGCTGGGCAGCGCGCTGGTCCATCTGGGCTTCATCGACGAAGCGGTCCTGGCCGCGTTCCTCTCCAAACAGGCGGAGCTCCCCTGCGTCAACATCCAGGGACTCCATATTCCCCCCGAGATCCTGGAGCTCATCCCCAAGGAGATCGCAATAAAGAACGCCGTCATCCCGGTGCGGCTCTCCGGTATAACGCTTTACGTGGCCATGTCCGATCCGTTCGATCACGATACCCTCGAGCTCATCGCCGACGTGACCGGCATGGAGATCATGCCTCTCATCGCTCCGGAGTTCCGCCTCAAGAAATCCCTCGAACGTTTCTACGGCGATGAAATCGAGGAGGACAGGCCGGAGGCCGTCAGCGTTGAGTTGAGTTCCCTGGTCCAGGAATTGGAAAAGGACACCCTGGACAACATGTCCGCCAGGATCGACGCCCTGAGCGGCAAGATCGACTTGTTGACGGCGACCCTGGAGGAGATCAAGATCCTCCTCACCCTCAAGTAGGGGCGAACCTGTGTGTTCGCCCTTTGTGTTAGCCCCCGCGCCGTTCAAGAGAGCGAGGGAATACCGGTGAGCATCCGAGATAAAGAACTGCTGATCTTCGACGGGGCGTGCGGGTCCAACCTTGCGGCGCAGGATCTGCCTCCGTCGGCGTGGGGCGATCGGTTCGAGGGATGCAACGAGTACCTCAATCTTTCGGCCCCGTCGGCGGTGGTTGCTCTGCACGCGTCTTTCCTGGACGCGGGCGCGGATGTCATTGAGACCAACACTTTCGGAGGAACGCGCCTCGTTCTGGCCGAGTACGGGCTCGAAGACCGGGTGGCGGAGATCAACGCCGCCGCGGTGAAGAACGCGCTGGACGCCATCGGCGGACGCCCCGGCAAGTATGTGGCCGGCTCGATGGGACCGGGAGCCAAGCTCCCCTCCCTGGGCCAGATCCCGCCGGGAGAGCTTCACAGCGCGTACCTGGAGCAGGCATCGGCCCTCGTCGAGGCGGGTGTGGACGCGCTCATCGTGGAGACATGCCAGGATCCCCTGCAGATGAAGCTGGCCCTGGTCGCCGCGTTCGATTCGCTCGAAAAGATCGAATCCGACATTCCGGTGATGCTCTCGGTCACCATCGAGACCACCGGGACCATGCTCGTGGGCACATCCATCGACGCGGTCATGACCACCGCCGAGCCGTTCCCGCTGTTTTCAATCGGAATCAACTGCGCGACCGGTCCCGAGCGTATGAGCGGACAGGTCAAGTACCTGAGCCGCACGTGGCGCGGCCGCATTTCGGTGATTCCCAACGCGGGCATGCCGGAGATCAGGGACGAGCAGACCTTCTACCCTCTCGATCCATCGGAGTTCGCCCGACGATTGAAGAACTTTGTCGTGGAAGACGGTGTCTCCATCGTCGGTGGTTGCTGCGGAACAACTCCCGATCACATAAGCGCGCTCGCAATTGAGCTGAAAGGCCTTGCCCCCGCCCGCCGCGAGCCGGCGTGGACGCCCTCCTTTTCCAGCCTCTACGAATCCGTCGAAGCGAGGCAGGAGATTCCTCCGCTGATAATCGGCGAGCGCATGAACACCCACGGCTCCCGCAAATTCAAGAAGCTGCTGCTGGCGGAGGATTTCGAGGGCGCGGCGCGGATCGGCTCCGATCAGGAGGCGGCGGGCGCTCACTTGCTCGACGTGTGCACGGCTTTCGCCGGTCGCGACGAGAGGGAGGATGTCACCAGGCTGGTAAAAATCCTCAACACGACGGTGAAGCGCCCCCTGGTCATCGACTCCACGCGTCCAGAGACAATCGAAGCGGCCCTCGAGGCCATACCCGGCAGGTGCCTGGTCAACTCCATCAACATGGAGGACGGGGGCGCCACGGCGCGACGCGTCCTGAAGCAGGTAAAGAGATTCGGAGCGGCGGTCATAGCGCTGACCATCGGCCCCGACGGGATGGCCGCGACTGCGGTGGACAAGCTCTCGGTCGCACGCGATATTCACTCTCTTGCTGTTGACGAGATCGGGCTGCGTCCATGTGACATCTTCTTCGATCCCCTCACCTTCACCATCGGCTCGGGGGATTCGAAGCTTGAAAGATCGGCGCTGGAAACCCTCGAAGCCATCGAGCTCATCAAGGATTCCCTGCCCGGCGTTTTCACGAGCCTGGGGGTGAGCAATATCTCGTTCGGCCTGCCGGCATCCTCCAGGAAGATTCTCAATTCGGTCTTCCTCCACGAAGCGATTCGCGCGGGTCTGGACGCGGCAATTGTGGATCCCGGCAAGATCCTTCCCCTGTCCAGGATCTCCGATGAAGACACCAGGATCTGTATGGATCTCCTGCTTGACAGGCGCGCAGAGACTGGAGAATCGCCCCTGTCAGCCTACCTTGCCCATTTCGAGGAGCACAAGGCGCGGAGTGACGCGCAGACTGACGCGCAAGAGAGATTCCTTCCGGAGGAAATGCTCCAATCCCGGTTGATGGACGGTGACAGGTCGGACATCGAGGATCTCCTGTCCATATTGATGGAGCGCTACGCTCCGCTGGAGATCATCAACCGGATCCTCGTCCCGGCCATGCGAAAGGTTGGTATTCTATTCAAGAAGGGCGAGATGTTGCTGCCGTTTGTGCTCAGCTCTGCGGAGGTGATGAAAGCGAGCGTGAAGCTCCTGCAGCCCCACATGGAGCAATCGCAGATGGATGAGGGAACCAGGATCCTGCTGGCAACCGTCGCGGGCGATGTGCACGATATCGGCAAGAACCTGGTGGATATCATCCTTTCAAACAACGGTTACAGAGTTTTCAACATCGGGACCAACGTGCCCGTCGAGACTATAATAGAAAAGGCCAGGGATCTCGATGTTCATGCCATCGGCCTGTCCGGGCTGCTCGTCAAGTCTGCTCTCCTGATGAAAAGCAGCCTGCCCCGTTTTGAGGAAGCAGGCCTCAAGGTGCCCGTCCTTCTCGGCGGCGCGGCTCTCACCAGGGGTTTCGTGGCCAGGGATTGCGTTCCGTCGTTCGGCGAGCCGGTCGTCTATTGTGCCGACGCCATGGCGGGATTGAGCGCCATGCAGGATCTCGAACGCGGAGAGATCGAACCGACAATCGACGACACCACGGACGGCGACTCCGGGTCCGGGCGGAAAGAAACGGTCGTCTCTAGAGATAATCCCGTTCCGAAGGCTCCATTTTTGGGACCTCGATACGTAACCGATATTCCAGCGGAGGACCTGTTCGCCCTCATGAACCGCAAGGCGCTCTTTCGCGGCCGGTGGGGGTACGCGAGAGCCGGGCGAACCCGGGAGGAGCACGCAGCCCTGTTGAAGGAAAAGGCCGAGCCTACACTCGCTCGATTGATCCGGGAATGCACCGAGGAAGATCTGGCGAAGCCGTCGGTCGCTTACGGCTATTTCGCTTGCAGATCCGACGGGGATAATCTGATCGTCGAGCACGAGGACAAGGAGGTTGTTTTTGGGTTCCCAAGACAGGATCATTCCCCTCGTCTTTGTCTGGCAGATTACTTCAAGAACAAGCAGGAAGGTAGTGATATTGTAGGTTTTTACGTAGCTTCCATCGGCCCCGATCTGTCAGAGGGTGCCAGACTCCTTTTTAAGTCGGACAGGTATCACGACTACCTCATGACCCACGGTTTTGCCATGGAGTTGGCCGAGGCTCTGACCGAATACTGGAACCGGCGAATGCAACAGGAACTCCGCCTGACCCGCATGAAACTCCACGACGGGTCTCCCTCTCCGAGAGGTCGGGGGCTCAGGTACGGCTTCGGCTACTCCTCGTGTCCGGATCTCGATTCCCAGCAATTGGTTTTCGAGTTGCTGGATCCCTCCAGGATCGGAGTCTCTCTCACCGAGAATATGGAGATGGTGCCGGAGGCTACCACCTCGACGATACTGGTACACCACCCACAAGCCAGGTACTTCGCAGTGTGAACCGCCTTAAATTGCAATCATTCTTTTCATTATTGAACTGGAAATTGCTATATCACCGGAAACCGCCCAGTCTGATCGTGTTGCAAATATGACCTCTATGTGTATGATTGCATACGGTTACCCCCGCGATCAGTCGACATGAATGATGTGGCACGAAGTTTGCTTTTTCGTCTGGCTGTTAGACGGCGAATTCGAATCCAGATGCCCCCCCATCTTCGAGTTCGCCGTTTTTTTTTGACCCCATCCCGGCCTTTACTCCTTGTCAGTGCCGATATTTTCGTCCTCGATCATTCGCTCCGGTACCCAGAGTCCCACCATCGTATTGGCCCACTGGAGTCGGCCCGCCTCTCCCGCGGGTGGCGACTCCGCCCAGATCTCGCCGCCGAAGCGCTCGACTATCTTGCGCGCAAGAGCCAGTCCCAACCCCGCCCCGCCGTGCTCGCGGGTAGGTGAACCGTCTATCTGGTAGAAAGTTTTGAAGATGGCCTGGAGCTCGTCCTTCGGAATCCCCTTCCCCGAATCGTAGACCAGAAATGAAAGGCGCTCCCGCTCCCGGCGCGTGCAGACGTGCACCTTGCCGTCCCCGCGACAGAACTTCACCGCGTTCTCCAGAAGTTGCACCATGGCCCGCTTGAGCTTGTCCGGATCGCCAAAACCCTTGTGCATTTTTTCGGGGATGGCGATTTCCAGGGTGATCCCTCGTTGGGCAAAACTATCCTCGCACAAATTGATGGACTCCCTGGCAAGCCGGTTGAAATCGTAGAATCTAGCGAAGAAGGTCATTTTTCCGGTAGTCAACGCCGTCATGTCCAGGAGGTTCTCGACAACGGCCCTCACCCTGGTGATCCCCCTATTAACGGACTCCAACGAACGTAACTGGAGCGGATCGAGGGGACCGAGTTCCCCACCCAGCAACATGTTGAGATATCCCACTGCGGGTGTCAGCGGCGTGGAGAGCTCGTGGGAAAGGTTTCGATAGAATTCCGAGCGCACCTTCTCGGATTCCAGCAATAGCCTGTTGGCCTTCTCCAGCTCCTCGATCTTCGCCTGTAATCGTCCTGCGATTTTCTGTCCCTGAACGCGAAGCAGGTCGTCCCTGGAAGATGTTTTGGTGTCCTGGACTCTCCTCGAGGCAGCTTTCCTGCCCGCGCGCAGGAAAGAACGGACCTGCCCGGGCAACTTCGCCACGTCTATCGGCTTGAAGATGTGACCGTCGCACCCCACCGCTTCGATCATATTCTTGTCGCCCTTCCCGGTCACTGCGACGATGGGCACGTCATGCCCTTCGATCTCGCCGCGGAGCTTGAGCGTCACCTCATATCCGTCCATGTCGGGCAGTTCGATGTCTACAAGTATGATATCCGGCTGAGCGGCCAGCGCGGTCTTGATGCCGGTCACACCATCGATTGTGCTCACCACCGTGAATCCGTCAGCGCTCAAGACCTTCTTCACGAGCTGGCGGAGGTTTGGATCATCCTCGATATGTAGAACCTTCAGCATCATATCCTTTTACCATGTACTCACTACCTGTGCGAGCAGAAGGGTCAATCCCCTGTCCCCCGCGCTGCGGTGGGCAATTTGACACCTCCCCTTCCTGTCATGCACCATCCCCTCCAATGAGCGTGGAGAATCGAAAATCTCGCAAGACAGTCGGCTTCCTTGCTCTCGTCAAGGGACCGTTGATCGCATACGTGCTTTGCCTCGCGGTCTTCGCAGTGACCATGTGGGATCGCCTGGATGAGAGCTCCCACGACAATCACTACGTCTACATGGCCGAGGCGATGCTGGACGGCAGGTTCCACATCGAGGGCAATCCGCCTCATCGAAACGACTGGGCCCAATACGAGGACAAGTGGTACGTCTCGTTCCCGCCGGCCCCCGCGGTCCTGATGATGCCCGGCGTCGCCGTATGGGGCCTGGACTTCAACGATCGGGTATTCACGCTGCTGCTCGCCGCCGTCGCCCCCGCGCTCCTGCTGCTCCTTCTGCAGATGATGGCTTCGCGAGGCCGTATATCGCGCAAGCCATGGGAGCTGGGACTGCTCGCCGCGCTTTACGCCCTGGGGACTGTCTACTTCTTCAGCGCGGTCCAGGGATCCGTCTGGTACACCGCCCATATCACGGGCTCGGTGATGTTACTTTTACACCTCATCCTCTCCCTCGACGGCCGGCGACCAATCCTCGCGGGGCTTTTCTTGGGGCTGGCTTTCGCCTGTCGGCCACCCATGTTGATGGCGTTTCCGCTTTTCCTTTACGAGATGCTCCGGCCTCACGCCGCCGCTGACGCCGGCAACCTCTTCGGGTGGGTGTCATCGGCGTTGAGGAACGCCGGTTTTGCAAGGATAGTCCGGCGGGTAGTCCTGTTCGGGATCCCCATCCTCGCGATCATAGGGTTGCTGATGCTCATGAACTGGACGCGATTCGACGATCCGTTCGAGTTCGGGCACGGCCACCTCAAGGTCAGGCAGACCGCCAGAATAGCCAAGTGGGGACTCTTTCATTACCACTATCTTCCCCGCAACCTGGGGATAGTGTTCACGTCCCTGCCCTGGATCTCGGCCGAGTCTCCCCACATCAAGGTGAGCCTCCACGGCCTGGCTCTGTGGTTCACGACCCCGGTATTCCTGTGGCTCCTCTGGCCCGCGCAGCGAACCCGGCACTACATGTGGGCGGCCTTCACGGTTGCGCTCATCGCCCTTCCGAGCTTGCTATACCAGAACAGCGGGTGGGTTCAGTTCGGATACAGATTCTCCCTGGATTACACTCCGATCCTCGTCCTGATGCTGGCTGTGGGAGGTCGGAGGTTCGGCAAGTTGCTGGTGGCGGGGGTTGTTTTCTCGATCCTCGTCAACCTCTTCGGCGCCGTCACCTTCGACCGTATGTGGAAATACTACGCCACCGGCAAGGACCGGGACCGCATCTACCAGCCGGATTAAGGCTTTTCAGGGGTCATTTTCAGTCAGGATCTGTTTTCTTGAGCAGTTTCGCGGCTTTTTCATTGCCGGGATGGGTGGCGAGTACGCGCCTGAACTGGGCGGCGGCATCGGCCTTCTGTCCGGCGGCAAGGAAGATTTTTCCCAGAAAGATCCTTCTGGATACGTTGGCGGGAGAGAGCCGCAACGCCCGCTCGGTCTTGTCGACGGCAACGCTGTAATCACCCCGTTGGAAGGCGGCTTTGCCCAGCCCGTACCAGGCCCGGCTGTTTCTGGAATCGAGCTGTATGGCCTCCTCGAAGGCTCGCACCGCACCGGAGATGTCCATCCTCGCAAGCGCAGCTTCCCCCGATTTCACCTTGTCCCGGGCCAGTGCCCTGGCATCTTCTTTTTCGACGCTACCGGATTCCACGGGATCGTCCTTCGAAGATGCCCGGTCCTTCACGGCAGGCTTGTTCCCGGCGTCCGGCGGGATCATAACCACCGGTCCCCCGGAGGTGTCGACGGCCGCCTTTACCCGATCTTCTTCACCCTCGTCCTCGACTCCAACGCTGGCCAGAGGTTCATCCTCCTCAAGGTACCCGCTCGAAACGAACCAGGCGGCGACCCCTAACGCCAGCGCGACACCAGCGACGATCCCGAGCTTCCACGACCCCTTTTCCCACGACCCTGAATCCATCATATCGGCGGTTTCACCCGGCGGGGGCAGAAGAGCCCTCAGGGCCGACGCCATCTCAGCGGCGCTGGAAAAACGCTTGTCCGCCCGTCGGTTGAGTGCCTTCATGCATATGGCCTCGAGATCGGCAGGAATGGTCTTGTCGCCACTCCTCTTGCGGGGCGAGACCAGCTTGTCGTTTATGACTTTGTGCAGGGTCTCCCCCACAGTGCGCCCCTTGAAAGGCGTGGTTTGAGTGAGGGCCTCGTAGATGATCACCCCCGCCGCGTAGATGTCCGAGCGCGGATCCTGGGACAGGCCCCTGATCTGCTCCGGCGCTATGTAGTCCACCGTGCCGCAGATGTGACCCGTGCGCGTGAGGGCCTCGGCTTCCTTGTCCAACCCGGTGCTCTTGGCGATGCCGAAGTCCAGGATTCTCGCACCGGTCGGTGTGAGGAATACGTTGTCGGGCTTGAGGTCCCGGTGGATCACATCGGCGTCATGTGCGGCCTGCAAGCCGTCACAAACCTCGGCCATGATCGCCGTGAGCTCCCTCGAAGTCAGGGATCCGTCTTCGATGCGCTCCGTGAGTGACTTCCCCTCCAGGAGATCCATGGCCAGGTAGTGGTACCCCTCAGATGTGGTCCCGAAGTCGAGCGCGCCCACGATGTTGGGATGGCCGAGAGAACCGATGATCTGCGCCTCCCGCCTGAACCTCTCTACCGTGTTCTCTTCGTCGAGCACACGATCGTGGAGCACCTTTACCGCCACTTTTCTTCCAAGGCCGAGATGATCCGCCTCGAACACCATACCCATTCCACCCTCCCCGAGTTTCCGCAGCAGGTGATACCGGCCGTCCAGCACGTGCCCCACAGCGAGCGCGCCGGTTCCGTCAGCGGTCTCATCGAGCTGGATCTGCGCCTCTTTCCCGAGCAGGCGGCGAACCAACTCCTCCTCGGACCTCCGTTCGGCCTGACCCAGCTCCACGACCCAGTCAGCGAGATCGTCGGGCGGATGTCCCTTCGCGTGAGTCTGCATCACTTGCAGGAGCGTAGCGCGCATCTCCCTGGCCGTTGAAAAACGGAAAGAGGGATCCGGGTTGAGAGTTCGACCGATAAACGTGTCCACCACATCGGGCAAGGACTCCACTCTGAACGACATCTGAGGCGGCATCCAGGGTACATCGTGCTCGCCGCTCTGCTTGGAGGGAATTCTGCCGCCCAGCAACATCACGAAGATCAGGCCGACGCCCCACAGATCCGCATCGACCGTCGGTTCTACCTCGTCGATTCCCTCCGGCGGAAAGTACCGGTTGCGGATATCGCTCAAACGGGCGTTGGTTTTCTCGTCTGCGATGAACCTCAGGGTGGACCCGAAATTGGCCAGTTTGACCTCGCCGTTCAAGGAAACGAGTATATTAGCCGGCCTGATATCTCCGTGCCTCATTCCCATGGGGTTGCCGTGCAAATCCTCCCGCCGGTGTACGTAATCGAGCCCCCTCAGTATCTCCGTCGTCACATAGGCCGCCAGCTCCCACGGCCACAGAGCCGTTCGTCCCTGCGCGAGCATGATCAATCGCTCAAGGTTCAACCCCTCCACGTGCTCTCGGGCGACGAACGGTATCTTCCCCTCGATGCCCACCTCCATGATCCGAACGACATTCGTGCTCGAAAGCCTCGAAAGAGACCGAGCTTCCTCGGAGAACAGCGCGACGAACTCGTTTTCCTCGGCAATGACCGGATATACACACCGAACAACCCTCAGTTGATCGACACCCTCATCTACACCCCACGCTGCCAGGAAATCCTCTCCGACCGGATCGATCCCGATCCTTGTCAGTAGATGGTATCGTCCGAAGCGTACGGGCATCTCCCTGTCGCTGAAGGTAAAACAAGAACTGCGCGAAAGCGGGCTCATGTATCCCTGGACCCCAGCGATGTGAAGAAGGCGTCGTCGAACGCCGGGAGGTTGACGTTGCGTTTCCGCACTCCTATTCCCAGCTTCACCAGATCTCCCGTGAAGGTCTCCCCATCCACAAGAACAACCGGGGAAAGGTTTGGAACCAGAGCCTCCGAACGCGCGCGATCGTTGAAAACACCGGTTGATATTATCATTCCCCGCATGGAGTCGTAATGGTGCATTGCGCCGCGCAGATCGGTAATGGCGCTCTCATCCACGGGTTTGTTGGGGGAATCACGTCTGACCACCACCGCCGTGTTGAAACGCCCTCCCCTTCGCCTGTCCTGAACCGAAAGATGAACCTCTTGCCCCGATCCCCTGTTGACCGATGCCATCTCACCGAACCCAGAGCGCCGCAGGAACAGGATGACCACGCGAACGAATGCGTTCATCGGCAGGCTGCGGATCTTTCTCAACACCTGGCGACCGGCGATATGAGCAAGCCTTTGCGCTGCGTCGGACACCTGGCTCTCCAACTCTACGATCTCCGAGCTCACCTCCCGAGCGGCAAGAGCCCATCCATTGCGGTGCTCGACGAACCTCGGTCGCAGACCTCGGTGCTCGCGCTCGATCCCATCGGCAGCCAGCAAGGCCTCGAGGAGCTGGACCCATCTGCGTCCCTCCCGCCCGAAGTGTGCCACCAGCTTGGCCGGCTGAACCGGCTTGGTCTGCTGCCTGAGCATGCTCTCCACACGATCGGTGATCTCACTTTCATTGTTCGCGGGAGGTGGCGGCGAGGACAGGTTTTTCTTCTCGGGCGCTTTTTTCTCGGGTGCTTTTTTCTCGGGTGGTTTTTTCTTCTCGGGCGCTTTTTTCTCGGGTGCTTTCTTCTCGGGTGCTTTCTTCTCGGGCAGAGCCTTTCCGTTCGCTTCCGCGACCTCCTCGGGGCGTCTCTTCTTTCTGCGTCGCCTGCGCTTGCGCGTCGATGATGTTCCCTCCCCGGCCTGCTGCTCGGGTTTGTCCATCACCTCGGCGTCTTTTGTCTTTGGGAGACTCTGCTTTTGCGGCGCGGCGCCACCTGGAGGGGCGCCGCCCCATTTCACCAGAGCGAAAACACCCGGCCTCACGCGCACGAACGGCCCCACTCCACGCCCCTTCGACACAATCGCGGAGATCCGCGCGGACATGGTTTGCACCGGCGTCTTACCCACATGGGACAGAAGATTCCATTCGACCGCCTTGTCGGCGATCTCCCTCGCATGCATCGGTCGGCCCTCGCGCTCGAGAACTTCGAGGGCCGCTTCGGTAAATATCATATTGGAACTTGCCTCCAGTTTGAATTCGCATCTCTAATATCACACTGATCACGAGCCGTTCCAAAAAACCTCACCTCTATTGCGGAGGTAATGTGCCGAAATATGGATCCCCTCATCGTGCGTTGGTACATCATTGGGGATACGAATGGAGGTTTCAATGAGATTCAAACGGGTGGGTGTGTTGATGGGAGGGATCTCTGCGGAGCGCGAGATCTCGCTCAAGAGCGGCGAGGCGGTGGCTGACGGGCTCTATAAAACAGGTTATAAAGTCATCCGGATCGACGCCACGAGGGAGCTGGACAGGCAGCTTCGTCAAGCCCATGTAGAGGCTGTCTTCATCGCCCTTCACGGCAGGTGGGGTGAGGACGGAACCGTCCAGGGAATGCTCGAAGTCATGGGGATCCCCTACACCGGTTCGGGCCCCCTGGCTTCCGCTCTTGCGATGGATAAATCGCGAACCAGGGATATCCTTGCATCGGCCGGCCTGAATGTGGCTCCGGGGATTGTTGTCACCAACGCGGATGTCACGCTTGCCGGCGGCCTCTCGCTCCCCGTGGTTGTCAAGCCGGTGAACGAGGGATCATCCGTGGGTGTGAGCATCGTGCGGGAAATGGATGATCTGGAGGCCTCCATCCGAAAGGCCCTGTCCTGTTCGAAACGCGCCCTGGTGGAGAAATACGTGCCCGGGATAGAGGTACAGGTGGCTGTAATCGACGGAGAAGTGCTCGGCTCCGTGGAGATCGAGCCGCACCGGGAATTCTACGACTACGGGGCCAAGTATGAACAAGGCGGCTCCACACATCACATACCTCCCCGCATGGATCGAGACGCCATCGACCGGGCATGCGATCTCGGAGCGCGTGCTTTCGTTGCAGTCGGCTGCGCCGGGGCTGCCCGAATCGATCTCATCCTTCCGCGAGAAGATCCGCCGGTGATCCTGGAGGTAAACACCATTCCGGGAATGACGCCGACCAGCCTGCTGCCGGAAATAGCCGCCCAGGGAGGAACACCCTTTGTGGATCTCGTGTCCAGGATGATGGAACGTGCGCGATTGCACGTGGGTTAACCGGCGTCTATACCTCCGTCCGGAGCAAGGCAGTATCCCAGGTCTCCGGTCACGTTGGGCCAATCGCCCGGGATACAGCTCTCGAGTGGATCGCAGTCCTGCGCGCCGCAACAGAACTTCACACAGATTCCGCTCGAAGCTCCGCCGGTCGCCAGACAGGTTGTGCCTGCCGTGCACCACGGACCATTATCGACATCGCAGATATCTTCGAGGGCTTCCGTGGCGTCCAGGAGACAGGTGAATCCGGATATCGGTTCCCAGTAGTCGCATGACACATTGGTTCCCTCGCAGCCCTCGTTGACAGGTGGATCGACAGAGTAGTCCGCCAGCGGATTGCAGTCCCAGGGATTGTTTGCAGAGCATGGATCTCCATGAACGGCTGCGTCCGTTCCAGCGTCCAGGTCACTGTTCTCTCCCGCCCCGATATCCTCATCGACCGCCGGATCGAAGTCCTCGAATGTGTTGACGGATCCACATGCGCTGTACAGCAACAGCAGCAGTATCGAGATCGTTGTGAGCTTGAAAAAGATCGGCTTATTCCCTTCCAATTCGTAAGATCCTGCGTAGGCCTTGCGAAGCAGGACCGTCCAATTCGTTTGACGAGTTCTTGTCGACTTGTCAACTTGTTTGTCGACCGGATCCCTGCCTACCAGTCCTGGCCGCCGCCCCAGTACCAGTCGTTGTAATCGTCGCAGGAGCCCACATTGAACAGCTCGATCGTATCCGCGGCAATTGAAGGATCGCTCAGGGTGCCGGATGTGATTCTGCAACGGGAGATGCCGTAGATGTAGTCACCGATATAGGCGCTGCGGCGCGCTGCGCCCTCGTAAAAGCTGCTGCCTCCGTTCAGTTGCAAGGTGGATGTCAGGGTTACACCACTCTCCTGAACGTCGTAGAGGAAGATGCCGGTATCGTTGTCCTGATACTCGTAAAAGGGAAGAGCCAGCATTCCGGACTCGGAGTTGAAGGTGAAAGCCTTGTGCTCATAGACCGCAGCGGAGGAGTATTCCCAATCGGGGAAGAACAGACGCGACACCAGGGTCGGTGACGCGAAATTGCTGATGTCATAGAGGGTGAGCGCGGTTCGGCCGTCTACCAGTCCGACCGACAATACACTGTTTTCTCCAACGGGGTGAAGATACGTGGAGTAGCCCGGGCCGTGCCATTCACCGGCAATTTGAGGAGCGGTGGGGTTGGACATATCCAGTGTGTACAAGGGGTCCATCTCGAAAAAAGTGACCAGGTATCCTCTGTCGCCCATGAATCGAGCTGCGTAGATCTCTTCGCCCATTCCAAGTCCGTCGAGCGTTCCCACGGTTTTGAGCAGTTTTCCCTGCTCCTGCAATACGTAGACGTGATTCTCCAGGTCGTTGGTTTCAAACCACCCCGCGAAGCCGGTCGTGGTGGCCAGTCTCAGATAATCGTTGTGCTCTCCCATGCAAAATTGATTCAGCATTCGTCCCAGAACGCTTCCCGTTGCCAGATAAAACGCTGCGGCGTCGCTTCGCGTTATGTCGAATTTGTGAATGCCGGATGTCTCGTCCTGCCACAAACCTGTGACAAAAGCATCCATGACATACTGACGAGAGGTTGTAAGGTAGAGTGCGCTGGTGCTTGCGTAGACGATGCCCCTGGCGCCGAAGACGGAATTCGCCGATGGTTGTTTGGCGATGTTATCGAGATCCATGGAGATGATTGCAGTCAGCCCGATGCCCGTGGGTGTCATTGATCCAAGGGCTTCGTTGCAGTCCGTGATGTACCGAACTTCCCCGTCCGCCGAATCGAGCTTCTCGGGCATGAAGTCGTCGAGTGTCAAGGCGTTGATGCGGTCTTCATTTCTTTTGATTATCTTCTTGTACATCGTGTTGACGTTGGACACCGAATTCCACCACGAATCACTGTCGTAATCCTCCCAGTACCATTGCGTTTCCAGCGCGGGCAACGGGGAAAAGATGATTACGCGCAAGGCATTGTCCACTAGTCGGGACGTCACGTATTCGCCGGAGTATGCGATAGTGCGAATCACCTGCGGCGTTGTTCTGTCCGAAATATCGATCAGCGAGATTCGCGCGTACCGGTAGTTTTCATTCCCACACCAGCCATCCCAACAATCGTAGTTTTGACTGTCGTGACGAAGCTCCGGTGACACCTCGGTGGCGTTGAGGCCGGAAAAGACAACCGCCGTATCGTTGTATATGAAAAGTTCGTCCGCATATCCGCCAACTTCGACACGCCCCGCCTCGCTCAAGGCGCCCTCGTCGCCGGCCTCGACAATGATGAGTTGACCCTTGTACAGTGAATAGAGGTAGTCACCGTCGGTCTTTATGAGGTCGGCCTCGTCCACGCCCTGTTCCTGGTTATTGGTTTCGGAGTGATCCGATTCGTCAAAGTCGCCATCGCTGTCGCCATCGGCGGCGCCTCCCAACGCAATCTCTTCATTCCCCGCCCACTGTGCGTCGGCGTCTCTCGCCTGTTCGACCCTGGCCCTCATCAATTGGATGGCCGCGAGCTTGGCGTACTCCTCGAAGGAAGCGCAATCGTCAAAACCATTCAGCGCGTGATTGACCTCCACGGACTCGATCTCGTTCCAGTCTTCCACGTGGTAGCATCCGGTGAATGCAGCCGCTCCCGCCGCAATGCACGCCGCAACAAGGAATACTCCGATTCCGTTCCAGGTCGGTCTCTTGGTAATTGAGTTTTTCATAATCGTTCTCCTGTCGAGTAAGAAGAATCTTCTTCTTCTAAGTTCATCGAAAATGGCATTTCACCTCTTTCCAAAGCAAATGCCATACCAACGGTGACCGATGAGTGAATCTCATGTTGTCAGTGAACTGAACACGAATAAACAAGCGGAATATGTTCTGAAAAAACAATAACATATGTTGCCTCGACGCGCGGGAATAGATCACTGGGAAAAACTCACGCAAGCGTCACAAAGTGTGCCACGAGAACACAACCTCGGACTTATATTACTGATCTGTTTCGAAATTGAGTGACTCAATCTCCCTGTGCGGAAGCATGGCCAGGGCATCGGCAATATACTGAGGCCACGCAAACCTGAGGATGACGTTGCGATCATCGGGAACTCCGGCACCTGATACTTCGCCGCCCGACTGGACATCGAACAGTGCGTAGAAACGTCCACCCTCGACCACCTGGAAATCGACCGGGATCTGGTAGTCGACAATGGTGCAGTAGATTTCTCCGGTGCCGTCGCGGTTGTCCACGATCTCGATGAAACGCATCTGCTGGGGCCAATCAACTATCGCCGACGTCTCGATCTCCCAGTATCCATGTTCCGCCTCGTACCCAGTGGGCGCCGGTCTCGGAGTGATCCTGTTTGCATGGGTGTGCCCGCCGATGTGTGCGATCACGTTGGGATATTCGTTGAGCATGGAGATGAAATCGTCCCGCTCGTCCGCGTCGTCAAGGCTGTGGCCCGTGTGATGGCTGATCACAATAACCATCTGCCCTGCGTTTTCAGCGTCGATGAGGCGCGCCTCGAGCCAGTCGTGCCGGGCCTGGTCGAAGGTGCCCCACTGCCCGGAATTGGACACCATATCGATTGATATCAATACGAACGGAATGCCCGGAACGATGTTCTGCGTCACGTAGCTTCCAATCACGTAGTCGAGGCTGTTCTGCGTGTATCCGTGACCGTCGGGAATTGTCGAGGAGCCGAAGTGGGCGAAGAGCCAGTCGTAGGAATCGATGAAAGCCCGCTGGGAATCCGGGACCACACTGGAGCTCGTGAACTGATCCTTGGGAGGAAGATAGCAACGCTGCGGTGACGGTGACTCGTCATCGTACCAGGGCTCGTCCAGGCAAGTGGGGATGACCGCCTTGGATAGCCAGGAGGTAGTATCGCCCGTGGGATCCGCCAGCAAGGGGGCCAGCAAGGGGCCGTTGCCCAGCTCCAGGAGATCGTGGTTTCCGGCGGTGCTGTACCAGGGAATACTCTGATGAAAACCCTCAGCCTGAAAGGGATCGTGAGGATCGTTCTCCTCGCCCGGCAGCGGATCGTCGTCGTCCCCCGAATCCGGGTGGACGATATGCCCGTCCATCACCTGCATGAACCATTCGAGTTCGTTTTTATGGATATTGTCGATCATGTCTCCGGTCAACAGGGCGAAATCGAACGGACGAAAATCCACGAAATCGTTTCCGGTACGGATGCTCGCTTCCAGAAATTGGGACGTCCAGGACTCCTGGTTCCGGTAGGCGGATTCCGTGTAGAAATCCCCGTTTATCAACCTGGCGGGCGACTCCTCGTCGACGATCTGCGCGTCCGTGATCTGCCATATGTACAGGAGGGAACTCGGTTCTCCGACGGGAGTCTCGGTGGCAGCGCCCACACCCAGGTCATCCAGGTAGAGATACGGCTCGCCCGGGCCTGGTTCTGTGAGCCCCCACAGTGTCCGATCGGGGTTGTCCGAAAGGTCCTGTGCAGGAGCGAGACCTGCGACTGTCTGGGCGAGAGTCGTTGGGGGGCGGGAAACAGGCGATGTGTCCGTGTCGGTATCAGTGTCCGCATCGGTATCAGTGTCGCCTCCCGTGCCCGAATCGCTCCCCCCGTCGATAGCGACTTTGCCGGGATCGTCGTCGCACGCAACGATCAAAAAGACCATCAGGACTGCGACTGTTGAAATGTGAAAGAAGCTACTCATGATTTTGAAAGCATAGCATGAATACACTCCGGCGACATAATGTCCGGCAGCGACCAGAGATCCCCCTGTTTAATTTAGTACGATAACGCGAGTTCCACGGTCGGCCGGGCAGTGGAAGTTCTCCGAATCCTCGGGCAGAGAGTTTGGTGTGCTCCAATCGTAGATCCATCGCGCGTCGTCTCTGGGCAGGTTGACGCAACCGTGACTCCTGCGCTTGCCGAAGTCATTGTTCCAGTATGCCGCGTGAATGGCGATGCTGCGCCTTCGGTCATAATACATCACGTATTGCACGTCCTCCACGCGCAGATGCCCACGCCGCAGGTTCATCGTCTGCAGCCGGCGCTTCCACTTGATGCGATATCTCCCGGGACCGGTGTTGTTTCTGATACCGGTGGAGCACGGAACAACCCGGATCAACCTCTCGCCCATGTACGCGTGGAGCATCTGCTCCTCCAGATCGACGGCGATCCATTTCTCCTTTTTCAATACGTTTCGAGGTAGTGAGAATTTCCTCACACGGGCGATCTTGTCGTCTTTCACATATCCCTTGCCCGGGATCTCCACCCAGCCGTCTTCGACGGACAGGGGCTTCCCCGCGATACCGGCGACGGCGGACCACCGCTCCAACGTCGACGTCGGCTGTCCGCTCGCATCCGGAGATTCCCATACGCCGACTTCGTCCTCGATAATCACACCCGCCGGCGGAGTCTCATCCTCGCCTATCTCGATGCCGAGCGATGTAATCGGGGGATCGAGTTTGACGGTGTTCGCCGACGTCGCCCACCAGCCCGTGCGGTTGCGGTGATAGTCGGTCCCGTACCTGGTCAGGCTCTCGCGGATCATCAGGTAAGTGCCTTTCACCAGGAAACGGTAGAGGTGCCTGCGATCGATATCCTTGACGCGCTTGTAGAAACGGGAACCTCCCCGGGTCACCTCCCAGGCCTCCAGGCCATCCAGAATACCCGGAAGGTCTCGCGCGGTGGGCCTGCGCTCGGTCTCTTCGGTCTTCTTGAGGTTCGCGGCGCAAACGTACCCTCCCCCCTCACGCTCCAACCATCCCCTCGGGCAACCGCGCTTCTGGCCGGTCTTTTTCAAGCGGAGAACCGCGCCTACGTGAACGCGGGCCTGAACTGCGCTGTACCGTCGCGCCCCCACGCGAACAGGCGTTGTTTCCGCGGTGCGCTTGAGGATGGGGAATTCGCCGGCTCCGGCGTCCTCCGCTTGTGCATGGAGCATGCTCGACGCTATCAGAATTGCCGCTGCGGTTGATAACGACAAGAATGAAAGGTACGTGTTTGTACGAAATACCAATCCCAGGCCTCCTGCCCAAGGAAGCTACATAACCGGTGCTCGACTGTCCAGATTTCGTCCGCGAGCAGACCCGCGCCCGACACTTGATAGCAATACATTTCAGGGCTACAACCCATTGTCCAGGAGATGAGAATGAAAATCCTTATCATCAACGGCGCGCCCAGAAATAACGGCTACACGGAGGATCTGCTGGCGCTGTTCACCACCGGCGCGGTCGTGGCCGGTGGTCGCGTGGAACAGATCGATCTGCGAGATTACGACGTCAGGCCCTGCGCCGGGTGCTTCCATTGCTGGGATCCCAAACACGACGGGAGATGCTCACGGAACGACGACATGGCGATGCTCATGGAGAAGTTTCTGGACAGTGACGCCCTCGTCCTTGCAACACCGGTCTACTACTATTCATTTTCTGCGCTCATCAAGGCCTTCCTGGAACGCCTGCTCCCCACATCGCTTCCCATTATCACACAGGGCGGCGAGATCGGTCTGGAACGCAATACTGAACGGTATCCCGACAGGGGACCCGACCGCGCTGCGTTGGTAGCGGTGGGGGCACACAGAAACCCGAAGACAATGGACGGCCTGGTCAAGACTTTCGAGCTTATCTGCGACGGTATCTACGCAAAACCGGTCGGCAAGTTGCTCAGATCGGAGAGCTTCTTCCTCGACTTCGACGCGGGCAAGCCGATCACCGGCAGGAAGGTGCGGATGGCCTTCGAGAGGGCCGGCGCGGAGCTGGTCCGCGAAGGGTGTTTCTCTGCGCAAACAGAGTCCGACGCATCCCTCCCGTTCACGCGGGATCTGGAGACCTTTCGCCGGAACTCAGCCACCTACTGGCAGATTGCCAGGGAGATCGGCGCCGGCGGCAATGACCGAGAACAACTCGGGGCCGCGGTATCGAAGGACTTGAGGATCCTGGCGCACGAGCTGGCCGCTTGTTACGATCCCGTGGCCGCAGGCGATCTGGAGGCCGTCATCCTGTTTGATTTCCAGGGCGAAGAGGCCGACAACTGGTACCTGACCATCGATAAAGGGCGATGTGCGGCGTCCGGGGGAACACATCAGTCACCGACGTTGACCCTCGAAACCACCGAGGAGACCCTGGTGGAGATAATCCTGCAACGCCTTGACGCGCGAACCGCCCTGGCAAGCGGAGACATGAAGGCCACCGGTTCCAGGAGTTTACTGGGGAGGTTTTCTCGGATCTTCCCGCCCCCGTCGACCTGATTACATCATTTTTTCGAGGGAGGAGAGATCGGGTAGCTCGTCGAGGTTTGGCTGAAGAACGATTTCAATCCTTCGATTCTGTGCCCTACCCTCGCCCGTGCTGTTGTCCGCCACGGGCTGTGTTTCCCCGTACCCCGCCGCCGAGAGGTTCTTTGCGTTCATCCCGCTGTCGATCAGATGCCGAACGACCGCCACGGCCCGCGCGGAAGAGAGCGCCCAGTTCGACTTGAACCGCCTCTTCTTGATGGGGATGTTGTCCGTGTGCCCGGCCACCTGGAAATCCCTGTCGCCGATGGTCGCGAGAATTCCCGCCACCTCCGTCAGGGCCTCCTCTCCCTCATCGGAGAGCCTGGCCTTGCCGCTCGGGAACAGGATGGCAGAAGCCATCTCCACGATCATCTTGTTGTTGGAGATTTTAATCTTGATCTTGCCGGACTGGACCATTGCCTTGAACTTGGCCAGCATGGCGCGGAACGTCTCCAACCGCTTCTTGGCGAGCTCCTCCGCTTTGGCAAGCGCGTCCCGCTCTCCGGTCAACGTCTGAAGCGCATTCTTGAGCCTGTTGACCTCCTCCTCCATGGCGACCTTCCTGGCCGTGATGTCGTCCAGCTCTTGCTGTAGTGATGCAGCCTCACCCCGCACCTTGGCGATCTCCGCCTTGAGCGCCGCCATGTCGGCGTCGTACTGATCCTGGGGAACGCCGCAGCCCGTCACGAGGAGTCCATTGATGACGAATGCCGTAAGTAATGATGTCGTCCAGCGCATGGTTCTTCCTTTCTATGCTTTTGAATGAATGATGCGGAGTATTGACCATTATGTTCCGGGTGGCAACGCCGGGATCGCAACTTATCTGTTTTCAGCGCTCTCCCAGAACCGGCCGACTGCCGGATCCGGATGCTTGAGGGCCAGGCTCACGAGATCTGCCCGTGCGTCGGGTGGAAACCGCCGCAGACAGCCGAGGATCGGCAGGACTGCCTCGGCGCCTGGATCCGCCGACAACAACGAGCGGATGATCTTCGAGAGGTCCTTTGAAGGCGCCTTGACCCCGTGAGCAAGGGCGTTCTCGCATAAAAGGCCGACGGCCTGGCTGCGGTGCATCGGGATTTCGTCCGACGATGTTGCGATCCGCGCGAGGGTGTCGAGAACGCCGTCCCCGAGAGGGGGATCCAGGAGACCGATGGCGGCCGCTTTGACAGCGTCGTTTTCGTTCTCGAGATGGGCTTGCGACGGTTCGTATTTTTGTTCGGTCATGTTGTCGATCATGCCCACAGCACACAGGGCCGACGCTCGAATATCCGACGCAAGGAGATGGTTGTCGGCCACCTCGAACAGCGCCGTGGCAAGCTGATCGAACTCCCCTTCGATGACATCCGCGGGCCCCGACGGGCCAGAGGAAATCCTTTGAAGACAACGCAGCATGGCCCGGGTAGATCTCGATGCAGTCTGGCGCTCGCGCGCAGTCATCAACGCCACGAGATAAGGGAGGATCGGCCAGGGGTGATCCACGTATCCGGCAACCTCCAGCGCCGCCAGGCGTGTGGAGCGGCCCCCTCGATACATCGCCGTGATGATCTCCGTCGCGTTGAGCTTACTCGCAACCTTCCTACACGCCCCGGGATCGGGATTGCCGAGAACGGAATCGAGCAGCCGGATGGTCTGGGTGTCCAGCGCGCCCGGAGGCGCGACCGGATCGGGCATGGCGCGCGCTCCAAAAAGGAACATCGACGCGGCTGCTATTATTGGGAAAACATTCTTCATATGGTGAACCGACTACGGAGGCGGGGAACCGCAGGGCCACTCGTCTGTACGGGTCAGGATCCCGCCCTGGGAGCATTCCTGAAACTGGATCTCGCACGACTTGGAGACGGTGACTCCAGGCGTGGGGTGGTCGCGCCTGTACGAGGCGTCGACCTGACAGCGCCGGTAGTCCTCCTCGCATCGTCGGCACATAGCCTGTTGTCCGGCCTCGCTGAGCCGCTTGAACTGGGCCGCCGTATCCACGACCTGAAAACCGCGGCTCGCCGCGTACCCCTGCAACCCCTGCGACTCGGCGCGTCCCTGAACCAGAACCTCGTTGTCGATGTACGATGCCAGCAGTTCGGAGAATGCGATTATCGGATAGCGCACCTCGTAGTGCACGCCCAGCGTGGGGAAGGTGGCCCGGCAATCGAGGGTTTTGTCGTAGGACGATGCCAGGGTTACCTCGGCCTGGAGCGAGCCGTCAGTGTGGTAGACCTGGTAGTGAGTGGTGAACTTGTCCACGTCGGTCTGGGCCACGCGCATCAGCGGCGCGCCCTGATAGTACACGACCCCTTCCCTGTACTCGTAGCCCGGCTGCTTCGGCTGGAACGGACCGGACTTCCGGCTGATCTGTGTGCCCCCTCCTCCTCCTCCCACAACGCCGCAACCCCAGGTCAGCGCAACGCCGAGCAACACACACGCCATGGTTCCAAGCCCCAGTCTTTTCTTGTTCGAGATTGTATTCATGAAAAATACGAAACCATGTTTTTTCCCCAAGTTCAAGATCGTCATTCGGTCGTAGGGGCGATTCCGGAGCCTGGCCCGCCATAGCCATGCGACGGCGGGTGGTCGCCCTGATTCGGGCTGCGATGCAATACGTCTTGGAGGTGAGATTGGTAGCCTGCAAAGGGCAATCGGATCTACATCGTCCATCCCTCGGCGCTCAGGATCTTTTCCACCTCCACTCGCAATGGTTCGAGATCACGTTCGACAACCGTCCACACCTGATCCCAGTCCACCTCGAAGTATCCATGGACTACTGCGTTGCGCATGGCGATGACCCTTCGCCAGGGTAGTGCGGGATATCGGCCGCGCAAGGCGTCAGAGACCCGTGACGCCGCTTCCCCGATGACAACGATGTGATGCAGGCACCAAACGCGAAGTACTTCGTCGCCATCGAAATCCTCTCGCGTCTTGACGCGATTCGCGATGGCAGCCATCGCCTCGGAGATGTCCAGCATGCGATCTTCATCTGGCCTGGCAGATGTCACAGCGCCACCGCCTCGTTTTCCACGCGCGATCTCATCCGCTCCCGCATTCCTCCGGCGCTGACAACATCAACTTGACATCCGAGCGCCTCCCGAAGATCCATTATCAGCTCGCCGTGATCCATCAAGCTTGTGCCCGGCTCGTATTCGATGACCAAATCAATGTCACTGTCCGAACCGGCTTCGCCCCTCGCCACCGAGCCAATCACTCGCACGCTCCTCGCGCCATGCCTACGCGCTATTTCGAGAATCTCGTCGCGCCGCTGCCTGAGCGTCGTCAATGTCCATCTCATCTCAAACCTCCTCGCCTACTGTACCACGAATAAAGCCTAAACGTCCTCCGGCACGAACCGGCAGAGACGCTCCGTGGGTTCGAGGGAAAATATGCGATCCCCATCGTCCATGAGGGGGACGATAGAGACTTGGGGGCTGTGGTGCAATGGATTGTGGGGGGCCTGGTGGGGGCTTTCTTCGCCGCAAAGCGGCGGGGGAATATAGCCTGGGGCGCAGCCCCAGGTATTGAAAACAAAGATCCGGAGAAGGGCCTCCGAAGCAGGACGCGTCCTGCAGGGACGCCGGACCCTTTACCCACCCAAATCCAGATTATCCCCAATGTTCTTTCTCATAAGCACTTTGCTCTTCGCGGCTCAGGGGTTGAGAGCTGCAGCCATGGCGGACGAAAAAGTCCTCTTTGTCTTCAAATTTCACGAAGACCGGGCTGCTGCTTGGCGATGTGTTGACTCGACATATTTGTTTCTGATCGATTGTGGGAAAGGTGATTTTGATGCGGGAGCTGTATTCGTTGCCAATGTATTTCTTGATCACCTCAATCAGCTGCAACTCAAAACCGTCTATGTTTTTTTTCTTTGATAAAGTGGCGATGTCTTCGGCCAGTCCCAGAGCGTTTTGATCATCGTCGATACCTATGAATAGATCTCCACCACTGCTGTTCAGCAGAGCAGCGATTGTCTTGGCAATGACAAACTCCAGCTTCTTGTTCACCACTCTTTGACGCAGGTCATAGCGGAGGGTGGCCTTGAATTCCACCGATTCGTTTTCTCCGCCCAATATGCGCTCCGCTACTTCATCGCTAGCTGTTCACCAAGTTCAGCTCTTCCTCTGTGAAACTATCGGAAAGTTCTTTGGCTTTTCCGTACGAAAAATTGAGAACGTCATTTAGCGAGAGATACTTCTCACCGATGGGTTCTGCCGAGATCACCTGGTCATCGTTTTCGGAAATATCCACATCTAGATTCACGTAAATGTTTTTGTAGTCGGTGACCTTCTTCTCGCCGACCTTCTGAATTTGGGCACCACAATAAGCAGCAAAGAGAGACGTAATACGCTGCTGGCCATCAAGGACATATTGGACTTTATTACCGTCTGGCGTGCGAGGCAGCGGCAGGTTGCCCACATTCTTGATGTCGTTTATTCGCTCGTCTGTTTGCCACAAGATGAAGGTGCCAATGGGATAGCCCTTGAGGATGCTGTCCAGAAGCTTCGCGGTTTTATCAATGCTCCAGACGAAGTCGCGTTGAAACTTGGGTACTTTGATTATGCCTTTGTTTATCTCGCTTATCAGGTCGGAGTACTTCTTGGAGTCGGGTTTGGGTTGTTCAAAGTCCATGGGTTAGGCTCCTTCTTCCTGAACAGCTGCGGATAGATCATTTCCGATAGTCATTTACGATTCACTTTCCCCCACCCTCACACCAACGGGAAAATGATCAGAATACCCAGCCAGATCCAGATTCCCTCTGGAGGGTCGGCCGAAGCGGTGGGGTTTTTTGTTTTTACCTTGTTCCATTGCCGGGAGGCGGACGACATCTACGGAGTCTCTGATGATTCCCAGGGGGCCGTTGCCGAGGAGGCCTCGGGAGACGAGGATCTGGTCGAGCATTACGGGTGTGCCGTGGTAGTAGGAGCCGTCTGCCCATCCGACCAGAGGCCACATGAGGTTGACTGCGCTCGCTTTGCGATGCTCGTCGACGCGGCCTGAAAAATACAGCTCGCTGTATTTTTCCGACAACGCGTTGAATTCGTTTTTCGGCAAGAGGTCCCCCTTGATTGACAACAAAATAATAGACCGCCCCTTACTCGAAGGCAACCAAACCAAACCTTACCCCACCCCCGGGCCAAGTTCTGTCCGCCCCTGAAAAACGATTCCC